>JAKAIZ010000005.1 GCA_021814065.1 Nitrospirota bacterium | reverse complement strand
ATCGGCCTGCCGGCGGTCATGAGATAACGCTTTGCCATCAGTCTGCAGTCTTCATCGATGACCGCGAGATTCGTGCTGATCGAACCTATATCGATACCGAGATAGGCTTTCACACGTGAAGTGTGAGGCGAGAGGCGTGAGGGGGGTGACTCCTGACTCCTTACTCCTGTCTCCTCACTTTTTTTAAGGTGTCTTTCAGAGAACCGGTCCCCCTCTCCGAGGAGAGGGATATGACCTTTTTCCGCAGTCCTTGTCGAATTGATGAAGACCTCCAGTTTCTTCAGATCGAACGTCTGTTTCGCCCCGGAATCGAGGTTCTTCATTGCCGCTCCGAAGGCTCCCATGAGGGCATGCTCTTCCGGCACAAAGAGTTCATCGAGGCCGAAGATCTCTTTGAATGCCCTGACCATGCCGGCGTTTGCCGCCACCCCGCCCTGGAAAGAGACAGGAGATTTTATCTCCCTGCCGCGCGCGATTGAGCCCTTAAAGTTCCGGGCAACCGCAAAGCAGAGCCCTGCAACGATGTCTTCCACCGGGCTGGCGATCTGCTGAAGATGGATCATGTCGGACTTAGCAAAGACGCTGCATCTTCCTGCGATGCGGGGAGGGTTCTTCGATTTTAGGCATAATTTGCTGAATTCTTCTATCGTAAGCCTCAGCCTTTCGGCCTGCTGGTCCAGGAACGAGCCGGTGCCGGCCGCGCAGACGGAGTTCATCGAGAAATCTTTTGCGGCGCCGGGACCCTCTCCGAGCATAATGAGCTTCGAGTCCTCGCCGCCAAGCTCGATGATGGTCCTGATATCGGGATAGAGCCTGCATGTGGCATATGCATATGCAACGACTTCGTTGACCGGTTCAAGGCCGAGAACAGATCCGATCAGCCTGCCTGCCGAACCGGTTAAAGAAAGCGAAAATTGAGGGGTGAGGCGTGAGGCGCGAGGCGCGAGGGGAGTGGCTCCTGACTCCTCACTCTCAACACCTAGCGCTTCTTTCAGAAGTTGGAGTGCTACAGCCAGGGGCTGCCCTTTATGTCTCTGATATACGCTATGACGCCTATTACCACCATTATCGAGGGAAACAAGCTTGACACTTACTGATCCCGCGTCGAGGCCGATAAAATTCATCTTCTATTATAGAGAAAGTACATTTAATTTTTGGAAAATTATACCACAGATTTCTCCTATTGTATTCCATAGACGGTCGATATTTGTCGTTTCCTCCAGCAAGGGCAGAAAAATAGACCCAAAGGCAGGATAGTACTAAAATATGCGCCATCTACCCTGCTATTATGACAAATAATGTCATCCATCTTGACTTTTATCGTCTTTAAGGAATATTTTATGTGCGATAATTCAGTGGTTTAAAAGCTGAGAATCTGGCATAAAAAGTGCTCTTTGAACGTCATAGGTTTCTTTAATTATTTTGAGGAGGTGATAATTCAGGGTACTTTTGGCGGGGTATTTATCGACCTTTGGTCGTAACAATCAAAAGGAGGTTTGATTATGTACAAGGCAGTCAATAATCTTAAGGAGCAAAAAGGTTTTACCCTTATCGAGCTTCTGATCGTTGTGGCAATCATCGGTATCCTTGCTGCCATCGCCATCCCGGGCTACATCGGCATGCAGGAAAGGGGCAGGAAAGGCGCGATCCAGAGGACTGCGACCTCGTCCGAGCCGGAGCTGACCGCATGGATGACGGCGGCGAAGAAGGCGGGGACCCCGCAGGGTACCCTCGTTGAAGTAGATAGCGACTGGAACGGTTCGGTAGGACCGGACGACAACAATACGCTCGCCTCGAACGGCGTGGTCAACACATTTGTAACTGGCAGAAACGGTTCCGGAGAGAAATCGCCGTGGGGCGGAAACCTATGGGTTGACGACACTAATGGAGGAGGATCGCATAACGGCACGATTACGCTTTCCGCTTCCCCTGCAGATGACAGTACGGTTTCTGCGATTGTTATGTCTGTCTATGACGGTAAAGCCAATTTCCTCTATACGAAAACGCTTTCTGCAGACTGATGCCTGATTGATGGAAAGGGACGGACGCTCATAATGTGTTCGTCCCTTTCCACGGGCGGCGAAGGAACCATCTTGATATTGAAGAGGCAAGGAGCCTTAATAATGAAGTTAGAAAAATCCGCGGGCTTCACTCTTATCGAACTTCTGATCGTCGTAGCGATCATCGGCATCCTGGCTGCCATCGCTATCCCGGGCTACATCGGCATGCAAGACAGGGCCAGAAAAGGGACCATCCAGAGGACCGCCACTTCTTCTGAACCGGAACTGCAAGGTTGGCTCAATGCGGCAAAAAAGGCGGGTACCCCGCAGGGGACCCTCGTTGAAGTAGATAGCGACTGGAACGGATCGGTAGGACCGGACGACAACAATACGCTCGCCTCAAACGGCGTGGTCAGCACATTTGTCAGTGCCAGAAACGCTGCCGGCGAGAAATCGCCGTGGGGCGGAGTCCTGTGGGTTGCTGCTGCTGTCCCAGGTCGGGGACAGATCAGCCTCTCGGCCGCCCCGGCCGACGACAGCACCATAACGGCCATTATAATGTCTGCCGCAGACGGCCGTGGTCAGTTTGTTTACGGGAAGATCATTTCTGCGGACTGACAACGGTTTGAGTTTTCAAGAGTCAAAGAACGTGTCTTCTTCTCATCCGCGTTTATTGCGCTCCTTCCCGGCAGATGATTTTTTTCTGATAGCCACTATATTTCTTGTTAATCTTATCAGCCTTTGTTCTTCGATTTACGCGGGAGACAGCAGCCTCTTCACCGCGGCCTCTTTTTCCCTCGGCTCTACCCATCCCCCGGGCTACCCGCTATTTGTGTTGCTCGGCAAGCTTCTGACATTCCTGCCGTTCGGAAACATAGCGATGAAAACTAATCTTGTCGGTGCCTTGTCGGCGACGGTTGCGTGCTTTGCGGTGTACAAGGTTTCGATGGCGCTTACCCACAATATGTACGCATCGTTGGCGTCTACGGGAATTTGCTGTATTTCTCCGGCTTTTTTTTCCGAAGCGCTGAAGGCAGAGGCTTATGTCCTGAACAGTGCCCTTGCAATGATTGTTTTTTATCTCGGGCTGAGAATACTGAACGGCGGCAATCTCCTGAAGCATGCTTTAGTCGGATTCTTTATCATCGGCTTGGGGATGGGAAACCAGCATACGATTGGGTTCATGGGGCTGGTCTTTCTGTTTCCGCTTGCGGTTTGCTGGAAAGAGGTAAGGTTGAAATGGATACCACTTGGTATCATTTCCTTTTTGCTGGGATTTTCCGTAAATCTTCTCCTTTACCTCAGATCAGTCGCTATGGACCACTCAGGGGGGCTTATCGTCTATTCGTATGCGGGTTCTTGGAAGGATTTCATGAGAGTCATCCTAAGACAGGCCTATAGTGGGTCATCAACAGCCAATGCGCTTGCTCATGCCCTTTCTTTTGGAAAATCATGGTATTATGCTGTGAAAAACAGTCTGCTCTATATAGCCTTTTCTACGACGAGGCCAATTTTCTTTTTTCTTCTTGCGGGGCTTGTCGGCTTGTGTAAAAAGCGGGTGGTGTTTTTTTACTTTATTTTCGCATTTCTTATCTGGTTCGTGCTGCTCGGGAAAATGGTTTGGGGGGTAAGAGACCTTAGGCACGAGAATGTGGAGGTAATGTCGGTATATTTTCTTCCTGCCATCCCCATACTCTACTGCCTGATTTCAGTCGGCTTTGCATGGGTTTTGGATGTGATCAAGAAGACCCCGTACCGCCTGCTTTTCACTGTAGCGCAATACGCTCTCGTTGCGCTTCCGCTTGTGCTGTTTCCCTATTCATATCGAATGACAGATGCCGATAAAGCCCCGATTGCGTATGACTACGGCAGGGACATGCTTTCTGTGCTGCCCGTACAGAGCCTGTTGCTTAACTATAGCGATAACGCAATGTTTATTACCTTTTATATGAGGGCAGTGGAAAGACTGAGGGAGGATGTTCTGGTTATCGATACCGCCGGCAAAAAAGACGTCTATGGTATGGAAAGTTCCCCTAGGTGGAAATACGAGTATCTCTACCCCGTTTTTTACAGCCGGCTCAATAGTTCGGTGAAAGAGATAAACAAAGATTTTGCGGGCAAGGGAAAGTTTTTTTCGACTAACGCTTATGGATTAACGGAGACGGTTTCGAATTATTACAGGTATTACCCATATATTTTTTCCGTTGCGTTGTACCCAAAGAACATGGATGCGACAAGCGTTAATCGATTCGAGGCGGAGGTCCGAAAACGTTTCATGGCGAACTACGGGAAGACGGGGTATGAGCATGCGATGGAGGTCTTCCCCGCGAATGATTTCCTGGTAGAGGAACTCTTGACACAGTACGGGATGAATACCCTCGTGTGCGCTGATTTCTTGAAGCGCGACGGCCTTGAGACTGAGGGGAATTTACTTTACGCACGCGCTTTTTTGATCGCTCATCCCGAGAAATTGTTGTGGCCTTATACGGAGTTCCTTTTGAAAGACGGAAGGGAGCGGGAGGCGCTTTCGCTGCTCGGGAAGCTCAAGACCGCCGGCGGTGAAAGAGGTAAGTTCGCGAAGTCACTCGAAGAAAGGGCCATTGCGGTCATTCGCGACAGAGAATAGGATGGACTGTTTTGGAAGGGAGAGGGGTGCGTTGCAGGATATTGGAACACTCTGTGATTTGAAACAACATGTCTGAAACAGGGGCATCTCTCAAAGATACGGTCAAAGGCACGACCGTGGTGTTCATGGGTATGGTGATCAGCACCCTAGTCTGGTTTTCGACAAGGATCTTGATAATAAGAAACACATCGATAGCGGAATTAGGCTTTTATTCGGTTGCGGTGTCGATCGGCGGCATATTTACTGCACTTGGGGGAATAGGGATTCAGGACGGCGTTTCCCGCTTCGTCGCAGTTTTTTTGGGTGGGAAAAAGAGAAATGCTGCATTGTCCATATCTGCGTCGGCGATAAAAGCGGGTCTTCTTTCCGGTTCTTTTCTTTCTCTTGTCCTCTTTCTTACGGCAGGAATTGCCGCTCAAAAGATTTTTTATAAGCCCGAACTTGCTCCTTTGCTGAGAATAATGTCACTCTTTGTTCTTTTCTCTGTTACGGCAAATATCTTGGGGGGAATACTTAGGGGGCATAACGTGATATCTCCAAGAGTTTATCTGCTGGATATAGGGCAACCCCTTTTTTTTCTTTTTTCCCTCGGCTGTGTCTTTTTTTTCCGATTGCCCTTCCCCTTCATCCTTTACTCCTATGTGGCAGCGATGCTCGTGGTTTTGATACTGCTATGTATGACCTATGAGAAAAGGATAGGGTTCCCACGGCGGTTAGAAACGGAGGACAGCAGCCTTGTCAGGGAACTAATGAGATTTTCAGCCCCGCTACTGATTGCTAATATGCTGGGCTTTGTGCTGACATGGAGTGATACTATAATACTCGGCAGATATGCACTTGCGGAAGATGTCGGCGTTTATAACGTCAGCGTTTCTCTTGCAAAACTCCTTACGTTTCCTATTGGAGCATTGGAATTTGCCTACTTGCCAGTTGCCGGCGATTTATACGCGAAAGGACGTCTTCTCGAAATAGGAGATACCTACAAGGTGCTTACAAAATGGATATTTGCGGCTACCTTGCCGATTTTTTTTATTCTTTTCTTCTTTCCGGAGATGACTATTACTTTTTTTTTCGGCGAACGTTTTGTGGGTGCCGCTACCTCTCTCCGCATCCTGTCCGCAGCTCTTCTTTTTCATGCATTTCTGGGAGCAAATGGCGTTTTGATGATCATTATGGGCAGATCGAAAGATCTCATGAATATTTCAATATATGGGACGTTACTTAACCTGATGCTCAATTATGTCTTTATTAAACATTTGGGAATGGGAATCAACGGGGCTGCATTAGCCACGCTAATATCATACTTTGGGCTCAACTCCGTCATGTCTTTCATCCTTTACAGGATCAGCGGAATCCATCCCTTTACCGTGAACTACATCAAGCCGATACTGAGTTCCTCTATTATCGGGCTATTTTTATACGGAATCGCAAAGATCCTGCCACTAAGTTCGCTGGTTTTGCCTTTGTATCTTATCTTGTTTATAGTAGGATATATAATTTCCTTGGTTCTTACGAAAAGCCTTGACCAAGAGGATATCGTAATGCTTGAAGCCATCTCAAGAAAGACGGGGTTAAGAATGGAAATGGTGCGCAGGCTGTTCATGATTGGTAAGGAGAACAGCAACTGAGATGGCTGCTGTGTCTTTGCCTGCAAAATTTCAGGGGAAAAGGTGGGGGTGATTTTCCTTGCTTTTACTATTGTATGACAGAAGAAGGGATCCATGAAAAACATCTTGTTGATAAGTCCGGTGTGCGGCTCCAAAAGAATGCCGGAAGTATACAACATTGGGCTTGCCTACCTTGCTTCTGTTTTGGTGGCAGAAGGCCACAAGGTCGATATCCTTGATCTGAATCTTCACAGCCTTGCTTTTGGTGATGCGCTCGGCCTTATTCGTTCGAGAGGAAGGTATGACGCCATAGGTATTGGGTCGATCATAACGACTTTCCGATACGTTCGAGCACTTATCGAAGGCATAAAGAGAATATACCCCGATATCCCTGTGTGGGTCGGCAATTCAGTCGCCTCAACGATTCCCGAGCTTTTCCTTAAGAATACCGGTGCGGATGTTGTGGTAATAGGGGAGGGGGAGATTACCGCTAAAGAACTTGCCGCTGACAAGGAGTGGGCTGATATACGGGGGATAGCGTACTGGAAGAATGGGGTAATTGTAAAGAACCCTCCCCGAGAAACAATAGAAGACTTGGATACCATACCGTTTCCTGCGTATTACCTTTTCGATGCGGAGCTTTATATGCTGGGCGGCGGATATCGTTTTGGGAAAAAGTCTTTGACTTTAGGGGTTTCATCGAGGGGATGTCCCTATAAATGCACATATTGCTATCACGCATTCCAGGGTATGAAGGTCAGATATCATTCGCCGGAAAGAATGATATCCGAAGTCGAGAATGCCATGAGGAGATATACATTCGATATCTTTACGTGGGCCGACGACCTTTTCATCTCCAGCCGGAGCAGAGTAATAGAGTTTTGCGATTTACTGGAAGAGTTGAAAATCAAGAAGAAGTGGAACGTCAGCGCCAGGGTCAACCTTGTCGATGAAGACCTTCTGAAACGGATGAAATCGGCTGGGTGCATACTGTTGTCGTTTGGGGTGGAAAGCGGTAGCCAGAAGATTCTTGATAATATCAGGAAGAGAGTAACGGTGGAGCAAAACAGGAAGGCATTGGAGCTGTGCAGAAGAGTTGGCATAGACTATGAGTTTTCTCTCATGACGGGCAATGTTGGAGAGGACAGGGGAACTGTCAGGGATACTGTTGAGCTGGCAAAGTGGGCCGGCAGGGCGCCGTCCCTCTTTATCGCGACTCCCTATCCCGGGACTGAGCTGTATGATTACGGCCTTCGGACGGGAAAGATTGTCGACGAGATTGCATTAATAGAGTCATACTCTGAGCAATCGGAAAAGCTTCTCGTGAATTTCTCGAATATGTCCGACGAAGAGCTGTTGACGGTCAAACGAGATGCCGAAAAGGAGATGAAGCGGCATGTTCTTCTTCGAAATCCCCTGTCGCCGCTTCGTCACGCAGTGAGAGATCTTATGTTATATGTGAAGCTTTACGGGTATGGCCTTACCTTTCTGCGTGGCATCCAGAAGATTGTCCGCGCGCTGACCGGCAGAAAAGAATACAAGCTTCGCGCATTGACGAAGCGCAGCGAGGGGAAAGTCAGGATGTTTGAATAAGCCCCGGAAGACCAGCCGTTCCTGCGGCATTGTCGGCTTTTTTGCATAATGAGTTCTGATATAATATCTTACAGGATTGGCTGTCAGGAGATGACATGTTTGACGACAAAGTAATTCTTATAACAGGCGGCACAGGATCCTTCGGGAAGAAATTCAGCCAGATGCTTTTCAGCGATTTCTCCCCCAAGAAGCTCATTATCTTCAGCCGGGACGAATTCAAACAGTTTGAAATGTCAAAGACATTTTCTCCGGAGAAGTACCCGATCAGATTCTTCCTGGGGGACATTAGGGACAAGGACCGGCTCACAAGGGCCTTTGACGGCGTAGACTACGTCATACATGCTGCGGCACTGAAACAGGTCCCGGCGCTTGAATACAATCCGTTGGAAGCGGTAAAGACAAATATTATAGGCGCCGGCAATATAGTAGATGTGGCCATAGACAGAAATGTAAAGAAAGTCATAGCGTTATCCACTGATAAAGCGGTGACCCCGGTCAACCTTTACGGTGCCACGAAACTTGCAATGGAGAAGATATTCATTGCCGCGAATGCATATGCGGGGGCGCACCAGACGAGGTTTTCCATGGTGAGGTATGGAAATGTCATAGGAAGCCGGGGAAGCGTCATTCCATATTTTCTTCAACTTCTTGCAAATGGGGCGAAGGAATTGCCTGTTACAGATATGAGGATGACGAGATTTTGGCTGACGCTGAGCGAAGGAGTAGCGCTGGTGAGTCAAGCGCTCGCTGACAGCGTGGGCGGAGAAATATTCATCCCAAAGATTCCGAGCATGCGAATCAGAGATCTTGTTGAGGCGTTGTGCCCGGATTGCGCTGTGCGGGTTGTTGGCATACGGCCGGGCGAGAAGTTGCACGAGACCCTTATCGCAAAGGATGAGGCGAGAACTACAATTGATACGGGCGACAAATTTGTGATACTGTCTCCGTTTGAGGCCGCGGACGCGCTGCGTTACGTAAAGTACAAATCATATCCTTTTGTAGGGGAGGATTTCGCTTATAGCAGTGATAGTAACGATCGCTGGATGGCGATTGGCGAGCTTCGTAGTGTGCTCGAAGGTGCGGAGTTCAAATAGTTTATGGTTCTCCCCTATAGCAGACAGTTTATTGATGACGGAGACATAAAGGCGGTAACCGACGTACTTCGGTCGGATTTCATTACCCAGGGGCCGAAAATTGAAGAATTCGAGACAGCCCTGGCCGAATACTGCGGAGCCGCGCACGCCGTGATTTTTTCCTCAGGGACTGCGGCACTCCATGCAGCGTGTGAAGTCGCAGGCGTTGGGGCCGGCGACGAGATTGTGACAACGCCCTTGACGTTTGTGGCGACTGCCAATGTTTCTTTGTACGTGGGGGCAAAGCCGGTATTTATTGATGTTGAGTGCGACACGGGTAACATAGACGCAAACCTGATTGAACACGCGATAACCCCCTGTACAAAGGCCATTATCCCTGTTCATTTCGCGGGACATCCCGCCGCGATGGAACAGGTTTTTGACCTGGCACAAAAGCAGGGCCTGGTGATCATTGAGGACGCATGCCATGCTTTGGGTGCCCGATATCTCCTTTCGCGTGCAAAGGAGCACAGGGGAGGGGAACGTGCCGAGTGGGTCAGGATAGGCAAATGTGCGCTTTCAGATATGACGGTGTTCAGTTTTCACCCCGTAAAGCACATTACCACGGGAGAAGGCGGGGCTGTACTGACTAACGATAAGTCCTATTACGACAGGCTGTTGATGTTCCGCACTCACGGCATTACAAGGACGGAATTTACGCGGGAACCGGACGGTCCCTGGTATTATGAGATGCATCTTCTCGGGTTTAATTACCGCATGACCGACCTGCAGGCGGCGCTCGGAATTTCACAACTTCGGAAGATTGAACGATTCATTGAAAGAAGAAGAGAAATCGCCGGTATTTATAACAGGAAATTTCATTCCAACCCTTTTTTTGATGTCCCTGCCGAGAAAGACTACGCCTATTCGGCATATCACCTGTACCCCATAAGGCTCAAGGAGGGCTATGCGGTCAAAAAGGCCGCGATTGTATCGGAACTGAGACGAAGGGGACTCGGGGTTCAGGTCCACTATATACCGGTTTATCTTCAGCCTTTTTATCAGCAGCTGGGCTATGAGAAGGCCTTGTGCCCCGTGTCCGAGGCTTTCTATAGAAGCGAAATAAGCATTCCGATATATCCCGCTATGAATGATGACGAGGTGTGCTTCGTCACAGAAACCCTTGTCAGGGTATTCGAAGATTTTGCATGAAGACAGGGGCTATTATTCAGGCAAGGATGTCGTCAACGAGATTGCCGGGCAAGGTGTTGAAGGAATTACCTTTTGACAGCGGTACCAGTGTTCTCCAGCAGGTGATCCGGCGAATCAGGAAGTCGAAGAAGGTCGACGATATTATTGTTGCTACGACGACCGGCCGGGAAGATGACGTGATTGCCCGTATCGCCGGATCAGAAAGAGCTAAGTGTTTCAGGGGAAGCAAAGAGGACGTTCTGGGAAGGTACTATAAGGCTGCTGTGGAGAACGGTGTGGATGTGATTGTGAGAATAACCAGCGACTGTCCCTGTGTCGATCCGGAGGTCGTAGACAGAGTGATATCACAACACATTGGGACCGGCGCCGATTACACTTCCAACGTCCTGGTGAGAACGTTTCCCCACGGTTTGGACGTCGAGGCGCTGAAGTTCTCCGCCCTCGAAAGAGCTTACTTGGAGGCGAAGGAGCCCTTCGAAAGGGAGCACGTGTGTCCTTACATTTACGCGAGCAATCCGGACCGCTTCACTATAAGCAGTATCGAGGCAGAGCCCGACGTGTATTCTCCGGATATCAGGATAACACTCGATACCGAAGAAGATTATACTTTGCTTTGTGCCGTTTTTGACTTTCTTTATCCATATGGCGAGTTTTTTGGAATCGCGGATATTGTCAGATTGTTCAGGGCAAAACCTTGGCTAAAAAAAATAAATCAAAAAAAAGGTCGGTGAAAGCAGCGAGAAGATTCAACACACGGGAGGGCTCATGAAGGCATACAGGACGGAGCAGGAGCATTTCTGGGCGGGTGATTTTGGCGACGACTATGCGGCACGAAACAGGGGGGCCGGCTTGACGGCGAGTAACCTTGCAATGTTCGCTGAAATCCTGTCATATACAGTTTCTGTCGGCTCCGTGATCGAATTAGGCGCGAATATCGGCCTCAACCTGCAGGCGATACGCCTGCTTCTTCCCGAAACTGAATTGTCAGCCGTGGAAATCAACAAGAGGGCGGTTGATGAGTTGGGGCTGCTCGACAATAAAATAAGGATATACCATAAATCCGTCCTGGATTTCTCGCCGGATTATAAGCGGGATTTTGTATTTACAAAAGGGGTGCTTATTCATATTGATCCGGCCAGACTTCCCGACGTCTATGATTTGTTATACCGCGGCAGCAAACGCTATATTTGTATCGCGGAATATTACAATCCGAAGCCTGTAAGCATACCGTACAGGGGACATGAGGACAAATTATTCAAACGGGATTTTGCGGGTGAGATATTGGACAGGTTTGGAGATCTGAAACTCGTGAAATATGGGTTTGTGTATCACCGGGACGTGAATTTCCCGCAGGACGATATATTCTGGTTCTTATTCGAAAAGGGCATGTAAAGCATAATCATGCCGCTGTCGGCTGAAGGAGCCGGCGACCGAGACGGTAAAGGGAGGAAGAATTCTTGAGGTATTGTAAAAGATGTGTAATGCCTGATACGAAGCCGGATCTCTTTATTGACGAGGAAGGTGTTTGCAGCGCTTGCCGCAGCTACGAAAGGAGGGAGGCGGTCGACTGGGCCGGCCGTCGCGATCAGCTGACAGCGATATTCGATAGATTCCGGTCCGAAGGAGGAAGTAACTGGAATTGCATTGTCCCGGTAAGCGGCGGTAAAGACAGCACCTATCAGGTTGTTCGGATGCTGCAGCTCGGCATGAACCCTCTTTGTGTAACGGCAACGACCTGTGACCTGTCCGAGATAGGGAGAAAGAACATCGAGAACATAAAAAACCTGGGGGTCGATTACATTGAGTTTTCTCCGAACAAAAAGATCAGAAGACTGCTGAACCGCATCGGTTTGACCCATGTAGGCGATATATCCTGGCCTGAGCACGTGGGTATTTTCACAATTCCCGTGAGGACCGCCGTGGAATTCAATGTGCCGCTGATTGTCTGGGGTGAGAATTCTCAAAACGAATACGGCGGTCCGGCTGCTGATAGCGAAAGGAATGTGCTGACGCGTCGCTGGCTCGAGGAATTCGGAGGTCTCCTGGGGCTGAGGGTGTCGGATCTTGTTGGCATGGAGGGGATAGAGGCGAAGCATCTCATTCCCTACACCTACCCGACCGACGAAGAACTGAAACGGATCGGGGTTACGGGAATATTTCTCGGCTACTATCTCCCGTGGGACGGGTACTCAAATGCCCTGTTGGCCCAGGCACACGGATTCACCACCCTCCAGACAACAGTGGAGGGATCGATCGTGAACTATGAAAATCTCGATAATTGCCAGACCGGAATTCATGACTACTTCAAGTTCCTCAAATTCGGCTTCGGGCGTGCCACGGACATAGCCTGCCTTCATATCAGGCGGGAACGCATAACGCGCCGTGACGGAATGGAGATGGTCCGCATGCACGATGGCAAATTCCCATGGAGCTACCTTGGCAAACCTCTTGAAGAAATCCTTGCCCCGCTGGGAATTGCCACGGAGGAATTTGTCAAAATCTGCGATAGATTTACTAATAAGAAAATCTTTCTGACGGATTCGAGAGGCAACCTCATGAAAGACAGGTATGGCAATCTGACAAAAAATCATTATGACAATGAATTATAGTAGCTATATCAGACCCTTTCCAGGGGTAATCAGAATAGAGCCATCTGGTCTGTGCAACCTGCGCTGTTCTCACTGTCCTACGGGGACAATCGATATGGAACGGGGCATTATGAAACTCGACACATTTGATCGTATCGTGGACAATATGCTTTTTCATATAAAGTCTGTAAGAGTTGCGGTATTGTACCATGGGGGTGAACCGCTCCTGAACAGGAATTTTGCATCCATGGCCAGGAAGCTCAAGTTATTAGGCGTCCCTTACGTAAAGACCGTTAGTAACGGCATGCTCTTAACTGAATCCCTGATGGAAGATATACTGGAGAGCGGCCTAGACTCTATTGAGTTTTCCCTGGACGGAGAAAGCCCGGAACAAAACAATATGGTCAGGAAGAATTGTGACGCAATGAAAGTTCTCAGCAACATCAGACTTTTTATGGAGAAAAAACGGGCATTATCGGCTACTGCTCCGGCGGTTTATATTGCGACTACCCAGTTTAAGAAAGAACGGCTCAATTTCGGAGAACAGCCCTTAAAATACCCCTTGTACATATCAGAGTATTTATCGGACTTTCTCGATGACATTCACGGTTTTAAGACCACCTTTGCTATGAAATGGCCTCATATGCATGTAAATAATGAATTGTATGAAACAACCAGAAATGTTCAAGACAAATCCGGGAATTCTTGCGACCATGTAAATAATACTATCACAATTCGATGGAATGGAGATGTTGTCCCCTGCTGTTATGACCTGACAAGCAGGTATATAGTCGGTAACATACTTGCCCAGGATCTTACAACAATATGGAACAACGACGCTTTCCTTGTACTCAGGGAAAGTATTTGCCAGAGAGAATTCATATCTCCCTGTTGTGCTTGCAACGCCGTCAATAATTAGGAAGAATTTCTTGTTTTAAGAAAAATGTCTTAAATGAAAACGCTGATAATTGATTTTGGGATGGGCAATCTGGGGTCAGTAAGACGCGCGTTTGAAGAATGCGGCGCTGATGCGTTTATTTCTGATGACCCCGGGAAAATGGAATCTGCTGATCACGTCGTATTGCCTGGTGTTGGGGCTTTTGTCGACGGCATGGCCCGCTTGCGGAGGGGCGGATGGGAAGAAGCTATTCAGGAAGCTGTGATAGAAGATGCTGTCCCCTTGTTGGGGATATGCCTGGGAATGCAGCTCCTTGCAGACAATGGGTATGAGGGCGGTGAAGAATGCGGGCTGAAACTTATCCCGGGTGAAGTCAGGCGTTTGGATCCGGTCGACCCTCTGGTCAGAGTTCCTCATGTCGGATGGAATGAGGTACATCGCGAAAGAGATCATCCGTTGTTTTCAGGGATAGCGAACGGTTCCGACTTTTATTTTGTGCACAGCTACCATTTCATACCTCTTAACCCCGATGATGTTCTCGCTACTACGCCATATTGCGGCAGTTTCGTTTCTGCCGTTCAGTCCGGGAACGCTTTAGGGGTGCAATTTCATCCGGAAAAGAGCGGGCAGCCGGGCTTTCGGCTTCTCAGAAATTTCTTGAAGTGGAGAGGTGGCTTGTGCTGAAGGTGCGGGTAATCCCCACGCTGCTGTGGAAGGACGTGGGGTTGGTGAAAGGCGTCGGGTTCAATAGCTGGCGCAGAATAGGTACGCTAATGCCCGCTATTAAAGTCTACAACACGCGGCAGGTGGACGAGTTGATGCTTCTGGATATCTCGGCGACAAGGGAAGGACGCTCCCCGGATTATGAAGTGGTATCGGAAATATCTTCCGAGTGTTTTGTGCCGTTGACCGTCGGCGGCGGAATACGGAACCTCGAAGATATCAGGAAATTGCTTCGTGCCGGAGCCGACAAAATCTGCATTAACAGCGCGGCCTACGAATCGGCGACACTGATAAATGACGCCGCTCGGCATTTTGGTTCGCAGTGTATCGTAGTCAGCATAGATGTCAGAAGGTCAAAAGACGGCTCTTATGAATGTTACAGTCACTGCGGCTCCGTCCCCACCGGCAGGAATATCGGAGACTGGGCTTCCGAAGTTGAGGGGCGTGGAGCCGGAGAAATCCTTGTTACCTCTGTTGAAAGAGACGGGACGATGCAGGGATACGACCTTGAACGGATAAGAAAGATCACGGAACAGGTAAATATCCCGGTGATCGCATCGGGGGGGGCAGGCAATTATGAGCACATGTATGAAGCTATATTTTTGGCCGGGGCATCAGCGGTTGCAGCAGCCAGCATGTTTCACTTCACGGAACAAACGCCGATGGAAGTGAAACGGTTTCTTGCCTCGAAGGGAGTCCCCGTCCGCGATGTCAATATTGGCGGCAGATGAAAGTTATGATCATAACAGAGGGCGGCGCGGGGATAGGCAACGGGCATATATCACGATGCACTTCTCTATACGAAGCATTTGAGGAGAAAGGGATAGTTCCGGAACTTGTAATAAACGGAGATGAAACTTATGGCGCTTTGTTAAGAGACAAGAATTATCTCATTCTGGACTGGCTGAAAGAGAGGAAACGGCTCCATGAACTGACAGAAGGAGCTGATGTGGCGGTTATCGACTCCTATCTGGGAGAACCTGATTTTTACAGAGACGTTTCGAGTTCGACCGGCGTCGGTATATATATGGACGACTATAAGAGGATGGACTATCCCAGCGGTATTGTTGTCAACGGAAGTATCGGTGCGGAAGATTTGCACTATCCTCGAAAGGAAGGTATCACTTATCTTCTTGGTCCGAGATATATACCGCTCAGAAGGGCTTTCCGGTATGTCCCCGAAAAGACCTTGAATGAAAGGGTTAAAGGGATAGTGGTCACCCTCGGCGGTAATGATGCCAGAAATATTACGCCCGGCATTATGAGGACTCTTCATGACAATCACGGGGAACTCACGAAGACCGTCATTATAGGCCCGGGTTTCCGAAACAGGGAGGAAATAGAGAGAGAGGCTGACAGCCGGACCACGATGATGTATTGTTCGGATGCAGAAGAAATGAAAGCCCTAATGTTTGAATCGGATATTGCAATATCTGCGGGAGGGCAGACATTGTATGAACTGGCAAGGGTAGGTGTCCCGGCAATCGCCGTGGCTGTGGCCGATAATCAGATGGATAACATAGGAGGCTGGCAGAAGGCGGGCTTCGTAGAGTACGCAGGCCGGTGGGAGGACAAGGAGGTATTAAGGAACATATCAGACAAGGTTGAGGCGCTTGAGGATATCCGGGCAAGACAAAGGATGTCCCAAATCGGCAGGTCGGTGGTCGACGGCAAAGGAGCGCAGAGGATTGTCGCCAGGATAAGGGGGGTGTTCACAAAAGGCGCTCTCGTTGTCAGACGGGCAGAAGTAAAAGATATGTCTGCCGTTTTTGAACTTTCAAACGATCCGGAAATCAGGCGGAATTCGTTCCATGAGGAAGGTATCGGACTGGATGACCACCGGTTGTGGTTTGCGGGAAAACTTTCGAGCACCGATTGCGTGTTTCTTGTTGCGGAAGCTGCCGGTGTTTTTATAGGACAGGTGAGGTTTGATGTGACAGGCGAAGAAGCGGTTATCAGTCTTGGGATAGGGAGTGATTTCAGGGGCCTTGGGCTCGGACAGGATATCCTGCAGAAGGCTATCGTCCATTTAAAAGCGCATCTGCCGGCGGTCACCATGATCAGAGCCTATATAAAAGTGGAAAACTTTTTGTCCGTGAAATTTTTTGAGCGGGCCCGCTTTAGATTCGTGAGAAAACGTGTCTTGCACAATCAAAATGCACTGGAGTATGTATTGCATGTCTGAGGCCCTGGCATGACGTTCAGTATTGAAAACAGAATCATAGGGGAGGGCGAGAAGGTTTTTCTTGTCGCTGAACTCTCGGCCAATCACAACCAGGATTTTGATATCGCCGTGAAGACGGTGAGGGCGGCTAAACAGTCCGGGGCGGATGCAATAAAATTGCAGACATATACCGCGGATACGATGACGATAGATGTGGACAATGAGTACTTCCGGATAAGGCAGGGAACGGTCTGGGACGGGAAGACTCTTTATCAGCTGTATCAGGAGGCCTGTACGCCGTGGGATTGGCAGCCGAAATTGAAGGAAATGGCGGAGGATTTAGGACTCATATGTTTTTCCTCGCCTTTTGATAAGACCGCGGTAGATTTTCTGGAGGGATTGAACGTCCCGGCTTATAAGGTCGCGTCCTTTGAGATAACGGATATCCCGCTAATAGAATACATTGCGTCGAAGGGCAAGCCTGTTATCATATCAAGCGGCATAGCAACGGTGTGCGACATAGAAGCAGCCGTCGACGCCTGCAAGAAAGTTGGAAACCATCAGATAGCCCTTTTAAAATGCACATCGGCGTACCCTGCGATGTACGAAGAAATGAATCTGAACACCATTCAGAATTTGAAAGAGACATTCCAGACAGTTGTCGGTTTGTCCGATCATACGCTCGGTATATCGGTTCCCATAGCGGCGGTTGCCCTGGGGGCTAAAATCATAGAGAAGCATTTTATCTTGGACCGCAAGCTCGGAGGGCCTGACGCCCTTTTTTCGATCGAGCCGTCCGAGTTTGGAGCAATGGTGAAGACAGTGAGAGAAGTGGAAAAGGCTCTCGGGGAGGTCAGCTACGAGCTGACTGACAGGGTAAAGATGAGCAGGGAACTCTCCCGCTCTCTGTTTGTTGTAAAGGATATCAAAGCCGGTGACGCCTTCAGTGAGGAAAACGTAAGATCCGTCAGGCCGGGATACGGGCTCTCTCCGAAATATCTCAAGGACATCCTGGGCCGGAGGGCGGTGAAAGATATCCGGAGGGGAACTCCCCTCAGGTGGGAATTGTTATCAGAAAAATAACACGCCTGGCCTGTCGTTTAAGAAAAGCCCGGGAGGAGTCAACTGAAAAAAGTATTTCTCATAGAAGACCTCGCTGATTGCCGGGTATTTTTGAGGGAACATGCCGTGGCCGGGCATGACTTTGTCGTGTTCTGTGACAACGCGGAAGCTCAAGCCTTACTTCTTCAGAACGCCGTCACTTTTAAGACAAAAGTCGACCTTCTGACCAGCGAGGAGCTTGCAGGAATCGAAAAGAGCAGCATTCAGTATATGGATAGCTGGTATCGCTATCAGGAGTTCTCGAAGTATAAGGGGCTTCATCTGGGGTCTTTATATTCCTTTGATTTCAGTTTCTTCGACAGAATAGTATTGTCTGTCGAAAAAGTAATAAAGGCTATCGAGAAGGAACAGCCTGGAGTTATCGTTGTCTCCGGAAGTAACAGAGCATTAACAGAAGACGTCATATGTGCGCGTGGGATTGAAGGAGTAACCTGCGAAACATACCGAATGAATCCCTATGAAGCAATGAAGAGTAGATTATTAGGCAATCCGTATTTGCGCTATTTAATGAAGTCTTTCAATATACGCGTTCTCATTAATGAAGTAAGAGATTATGTTTTTCCCATCCCGAGGGAATTTATGCTGAAGGGTGAAGGGGGCGGCAGGATAAAAAAGAATTCAGTGCTTGTCACGGCCATCAGCAGAAACGAGGTGTGCGCTGCGGCCAATCCGCTCAGGGAGCTGACGAAGAGAGGTCACGCCACTGTTGTCTTCGTAATAGACGGTGATGGAGGGCGGGTGTTGAAAAGACTTGAACTTGAGGGACTCGGGGGGTATATCAGACCCGGCGACTTGTTCAATCGGCATTATAAGAGCCTTTACAGAAAAGTGCGCGCGAAATTGGGAAAAGACTGGCACGGAATTTCAAATGACGCCGGGTTCAGGGATTCTTTAAGTTATAGAGGGGTCCCTGTTCTGAGGTACGTGAGCAATGAAAAACTGAGATGGATGGTCACAAAATTATCGCCTTATTGGGCTATAATTTATGAGATGATTTCCGACCTGATAAAATACTCGTCGGTCAAAGCCGTTATCGCCATGAATGATACCATAAACCTCGGCAGAGTGGTTGCGACCGCGGCCGAGGAGTCGCATATTCCGAGTATTGATATACAGCACGGCGCCTTTGGCAGTTTTCCTGCCAGGGCAGTGGCCGCGAAATGGTGCGTCTGGAGCGACTTCGACAGAGACCTGCTTATAAGGGAGGGTATCCCGGCTTGCAAGCTTGCGGTGGCGGGAAACCCTTCTTACGATTCTCTTATCTCCAAGAGGTATGAGGCGGATGCCATAAAAAAGAAAGTGCGGATTTCGGGTGGCTATTCCTCAGTTATAACATGGGCTCCAACGGCGGAATGGTTTTTGTGCTACCATGGCGAGGACTATAATGAGAGGATGTTCCAGGGACTCCAGGAAGTGGCCGGAAGATGCAGAGATGTCAAGTTTCTTTTCAAGCCCCACCCGTCAGAACGGGTTAAGAGATTTAAGAAGATCCTGGACAAGTCGTCACTCGGGAACGTGAGTATTGTCGATCCGGAGCAAAGCATAGATGAAATTCTTTATATAAGCGACATTGTGATGAGCTGGAACTCGAGCGTGCTCGTGGAAGCCGTTATTCTCGATAAGCCCATCATCGGCATGAATTTCTTCGGGCAAAGCGAAAAGGTGCGTTGCGTTTCAGAGGGTGTTGCCATTGAGGCCAGGGGCGTCGGAGAACTCGAAAATGCCATAAAGGACATCACTTCAAACAACGGCGATATTGCAGGTTCCATGAAAAGAGCCAGGGCTGCGTATATAGAGAAATTCCTTTTCAGGGCGGATGGCAGGGCGTCGGGCAGAATAGTCGATATTCTGGAAGACCTGATGAAGGATTTTTCCTCTCAGTCGTGTTCATTGTGAGCATTGTATGTCCCATCTGTTCAGGCCGTGACAACAGAGAAGTGGAGCGGCATCATGAATACATATTGCGCCACTGCCGGACGTGTGATGTCGTCTATGCGGACCCCATGAAGACGAGCGAATCCTTCTATTCCGCCGATTATGATTATATGCTCAGGGACCGTCTGATTATGGACCCTGTGCGCTGGGACTTCAGGTGGGACATCGGCGAGTTTCTGCGCACGCCACCCCGCAGGGATGGGAACCTCCTCGACATCGGGTGCGGTACGGGCTTTTTCGTGAAGAGGGCAAGGGAAATGGGATTTAGAGGATATGGCATCGAATTCAATGAAAGGTCCGTGCAGAGGGGGAAGGACTTTTTTGCGCTCGATACCCTCTATCCTCTTGATATCGACGGCTTGACGAGGAAATTCCCCGAATTGAAATTTCAGGTAGTGACCCTCTTTCAGGTGCTCGAACACGTCGAGAATCCCCGGGACCTTTTTTCCGCGATCGGCCGGATTATTACGGAAGATGCCGTGGTGGTCGTGGCGCTGCCTCTGAGAGGAAGATGGCCGGACACCTCGGGGAAAACGGGAGATTATCCTCCGCACCATCTCACCCGCTGGTCCTTGAAGGCGCTGGAGAATTTTCTCGACCGGCACGGCTTTTTTATAAGGAGGCATAAATTTGAGAATTTCCCGTTGCAGAACATGCCGGCTCTCCTCTATCCTTACCTTCTGGAACGCGCGCGGTTTCTGACGATGAAAGGGAGCCGTACTGACGACAGCCTGCGCGACGTCTCTGAAGAACAGGCGATAACCATACTGACGAAGCGGAAAGTGAAGATGCAGATTGCTACAGCGGCTTCTTTCCCTTTGTGGCTTTTCCTTAAAGCGCTGGGAGCGAGAGGCCCTCATCTCTATGTCGAGGCATGTCTCAAGCCATGAGCGCCTGCGTCTTCACCATCATATCTAAGAACTATCTTTCCCATGCCCGGGTGCTGATGAAGTCTTGTGCGGAGCATCATCCTACCGTGAGGCGCATTGTCGTCCTCGCCGATAAAAACGAAGGCTATTTCGATGCCCTATCCGAGGATTTTGAAGTCATCGAGGTCGGGGAACTCGGGATTCGGGATTTTGCCTCTTTTGCGTTCAAATATAATATTGTCGAGCTGAATACCGCCGTGAAGCCCTTTTCGTTCGTGTATCTTTTCGACCGGCACCCCTTTGAGCAGGTGCTGTATCTTGATCCCGATATCAGGATCTTTCGGCCTCTCACCGAAGTGTTCGATGCCCTGGCGTCGAATGCAATAGTCGTGACGCCCCATATTCTCACTCCGCTGCCGGATGATGGACGTATCCCCCGTGAAGTCGACATCCTGAAAGGGGGAATCTTTAATCTGGGGTTTATTGGGATTGCCCGGGGAGGGGGCTCACAACGACTGCTCTCATGGTGGAAGGAGAGGCTCTACGACAAGTGCCTGCAGGCCCCCCTGACGGGATATGCCGTCGATCAGGGATGGCTGAGCCTTGCCCCGTGTTTTTTTAGCGACTGTTTTATCCTCAGAGAGCCCGGTTACAACGTTGCATATTGGAATCTGCACGAAAGGACTGTTACCAGGGAAGAGGACGGCTTTGCCGTGAACGGTTCCCCCCTCGTATTCTTTCACTTCAGCGGATTCAATCCCGGGGACATTGAGAGGATATCAAAATATCAGAACAGATTTGCGCTACGTGACATGCAAGGGCTGCGCGGGCTGTTCGAGTTATATTGGGATCTCTTGCGGGAGGAAGGTTATCCCGAGTCCTCTCAGTGGCCATACTCCTACGGCTATTCAAAAAAGGGCCGGCGTATTTCGGAATTGACAAGGGGCATTTATTGGGGCCTCGGAGCCGACTCCGAGGCGTTTGGTGATCCCTTTGACGGCTTTTGGCCCCGGCTGCTGAGGATGCGCTTTCTCAGAGGCTTTTTTCGCGGGCGGATGGTCAGGGCCTTGTCAGACAAGCTGCTCATGTATCTGTGGAAGAATTTTTCGAGCAGGAAGAGATAGGCCATGCCGAAATCTCGTGAAAGAATAAATTCCCGGGCGAAATGCCGATTTCGGGATCTAAATGCGGGCCGGTGAGAATTCTCCACCTCATCTATGATCATGTCCGCAACCCCTGGGTTGGTGGCGGGGGCGCGGTAAGAGTCTACGAGCTATGCAGGCGACTTGCCTCCCGCGGTCATGAGGTGACCGTCGTGAGCGGCAGGTTTCCCGGAGTGAAAGACTACAGTGAAGGAAATCTGCGATATGAGTTTGTCGGCAGCTCTGCTAATTATATCCTCAGTACTTTTTCGTATGCTTTCAGGGCGGCTCAGTTCGTCAGGAAAGAAGCCACTCGGTTCGATGTTATTGTCGAGGACTTTGCCCCTTGGAATCCGGCGTTTTCCTCGCTCCTTACCCCAAGGCCTGTCGTGCTGCATGTGAATCATCGTGAGGGGGCGGGAATCCTCAGGCGATGGTGGCTCCTAGGAACTCCTTTTTACCTGATAGAGAAGTGGTATCCCCGTCTGTTCAGAAATGTGACCGCCCTCTCCGAAGAGACGAGGCGCAAAATCAATGTGCCGGCGGCGTTTATCGTGCCCGCCGGAATAAATAGCTCCATGTCTGATACGGCGCCGGAGGGCGTGGAAGCAAAGGGGGACCCCTTCATTTTGTACGTAGGAAGACTGCATATTAGGAATAAGGGGCTTGACGTCCTCCTTTCCGCAATGAAGCGGATTGACCGGAGGCTCGTTCTCGCCGGCAGGGGCAGGGATGAAAACAGGCTGAAGCAGATCGCTGAAGGCCTGGGGCTGTCAAATGTCGAATTTGCGGGATTTGTCAGCGAAGAACAGAAGATTGCCCTTCTGCGGGAAGACTGCATACTTGTTCTGCCTTCGCGATTTGAGGGCTGGGGAATTGTCGTTCTTGAGGCGGCTGCCTGCGGCAGACCGGTGATAGTGAGCGATATTCCCGAATTGAGATACGCCGTCAAGGCTGGGTTCGCGATCTCTTTCAAGGCGGGTGATGCAAAAGATCTCGCCGACAAGCTGAATTATCTTCTCGGAAATGAATCGCTGAGGAGGGAGATGGGACTGAAGGCGAGAGCGTATGCGAGGAGTTGTACCTGGGACAAGATAGCGGCCGAGTACGAGCAATACCTGCGTGGAATAGTGGCGGCTTCGGATGTGCACAAGAGGATCGCATGAAGATCCTGATCCTCAATCGTAGGGACATCCTCAATCCCGCAGGAGGGGGCGCCGAAGTCTATACACATGAGATCGCGCGCGGACTCACGGAAAAATACGGATGCGAGGTGTCGGTGTTTGCGAGCAGCTTTCCTGGCTGCACCCGGGAAGAAGCGTTTGACGGCGTTACCTATATTCGGAGGGGAAACGAGGCCACTGTGCATCTCATCGGGTTCTATTACGCTATCAGAAATAGGAAGCGCTTCGACCGTATCGTTGACGAATTCAATGGGATCGGGTTTCTTACTTTTTTTTTACGGAACTCTGTTCTTCTTATCTACCAGCTCTACAGGGAATTCTGGCTCAGGGAATTCGGCCTGTTCGGCTGGATTCCTTATCTTATCGAGCCGCTGATCCTTTCCCTCTACAAGCGAAAGCCGACGATCACGATTTCCCCATCGACGAAGGGGGATCTCGAAAATTTGGGCTTTCAACGGATCTCTGTCGTCATGGTCGGCCTTGAACATCCCACCCTTCCTGAAGTGACGGAAAAGGAACGCGACATGACACTGGTTTTTCTCGGGAGGTTGAAAAGTACGAAGAGACCCGAGGATGCCCTGAAGATATACTCCAGGGTCAGACAGCAGTTCCCCGGGTGCAGACTCTGGCTTATCGGCAGGGGGCCTGAGGAAATGCGGCTGAAGGAAATGGCGAAGGATCTGGAAGGGGTTACTTTTTTTGGCTGGGTGCAGGAAGAAAAAAAATACGAACTGCTCCGCAGGTCCCATATACTCCTCGTCCCGGGGGTGAGGGAAGGCTTCGGGATCAATATTGTGGAGGCCGCCGCTGCCGGCACTCCCGCTGTCGGCTATTCGGTCCACGGGATTAAAGACGCCATCCAGGAGGCAGTGACGGGATATCTGGTAGGCGCAGCCGAAGAGGCGGCGGTGAGGACGATCGAACTGCTAAGCGACAGGGTGAAGTACGAAGAGATGAGCCGCAACTGCCTGCGTTATGCAGAGGAATTCGACTGGAGTGGGAGGGTCGACGAGTTTTGGGCTGCGATTTGCGACATCTCTCGGGAGTAGAGAAAACGCAGAATTAGTGCTGGTCGGATCGAGTGGTGTGAGTTATCGGCTATCCCGGTGTTTGACGGCCATAATCGCTGCCGGGACATTCCGCGCCTCTCATTGCCAAAATTTGGCAGGATGTCTCCTGTGGATTTCCTTGAGATAGTCGGCCGATCATTAGGCCCGCGTCTTTCCGAGGAATAACGGTCCTTAGAGGTATCATCCTCTCGGGGAAGGGCTGGGATGAGTGCTTTCATTTAGGCATGCTGCTTGCTATAATTGAGTACATCCATGGAAAAATACCTAGTCGTCATCCCGACGGTGAATGAACGTCTCAGTCTACCCAAGATGGTTCAAGCTGTTCTGAAACATGACGGATTTCATGTTCTTGTCGTCGATGATGCCTCCACGGACGGGACCCCTGAGTGGGTAAAGGAAATCATCTCCTCGACCGATCGGGTCTCTCTCATAGAGCGGCCTTCTAAACTCGGTCTCGGCACCGCGTACATCACGGGCTTTAAATGGGGTATTCAGCGTGGGTTCCGCTATTTTATTGAGATGGATGCCGACGGGTCGCATAACCCGGATGCGCTCCCCTGGTTTATCAAGGAGATAGAAGAAGGCGTTGGTCTTCTGATCGGTTCCAGATATATGAATGGATCAATAAGCGTGGTCGGCTGGGACTTCAGGCGGCTTCTGCTGTCAAAATGCGGCAATTTATATGCTTCCCTGTTGCTGGGACTCGGGCTTACCGACATGACGAGCGGCTTCAGGTGTTATAGTGTGCAGGCCCTTCAGGCGATAGATCTCGACGGGGTGCATTCGACCGGCTACTCATTTCAGATCGAGATGGCATATCGCGTCGATGCAGCCGGCTTCAAGGTCCATGAGATGCCGATTATTTTTTATGAAAGGAATTACGGCTCTTCGAAGATGTCGAAACGCATTGTACGAGAGGCGGCAATCCTTCCGTGGAGATTGAGGATAGAACGCTTATCAGGCGCTGTTGCCAGGACATTATTTCGGAAAAAGTATGTTAAAGAGATATCTGGTTAAGGGGCTGCTTTTCATCATTGTTTTTCTCTTTTTGACAGGCGCCAAGGTCCTGTATATGGAGCGATCCCATTTTACGGCAGCGGAGAAATATTACGCAGCTTCGAACTGGAAATTGGCGATAAGGGAATATGATGCTGCACTTCACTTTTATTTCCCCGGTTCTCCTTATGTGGGTAAATCGGCGGAAAGGTTGTGGCAGATTGGCGAAATGTTTGAAAAGGCCGACAAGCCCGATTGGGCGATCCTCGCATATTCTTCGATCAGGAGCTCTTTCTATGCGTCCAGAAGTCTCTATACGCCGGGGAAGGAATGGATCGCCAGGTGTGACGACAAGATAGCGGCCCTCGATGTTCAGATGCTGGTGAAAGAAGGTTCCCTGAAGCCCGAAGAGTCGGAGGCCGAAAAGAAAAAGTTGCTTTACGTGATGAAGGTCGACCGGGCTCCTGATCCTGTTTGGTCTATACTTGTGGAGACGAGCTTCTTCGGCTGGATATTGTCCGTTTTATATACCATATGGAAGGCATTCGACCATACCGGAAAACTGAGAAAAAGATCGGCACTTTATGGTCTGCTTTTTTTTGTAGCGACATTTGGTTTATGGGTCATTTCACTTTTAAAGGCTTAAGGCAATTATAAAGGAGGTCAAACATGAGTAAGAAGGGGTTTACACTGATCGAGCTGCTTATTACGATCGCCATCATCGGCATCCTCTCGGCTATTGCCATTCCGGCCTATATCGGCCAGCAACGAAATGCGGCAAGGGCTGAGGCATACTCGAATCTGCAGAATTTGAGACTTGTGGAAGAGCAGTTTTTTGCGGAATGGAGCTGTTACGAGCCCTTGGCCGGCGGTCCCCCCCCGGTCTGCCCTGCTCTTCCTACAAAAAATACTTATACGGGTCTTGCTGCTATCAAGGCATTTCTTCCCGCATTCAAGCCGGGCAACGACACTGTTTTTAATTATGAATTAAGATTAAACAGAAGTATCGTTACTCCTGTCGCCAATCCCCCGGTTACACAAGATTCCGGTAATTGTTTCACTGCCGTCGCCACCGGCAAGGCGGGTACGAGGGTCGCGGATGATATCTTTGCCATCGACTGCAACAACAACAGGAACTTCTGATTGCGTACGATAACGGCGGAGGACTAACGGATGGTTTCTGTGAAACAAGAAGGGCCATTGCCCGAAGGAGCCAGGCTGTATAAAGCAATAAAGCTTGCGATCGTTGTTCTTCTTTTTTCTTCGTTTCTGATCTATTTCCTGAAGATAAACTTGTGGGACTATGACTTCTGGTTCCATGCAGCAACAGGAAAATATATCGTCTCTCACGGTCATCCGCCGGATAAGGACCCTTTTTCCTTTACTTCAGGTCTCCCGGAGAACAAGAACCTCTTGCCTCGTTGGGAACATTTTGTGCTGGGGCAATACGTGCTTTCGCAGCCTATTTTTTACGAGGTCTTTGATCATGCCGGCCCGGAGGGGATGATCGTTCTGCGGTCTCTTCTTCTTGTTCTCACCTTGGCCATCGTTTACCGGCGGATGGTCAGATCAGGCGCGAGCTTCCCTGTATCTGTTATCTTTCTTTTTCTCCTGTTTGTTGTTCTCTCTATAGCCAGCGGTGAACGGCCTGTCCTTTTTTCTTTCTTCTTCATGTCGCTTCTCGTGTCTTTGCTTGAAGACTTTAAGGACGGCAGTGGGAAGAAAATTCTATGGATAGTGCCGGTCATGCTTGTTTGGGCCAACATGCACGGCGGGTTTATCATCGGAGATATTACTCTGATCGTATACATGACTGGAGAGGGGATAAAGATGTTGCGGGACAGAAGCAGCCTTACGAAGAAGGAAGGAAAGATTTTTTTTATTACGACCGGTGCCGCGGTCCTTGTTTCCTCAATCAATCCTTCAGGATGGGGCGCATTTATCGTCTCTTTTTTCCCCAATTATAAGATATTGTTCGAAAATACTCAGGAATGGCAGTCCCCCTCGTATTTTCTTATGAATAAAATCTGGGACTACAGTAACTTTAGGGTCTACGATTATGCGGTGCTATTGGTTGCCTTTCCGATAATCCTTGCTGCGCGGAACAGGAAACTTGATCTGAATCACGTGATGCTCCTCTCCGGGATGGCGATTATGGGCGCGCGATCTCTCCGCCTTTTACTTTTTTACGCAATCGTCTTTACGATGCTGATGGCAAAAGAATTCGACATCGTGGCTCAAGGTTTGATTAAGACGCGCCGGGCTCACTTATTTGCGAAAAAAGGGGCATCGGGAATTGGGCTTGTCTTGCCCATGCTAATTTTGCTTCTTGTTCTGGGGATGATGAAGGATGCAACCGTTGGTTTTGGGGTCGCTACGCGAACAACGGTGCCCAAGGGTGCTGCGGACTTCATCGAGACGAACAGGATAGAAGGGAACATGCTCAATGACTGTAGTTACGGAGGCTATCTGATCTGGAGACTTTATCCCTGGAAACAGAACTTCGTCGACACGAGATCGCTGAATATCAAGGCTATGAAAGACTACGAGGTTATGATGGCGGCCGTGGACGGCGAGGGCGCGGAGAAAAATAATCACGTGTCAGTTCATAAACCTCTCTGGGAGATTCTGCTGAATCATTATAAAATCAATTTTATTGTGATGGCCCCCTTGGGTATTTATGGCGACTTGTTTCCGCTGACGCTGAAGCTTCTGGAAGGTGATAAATGGATCCCTGTTTATTGCGACCGGCTGAGCGTGATATTCGTGAGAAATGTTCCTCAGAACCTGGCGCTTATCGACAAGTATGGATTATCGACCGATACCGTCTACAACACGATGATCGCTTCTGCGTCGACACTTGCAATGCGTTACAAGGTGAATCCTCGATTTCTAATATCCCTTGGTAAAATTTTCTATTCGATGAATAGAAAGGAAGATGCCCTCAAGGCATATCAATACGCATTAAAAAGAGATGGTGACCCGCAGACCCGGGAGAAGATAACCAAAATAGAGTCCGAAATCATGGGAGGGAAAGGGATCTAGTCGCGTGGTCCGCCTGTTGCTTCATTTGTGACAATACCGCTGTGCTAAAATAATAAGATGTCCCAAAAGGATCTTATTATTGAAGGCGCGAGGCAGAACAACCTCAAAAATATTACCCTCAGTCTTCCCCACAACAAGGTGATCGCGATTACCGGCGTGTCCGGTTCCGGCAAGTCGTCACTTGCCTTCGACACGATCTTTGCTGAGGGACAGTGGCGGTTTATCGAGTCCCTTTCCACCTATGCCCGGCTCTTCCTCGAAAAACTCGACAGGCCCGATGTGGATGCGATCCGCAACATCAGGCCGGCGATTGCCCTCGAACAAAAAAACCCGGTCCGCGGTTCACGCTCGACTGTCGGGACTCTGACGGAGCTTTATGAACTTTTCCGGCTGCTCTATTCGAAGATATCGACCCCTCATTGCCCGAACTGCGGAAAGGAGATCAGACAATGGGACCCCGCACAGGTAGTCGCGGAGCTTCTTGAGAAGTACTCGGGGCAGAAGGCGGTGATCATTTTCACTGCAAATGAATCAGCCGAGGAACTCAAGAGGCGGGGGTTTCACAGGGTCTGGGTCGATGGCGAGATACAAGAAATCGAAGATGTGAGGAGCAATGAAGAAAAGGTCAGGGGTAAGGAGTCAGGGGTAAGGAGAAAAGAACAACCCCTTGCACCTCACGCCTCACGCCTTACGTCTCACCCTTCACTGGAAATAGTCCTCGACAGACTGGTGATAAGAGATCCGCAGAGGCTGGGGGACTCGGTCGAGATGGCCTGGAAAGAGGGACGGGGCGGAATAAAAGTGATAATTGTCAGGGGGCAGGAGTCAGGAGTCAGGAGCAAAGAAGAACAACCGCCTCACGTTTCACCGCTCACCCCTCATTCAGTTCTTTCTTTCTCTTCCGGAAACGAATGTGAAGAGTGTGGAATTGAGCTACCGCTTCCGACGGCCCTTCTCTTTTCCTTCAACCATCCTGTCGGCGCGTGCCCCGTCTGTAAAGGTTTCGGCAACACGCTGCTGTATGACGAGGACCTGATCATACCGGACAAGTCGCTTGCACTCGCAAAGGGCGCAGTAGATCCCTGGAACAAGCCGGCCTACCGGTGGTGGAGGAGACAGCTCCTTGATAAGGGCAGAAAGGCCGGGCTCGACATACACAAGCCTTACGAGGAGTTCACTCCCGATGAGAAGAAGCTTTTATTCAAAGGGGGGGAAGGTTTCTACGGCATCGACGATTTTTTCGAGGACATGGAGGGCAGAAGATACAAACTTCATGTAAGGGTCTTCCTGAGCAGGTACCGGAGGGGCTTCACCTGTCCCGAATGCGGAGGGAAAAGACTGACCAGGGAGGCGCTTGCTTACAAGATCGGCGGCCTCGACATTGCCGAACTCTGCCGGATGTCGGTATCGGAGAATGCAAAATTTTTTTCCGGGATAGAACTTTCGCCTTTCAAGAGAGATATCGCGAAGGAACTGCTGAGGCAGATATCCATGAAGCTTCAGTTCCTCGAGAAGGTCGGGCTCAACTATCTCACGCTTGACCGGTACGGCAAGACGCTTTCAGGAGGTGAATATCAGAGGATCAACCTATCGAACCAGTTGGCGTCCTTATTGACAGGGACGCTCTATGTGCTCGACGAACCAACCGTCGGACTTCACGCGAGGGACACCGAGAGGATCGCCCGGATAATGAAGCAGTTGGCGGACCTCGGCAATACAGTGATCGTGGTCGAACACGACAGGTGGGTGATCGAGGCGGCTGAATGGATTGTGGAACTCGGCCCTGGAGGCGGGCATAGGGGAGGCGAGATTGTTTTTTCAGGTCCAGCAGAAGCATTTCTCAAGGCGGACACGCTTACGGCGCGATACATGAGAGGTGCAGAAAAGGTCGGAGTGACGAGACAGACGCCCAGGGACTCCGGAATGACCTTGTCTCTGTCCGGCGCGAGGGGAAATAATCTGAAGGGTGTGGATCTCAACGTGCCGCTGCAGACCCTTACCGTGGTGTCCGGCGTTTCCGGATCGGGCAAGAGCAGCCTGGTGGTCGGGACGCTTTATCGGGCTTTGTCGAAGAGATTCAAAACCGAAAACGAGCCCCCCCTTCCTTTCGACAGGCTCGAAGGCGATACATACCTGAAGGGAGTGAAGCTGATCGACCAGTCGCCTATAGGAAGGAGCCCCCGATCCAACCCGGTCACGTATCTCAAGATATTCGATCAGATCAGGAAGCTTTTTTCCGAGCAGCGGGAGGCGAGGGCCTATGGTTACGGCCCGGGTTTCTTCTCTTTCAACGTGCCGGGGGGCAGATGCGAGACCTGCAAGGGCGAAGGGTACGAACTGATGGAGATGTATTTTTTCGAGGACCTGTATGTGCGGTGCGAAAGGTGCGACGGCCAACGGTACGGGCTGGAGGCCTTGCGGATACGATACCGGGACAAAAATATAAGCGATGTCCTGAATATGACCGTTGAGGAGGCCTATGACTTCTTTTTCGACCGCCCGAAGATCAGGGCACAGTTAGGGCTTATGGTCGATACCGGGCTCGGATATCTGAGGCTGGGGCAACCTGCGACCACGTTGTCGGGCGGCGAGGCCCAGAGGCTCAAGATATGCGCCGAAATGGGATCGGCGAAGATGCGCGGGCTCCTTTATATCCTCGATGAGCCGACGGTAGGGCTTCATTTCGCAGATGTCCAGGCACTTCTCGACGTGCTCGACAGGCTGGTCGATAACGGCAATACTGTCCTCGTGATAGAGCATAACCTCGATGTGATAAGGGCCGCTGACACGATCATCGATCTCGGGCCGGAAGGCGGGGACAAGGGGGGGAGGATTATCTTCGAGGGGACCCCTGCCCAGATCGTTAAGTCGAAAAAGTCGTATACCGGGAAATATCTCAGGAGTTATAGGTAGCAGCAGCTGATCAGAAAAGCTGCTCTCTTCCGGACGTATCCGTGTACATACTCATTATGTGCACAATTGGATGAATATTGTTTTTTCAGTGTCATTCCCGTTTGCCGGGAATCCTTCTGCTGGACCCTCTTTCCGTAGGAAGAAAGATTGCGGACAAGCCGCAATGACAGAACTCGGAGTTGATAGTCCGTTCTATTTGGCGCATCTTAATAGTGACGGCGGTCTGGAGTGGGCTTCTGATTGAAAAAAAAGGATGTTTGAGGGTATCTTAACAAAAGATGAAAAAAGCTTTCTCCCTATTTGCGCTTTTCGTGCTTGTGGTTTTCGTCCCCGGTTGTAAAGGCGGAAACGAGGCAGTCGGGCAGGAACCGCTGACCAAGATAAGCGGGCCCCCTGCTTACGGAGACGCGCTGATCGACGGCTCGATAGGGGAGCCGACTATCCTCATCCCGATGCTCTCCGGTGATGCGGCTTCACAGGACGTCGCAGGCCTCATCTTCAACGGGCTTGTAAAGTACGACACAGACCTTGGCATTATCGGAGATCTCGCAGAATCATGGGACATCTCGAAGGACGGGCTGGTCATCACCTTCCATCTGAAGAAAGGGGTGCGGTGGACTGACGGGGTCGAGTTTACTGCTGACGACGTGATATTCGGGTTCAATACGATCATCAACAAGAAGACGCCAACCGCTTACAGCGAGGACTTCCTCCAGGTGAAGAAGGCCGAGGTTCTCGACAAGTACACGTTCAGGGTCACGTACGGAAAACCCTTCGCCCCCGCGCTTGCCTCATGGGGAAACCTTGTGGTGCTCCCGAAGCATCTCCTTGAAGGCAAAGACCTCACGAAGAGCGAATTCGGCAGGGATCCCGTCGGGATGGGACCGTACAAGCTTACCAACTGGGTCCCGGGTCAGGAACTGATACTCGATTCAAACCACGACTACTTCGAGGGCAGGCCGTATATAGACCGCTTCGTCTACCGGGTGATTCCCGACCGCGCGACCATGTTCCTCGAACTCCAGACCGGGGGAGTGGACATGATGGACCTGACCCCCATCCAGTACACCAAACAGACCGGAAGCGAATATTTCAGGAACAACTTCCAGAAATTCCGTTATCCCCAGTTCGTCTATACCTACATGGGTTTCAACCTAAAGCACCCATTCTTCAAGGACAGGCGCGTGCGCCAGGCGATCGCCTATGCAATCGACAAAAGTGAAATAATCGACGTCGTCCTCTTCGGGCTCGGCAGCCCTGCGACAGGCCCGTACGTGCCGAATACCTGGCCTTATAACCCTGATGTGAAAAAGTATCCGTATAATCCTGAAAAGGCGAGGCAGCTGCTGAAAGAGGCGGGATGGGAAGACACAGACGGCGACGGTATCCTCGACAAAGACGGCAGGCCCTTCCGGTTCACGATCCTGACGAACATGGGGAACACGCTCAGGATGAATACCGCGACGATCATCCAATGGAAGCTGGCCAAGATAGGGATCAAGGTGGATATCAAGGTACTCGAATGGTCCACCTTCGTAAACGAGTTTATCGACAAGAGGCGTTTCGAGGCGGTCATCCTCGGCTGGCAGATAAGCCCCGACCCCGACCAGTTCGACATCTGGGACTCTAAGAAGACGAAGGAAAAGGAGTTCAACTTCGTCAGTTACAGCAATCCCGAGGTCGACGCGCTTCTCGAAAAAGGGCGCCGGACGTATAATATCGAAGAGAGGAAAAAGGCCTATTTCAGGATCCAGGAGATACTCGCCGAGGACCTGCCCTATATCTTTCTCTATGTGCCCGACGCAACACCGATCGTGCATGCCCGGTTCAAGGGAATAAAACCTTCGCCGATAGGCATCACCTATAACCTTCCCAAATGGTATGTGCCGAGGCAACTCCAGCGGCACCACCTGGAGCCCTGATGCTCGCGTATCTCTTTAAAAGGCTTCTCGAGATCATCCCGACCTTGTTCGGCATTACTCTTATCTCCTTCTTTATCATCCACCTCGCGCCGGGTAAGCCGACCGACATATTCACTGAACTCAACCCGAAGATTACGCCGGAGGCGAGGGAGAGGCTCGAGAAGCTCTACCATCTCGACAAGCCCGTTATAGTGCAGTACGGTCTCTGGCTGAAGAAGATCGCCCGGTTTGATTTCGGCGAGTCTTTTTCGTCGGACCACCGGCCGGTAATCGAGAAGATCTGGGACAGCAGGAAGCCCCTGATCGAACGGAGGCTTTTCGTCACGTTCATGATCAATCTCCTGTCGATGGGCGTCATTCTGCTCGTCGCCTTGCCGCTCGGCATCTTCTCGGCGACGCACCAGAATTCACTCTGGGACAAGATCGCCACGACGACCGTATTTATCGGTTTTGCGATGCCGACGTTCTGGCTGGCGCTCCTTCTGATGATCCTCTTCGGGGTCGAACTCCACTGGCTCCCCATTTCCCAGCTCAAGTCGATGGGCTATGCCTCCCTCCCTTTTTGGGGCAAGGTCTGGGACCTGGCGAAGCATCTTCTCCTTCCGATCTTCGTCTCGGCATTTACCGGGCTTGCTGCTGATTCGAGGTTCATGCGGTCTAGCATGCTCGAAGTCGTCAGACAGGACTTTGTCACGGTGGCAAGGGCAAAGGGCCTTCCTGAGCGGTTGGTCATATACCGGCATGCATTCAGGAATGCGCTGCTGCCGATTATTACCCTCGCGGGGTTGAGCGTAGGCGGTCTGGTGGGAGGGAGCGTAATCTTCGAAAATATCTTCGGGATCCCGGGAATGGGCCAGCTCTTTTATATGAGCGTGATGACGAGGGACTACCCTACGGTCATGGGAATCCTGACGATCGGGGCGTTTTTGACGCTCTTCGGAAATCTTCTGGCGGACCTGGGGTACATGCTTGCGGACCCGAGGATAAGGGCAAAGTAGATGGGAAGGCAGAACCTGCGGAACCTTTTCTGGAAACGGTTCAAGCGAAACGGTCTTGCGGTCGCGGGAGGGGTCATCGTGCTTGCTCTCTTTTTTGTCGCCGTGTTTGCGCCTTTGCTGTCCCCGTACAATCCCGACGCGATCGACAGACACAATGTGCTTATGCCTCCCAGCCTTCATCATCCCCTGGGGACCGACGACCTCGGCAGGGACGTGATGAGCAGGATGATCTGGGGTGCCCGCATCTCGCTGGCTGTCGGTTTTGTTGCGATCGGAATCGCGACCGCCATAGGGATGCTTCTCGGCGCGCTGGCCGGATATTACGGGGGATGGACCGACAGGGTTATCATGAGGTTCATCGACATCATGCTCTCGATACCCACCTTCTTCCTTATCCTCGCCGTGATCGCCTTTGTAGGATCAAGCATATGGAACATCATGATCGTGATCGGCCTTACGGCATGGATGGGTGTCGCGAGGCTTGTTCGGGCCGAATTCCTGTCGCTGAAGGAGCGGGAGTTTGTCCTTGCGGCCAGAGCGATCGGGGCGAGCGACGTCCGGATCATCTTCAGGCATGTCATGATCAACAGCATGGCGCCGGTCCTCGTCTCAGCTGTCCTCGGCGTTGCCGGTGCGGTCCTCGTCGAGTCTGCGCTGAGCTTCCTGGGGATAGGAGTGCAGCCTCCGACTCCCAGCTGGGGCAATATTCTCTCTCTCGGCAAGGATTACATAGAGCTGGCCTGGTGGCTATCGGTCTTCCCCGGCCTCGCTATCCTGGTCACCGTACTCGGCTACAACCTTCTCGGCGAAGGCATCAGGGATTCGATAGACCCGAGGCTCTGGGAGACAGAGAGAAAATAGGCTGCCCGCCCAAGCCGTCGGCAAAAAACGGTGAATCGTGTATTATGGGTATTGATGACGGAAAAGCTATTTAAAGACGCGGCAGGCGAGACGCCTGACCCTGAAAGGGCGCTGAAAAACCTCGGGTCCTTTCTTGCCGAGAACCCTTCGAGGGTTGATGAACTCCGGGCGAATATCAGGGACGTATCCCTGCTCTTCAGTTTCAGTCAGTTCCTGGCTAATTACTGCATTTCGAATCCGGACATCTTGTTTGAGACACTTCAGGACACCGAAACTCCCCATGAAAGAGAGACCCTCTCCGAAAGCCTCCGGGCGGCCCTGCATCAAGAAGGCGGGGCCGCTTCTCGCCGCTACGGCCTTGATCGGTGCATGGCGGTTGTCCGGGAATTCAAGATGCGGGAGACCCTGCGCATTACTTTCCGGGACATACTCGGGAAGATCGATCTGGTGGACGTCATGCTCGAATTGAGCGGGCTTGCCGATGTGCTGCTCGATCAGTCGTTGTCGGTCGTGCAGGCGTCGGTTAGCGAGACCTACGGCAGTCCGGCCAATGACGCCTTTTCGGTCATCGCCCTCGGCAAGTTGGGCGGCGAGGAACTTAATTTCAGCTCTGACGTCGACCTTATCTTTGTTTACGGCACGGAGGTGGGGGAGACGTCCGGTGTTACCACCAGTCATGGCATCAACGTAAGTCGGTTCAGCAACCATGAATATTACTGCAAGATCGGAGAGACCCTTACCCGTTTTCTCTCGCTTAATACGGAAAACGGTTTTGCCTACAGGGTTGATCTGAGACTGAGGCCGGAGGGGCAGCGGGGAGATATCGCACTTGCCCTGAGGGGATATGAGATGTATTACGAGTCATGGGGACGGGCAT
>JAKAIZ010000154.1 GCA_021814065.1 Nitrospirota bacterium | reverse complement strand
CAATGCCGATACAAATAACACAGGTGTGGTCATAGACTGGGGGGTAAAAGACAGAAGGTTAAGCCGGTATCTGCCGCTGCCCGCTTATAACAAAATGGCCGATTGGGTCAGGGTCTGGACCTCATCTGGGAAGGCCATAGAAGTCTGGCCCCTTCGCACAGTCAGGTTTAACGGTAGCTAGGCGCTTACCGTAAGGGACGGGCCCGGACAAGGTCCGTCCCGACTCTCCACCGAACGGTCCCTGTTGCAATATTTCTCAAATCTTCCCTCGTTTACAGATCGTTTACAACCTCTTGAAAAAATAAGAAAAAATGAATTATTATTATGTTCCGTTCATGAGGCCCGCGCCGTCGGGTTTCTCTGGACCCGACGAATACTTAGAATACATGGAAGAACTCAGGAAACTCAGAAACAACATCGACAAGATCGATGACGAGATGCTGACGCTGCTGAACAAGCGCGCGGCCTATGTAATCGAGGTCGGCAGTATCAAGCGTGCCCGGAAATCCACATTCTATAAACCCGACCGCGAACGCCAGATACTCGATCGGCTCGCAAAATACAATAAGGGGCCCTTTCCGAACGACGCGCTGAAGGCGATATACCGGGAGATCCTCGCTGCTTCGCTTGCGCTGGAGGAGCCGTTGAAGGTCTCCTGTCTCGGGCCTCTCGGGACCTTCACGCATCTCGCCGCCCTGCGCCACTTCGGATCTTCCGCGTCTTTCGTCCCGGAAGACAGCATTAAGAAGGTGTTCGAGAATGTCGAGACGAACAAAGCCGAATACGGCGTCGTTCCGATAGAGAACTCCAACGAGGGGGTTGTAAGCCATACACTCGACATGTTCATGGATTCCGACCTGCAGGTGGTAGCGGAGATCATCCTGGAGGTCTCTCACAACCTGCTTTCGAGACAATCAAGGCGCTCGAAGATAAAGAAGATATACTCTCATCCTCAGGGGCTGGCACAGTGCAGGGGTTGGCTCGAATCAAACATGCCCGGCGTACCGGTCGCTGAATCGACCAGCACCGCAAAGGCTGCGGAACTGGCAGCCAAAGACCCGAACTCCGCCGCCATCGCCAGCGAGATCGCCGCTCGCATGTACGACCTGAATATCCTCGAACGGAATATCCAGGACAGCAGAAGAAATATAACGCGGTTCCTCGTCATCTCGAAGGAGTTTCCGCACAGGACCGGCAACGACAAAACATCTATCATGTTTTCGATCAAACATAAGCCCGGCTCTTTATATGAGGTGCTGCTGCCCTTTAAACGCGCCAAGATCAACCTAACCAAGATCGAATCACGGCCTTCGAAACGGAAGGCGTGGGAATATATATTTTTCGTCGATATGGAAGGACATATAGAAGACAAGAGGGTGAAGAAGGCGGTGGATGCGCTGACCGAAAACTGTCTTTACCTCAAGATCCTCGGGTCCTATCCGCAGGGGAACATACAATGATACGACCGCCTGAATACATACTCGGAATTCAGCCCTATGTTCCTGGGAAACCGATAGAAGAACTGGAGCGCGAACTCGGCATCACCGATTCGGTAAAGCTCGCATCGAATGAAAACCCGATAGGCCCCTCACCCGCCGCGTTAAAGGCGATCGCCGGAAGTCTCGGCGACCTGAACCGTTATCCCGACGGCGCCGGTTACTACCTCAAGAAGGCACTCTCGGAAAAACTGGGTGTGTCCGACGAGGAGATAATCCTGGGCAATGGATCGAATGAACTCCTCGACCTCGCGGCGAAAACATTCATGAAAGACGGTGACGAGGCGGTAATGGCCGTCCCTTCTTTCGTCGTCTATTTCATGGCGGTCCAGGGGATAGGGGGCAGGTCTGTACAGGTCCCCCTGAAAAACCACAGGCACGATCTCGGCGCGATGGCCGACGCGATCACGCCCGCGACAAAGATGGTCTTCATCGCGAACCCCAATAACCCGACCGGGACAATGAATAAGAAGGACGAGTTCGACAGGATGATGGAGAGGGTCCCGAACGACGTGCTCGTCGTGATCGATGAGGCATATTATGAATATGTCTCGGACCCTGAATACGCCGACAGCATGAAATATCTGCGGTCGGAAAAGAACGTGCTCATCCTAAGGACCTTCTCGAAGATATACGGGCTTGCTGGGCTGAGGCTCGGATACGGCATCGCAAAAAAGGGACTTCTCGCCGACATGAACCGGCTGCGGGAGCCCTTCAACACTAACACAGTCGCCCAGAAGGCCGCGATTGCAGCGCTTTCTGATACCGGACATGTGACACGGTCCCGGCAGGTGAACGAAGCAGGAAAGGATTACCTCTACCACGAACTCGGGTCGATGGGGGTCGCCTTCGTACCGACAGAAGCGAACTTCATCTATATGCCGGTGGAGGGCTCGATGCCCCTTTATGAAAAGCTCCTGAAGAAAGGGATCATTATACGGCCGATGGGGCCGAAGGCGCTCAGAGTGACGATCGGCCTGCCGGAAGAGAACAGGAGATTCATAGAAGCGCTGAAGACAGTCATCGGTGCAGGCAGCCGGTGAGTGTTTGTGAGACGTCTTTGATCAACAGTTTTGGAATAGAAGCAACATTTTCAGAAAATCCCTCCTAACCTCCCTTTGCCCCCGCACACAGGCGGGTTCGCCGAGGAGAAAAAGGGAGGGATTATACCCCTCTTTAGCAAAGAGGGGCAAGGGGAGATTTTCAGATAATGCAAATTCATTCCTGAGACTGTCGCTAATCGAATAGTGACGATCATTGGCCTTCATTGCCGCGAAGGGTTTGGATTTGCAGGGCGGAAATCCACTAATACATGGATGCCCGAGCAGGAACCGGTAATGTACGTGCAGGCACGTGTCGGATGCCACTCTCGGATTACTGACACTGCCACTGACACTAACGCTGTTTTACGGAGGAACACATGGATATCATCGTATTGAAGCGGGACGCCACCGAAGAAGAGATGCGCCACGTTGTGAAAAAATTGGAGAGCCGCGGGCTCAAGGCGAATATATCGGCGGGGACCGAAAGAACGATCATCGGCGTCATCGGCGACACATCGAAGGTCACCGAAGAGGAAGAAGACGCGATCCGGGCTGCCTCCGGCGTCGAAAACGTGGTCAGGATCCTGAAGCCATACAAGCTGGCGAGCCGGGAATTCAAGAAAGAGAATACCCAAATAAAGGCGAGGGACATCCTGATCGGAGGGAAAAAGATTCCGGTCATGGCAGGCCCATGCGCGGTCGAAAACAAGACCGTGCTCACTGCGATCGCCGAAAAAGTGAAGGCGGCAGGCGCCGCCTTTCTCAGGGGCGGGGCATACAAGCCGAGGACGTCGCCCTACTCTTTCCAGGGACTCGGGGAAGAGGGACTCGAATATCTCGCGGCAGCACGCGAAAAAACAGGTCTCCCGATAGTCACGGAAATCATGGACCCGAGGGACCTCGACGTCATCGTAAAGTATTCGGACATCATCCAGATCGGTGCGAGAAACATGCAGAATTTCAGGCTTCTTCTGGAAGTCGGATCTGCCCAGAAGCCTGTGCTTCTGAAGCGCGGGCTCTCCTCCACCATCAAGGAATGGCTGATGTCTGCCGAGTACATCATGTCCCGGGGCAACCATGAGGTGATGCTCTGCGAAAGGGGGATACGGACCTTCGAGACCGCCACGAGAAACACGCTCGACCTGAGCGCTGTTCCTGTCCTGAAACAGCTCACCCACCTGCCGGTAGTCGTCGACCCGAGCCACGGGGTGGGCAAGAGAGACCTGGTCGCGCCGATGGCAAAGGCGGCCGTGGCGGCCGGCGCCGACGCGCTGATCATAGAGGTCCATACCAACCCCGAAGAGGCGATGTCCGACGGAGAGCAGTCCCTGAAGCCGGAGCATTTCGAGCGGCTGATGGCCGAGCTGAAACCGGTCGCCGAAGCTGTCGGAAGGGAAATATAGGGTTTGCCGTTCGGGAAGATCACAATCCTCGGCGTTGGGCTCATCGGCGCCTCATTCGGGCTTGCCGCCAGGAAAGAAGGGCTCTGCGGTCATATCGCCGGATTCGGGCGGAATGAGGAGAACCTGAAAAAGGCTAAAGAGAGGGGTATCATCGACTCGTACGACCTGGACCCTTCTGCCGCATCCGCCGGTGCAGATCTCGTTATGCTCTCGACGCCGGTAGGAAACTTTCTCGAACTCGTGAGAAGATGTGCCGGCTCTTTTAAAAAGGGGGCCGTTGTCACCGATGCGGGAAGCGTCAAGGGCGGCCTCGTCCGTGAGATAGATGCGCTGATGCCCTCCGGCGTGCACTATGTCGGCGGCCATCCGATCGCAGGGAGCGACCGTTCCGGCATCGAATACGCAAATGCGGAACTCTTCAGAAACGCCAAATGCATCGTTACACCGACTCCGGGTTCCGATGCCGTCGCAATAAGGACCGTGACCGACATGTGGAACGCTCTGGGATCGCGGGTAATCAGGATGGAGCCCGAAGCGCACGACCGCGTGTTTGCTGCAGTAAGTCACTTTCCCCATCTGCTCGCCTACGCGATGATCAACACCGTTGCCGATGTAGATCCGTCATACCTCGAATTCGGCGGACAGGGGTTCAGGGACACAACAAGGATTGCGGCGAGTTCCCCTGAGATCTGGCGCGACATCTGTCTTTTGAACAAGGACAACATCCTCGATCTGATACTCGTCTTTCAGAAAAAACTTGATATACTGAGCCGTCATCTCAGGGCCGCTGACTCAGTCTCTCTCGAAAAGGAGCTGGAACGGGCCCGGACGCTGAGGGAAGGCATTGGACAAGGTTGACATCGGGCAGGTAAAAGTTTTTAAAGGCGAGTTTTCCCCCCCTTCCGACAAATCCATCTCCCACAGGGCGGTAATCCTTTCCTCCCTCGCAGAGGGCAGAAGCGTGGTAAATAATTTTCTCAGGGCCCAGGATACGGAGAGCACTGTGAACGCATTCCGCAGCCTCGGCATAGAGATCCTGGACGAAGGTTCGATGCTCACGATACACGGGAGGGGACTACGCGGATTGTCGGAGCCGCAGGGAGTCATCGATTGCGGGAACTCGGGTACCACGATAAGGCTCATCTCGGGTGTGCTCTCAGGGAACCCTTTCTTTTCTGTGCTTACCGGAGACGACTCGCTGAGGAAACGGCCGATGGCAAGGGTAATCAAGCCACTCAGCCTCATGGGCTCGCAGATCATGGCGAGGGCCGACAACAGATACCCCCCCCTGGCGATAAAGGGAGGGAATCTGAACCCCCTGCGCTACGAACTGCCGGTTGCGAGCGCCCAGGTGAAATCATCCATACTCCTTGCGGGCCTCTACTGCGACGGGGAGACCGTGATCACTGAGCCGGCGAAATCGCGCGACCATACCGAGAGGATGCTGCCGGCACAGGGCGCTGACCTGCGGGTCGAGGGGCGCACCGTTTTAGTCAGAGGGGGCCGGGAGCTCTCACCGATGGAGATGGCAGTGCCCGGGGACTTCTCCTCGGCAGCTTTTTTCATTGTTGCCGCACTGCTCATCCCCGGCTCCGAAATCGTAGCGAGGAACGTAGGCATCAATCCGACGCGGACCGGACTGCTGGAAGCACTCTCGCGGATGGGGGCGAAGGTCGGGATAGAGAACGTGCGGCAGATATCAGGCGAACCCGTAGCGGATATCTACTGTGTCGGCGGAACTGGACTTAAGGCTATCGACCTGACCGAAGAGAGCATCCCTTCGCTGATAGACGAATTCCCGGTCCTCTGTGTCGCTGCGGCATATGCGGAAGGGTTCACGACAATCCACGGCGCAGCAGAGCTGCGGGTGAAAGAATCGGACAGGATAAAGGCGATGGCCTCCGAACTGAGAAAGATAGGCGCCGAGGTGGAAGAATACCCGGACGGGATAGGGATAAAGGGTACCGGGCGGTTCAAAGGCACAGAGGTCGAAAGCCACGGCGATCACCGGATCGCCATGGCGATGGCGGTGGCCGCGCTTGCTGCGGAGGGCAATACCACTATCCGCGGCGCATCGGCGGTGGGCATATCTTTCCCGGCATTTTTCGATATCCTGAAGAGGCTGTCGTCATAAGAAAGGTGATCGCCATAGACGGGCCTTCGGGAGCTGGGAAAAGCACTATGGCTAAACTTATCGCAAAAGAGACGGGGTTCGACTACCTCGACACCGGGGCCCTTTACAGGGCGACGGCCCTGAACCTGGTTCGGTTGGGCCTCAACGAAGACTCATCCGACGAAGAAATCGCTTCGGCCCTTGAAAAAACAAGGGTCGAATTCTCCCGGGGCAGGGTAATCCTGAACGGCGTTGATGTCTCAGAGGAGATACGCTCCTCTGAAGCAGGGCATTACGCCTCTGTCTTCTCCGCCCGAAGGCCCGTGCGCCGCTTTCTTCTCGACATACAAAGGGACGCAGCAAAAGAGGCGGACCTCGTTGCCGAGGGCCGGGACATGACTACGGTCGTGTTTCCTGAAGCCTGTAGGAAGATCTACCTCGATGCGTCTGTCGGGGAACGGGCAAGAAGGCGCACGGAGGAACTCCTAGCCAAGGGTTTTGCGGTAGACAAGGAGAAGATCCGCAATGAGATCATCGAACGTGACGCGCGTGATTCCGGCAGGGCGATCGCGCCGCTCAGGAAGGCCGAGGACGCCTTCTACATCGATTCCACCGGACTCACCAGAGAAGAAGTGCTGGTATTGATCATGCAGGTGATAAAAAAAGATATATAGTAATACAAAGTCAAGGTGAGAGCAAAAAACGGAAAGTACGCTACAATACTAATATGAAGAAGTTCGTCGAGAAGAAGAAGAAGAAGACTGCGAATTCGGGGCCCGTCGTGAGGACCGCCAAGAGGGCGGGCTTCTGTTTCGGGGTGAAGCGTGCGATCGATATCACCTTCGAGATCGCGGAGAAAGATAAGAGGGGCGTCTTTACCCTCGGGCCTATTATCCATAACCCCCAGGTCATCGAGAAGCTCAGGCGTCGGGGGATTGTCGCAATAGGGCCGGAGGAAATCGGGGAAAAGAAGATCAAGGACCTTATCATCAGGACGCATGGAATACCCAAACAGCTCTATGATAAGATATCGGCGGGCGGCTTCAGGGTCATCGATGCTACTTGTCCCTTCGTGAAAAAGGCGCAGCATTATGCTAAACTTCTTAAGGAAAACGGTTATCAGGTAGTCATATTGGGCGACATCGACCATCCCGAGGTGAAAGGCCTTATGAGTTACGCGGGACAGGACGTGATAGTGGTGAGCGAACATTCCCCGCTGGAAGGTCTCAGATCTAAAGTAGGGGTAATCGTCCAGACCACCCAGCCCGTCGAGGCCCTGAAAAAAGTCCTTTCGAGGATAATCGAACGGACAAAGGAGGTCAAGGTTTACAATACGATCTGCAATTCCACCGCGCTGAGGCTGAAAGAGACCGAGGGAATGGCGCGCAAGGCAGACGTGATGGTCGTCGTCGGAGGCAAGAACAGCGCGAACACGACGCAACTCGCAAACCTCTGCAGGGGGCTTTCGGTAAGGACCTATCATATCGAGACCGCTTCGGAGATCCGGAACGAATGGTTCGCCGGCGCAAAGAAGGTCGGCATTACCGCAGGAGCTTCGACGCCCGACTGGCTCATCATAGAGGTAGAAAAAAGAATCAGAGATAGAGGAGGGGAAACCCGTAATGGACATTAATAACAATGAGATGGAGAAGCTCTACGCCGAATCTTTCCACAGCATCGAAGAAGGGGCGGTTCTGTCGGGAAAAGTGGTGGCGATCAAGCCCGACGGTGTCATCGTCGACATCGGGTACAAAACTGAGGGGGTCATCCGGATCGAGGAATTCAACGACGAAGAGCTGAAGGAACTGAAACCCGGCAGCCGGATTGAGGTCTACGTCGTTAATATGAGGGACTCTGAAGGGGTCCTCAACCTCTCGAAAGAGCGCGCATCCAAGATAAAGATATGGGACGTTCTCGAAAAAGCCGCACAGGACGGCACGCTGGTTGAAGGCGTCGTGACGGAAAGGACAAAGGGCGGAATG
>JAKAIZ010000153.1 GCA_021814065.1 Nitrospirota bacterium | reverse complement strand
AAATGTTCGGCCGGCATATGGCGGCTTACATGGGCGACGCGGTCGAACAGTCGAAGGGGTCTGAAAACTGGTGGGTCTACTGGAACCATATACGGTATTTCTTCTACGTCTATTCCTATGCCGGAGGCCTCCTTATATCAAAGTCGCTGCAGAATTCGGTAAAGGCCGACCCCGGCTTTATCGTTAAGGTAAAGGATTTCCTTTCGGCCGGTCTTTCTGACTCGCCCCGGAACATCTTTTTCAAGCTGGGTATCGACATCGGGGATGCTGTTTTTTGGGAGAACGGACTTGCCGAGGTGGATCACCTGCTAAGGGAGACGGAATCACTCGCACGGCGACTGGGAAAGATAATGTAAGAGGCCTGCTTCGTTCTGCACTTCTTTTTGCTATACTTTTTTTATGGAGAGTGCTGAAGTACTCGGCGCGATGAGGAATGCTTACCCTGAGAAGTTTCTGCCGGAAGAAAGAATATTCGGCAACATACATCCGGGAGACAGGATATTCGTCGGCACCGGGTGCGGGGAGCCCCAGTGTCTGGTTCGCGGCCTCATAGAGTACGTCCGATCCCATCCTAAGGCCTTTTTCGATGCCGAGGTGCTTCAGGTGTGGAATCTGGGTGTATCAGCGTATTCGGACGATAAGTTCAAGGATAACTTTAGGTATAACGCCTTCTTTATCGGGGAAAATGCGCGGGAGGCCGTTAATCGTGGATTCGCCGACTACACACCGGTTTTCCTGTCCGCAGTGCCGGAAATGTTCGCCAGGAGACGTATCCCCGTCGATATTGCTCTCATCCAGACCTCGCTGCCGGACGCGTACGGGTATATGAGTCTGGGAATCAGTGTAGATATTGTGAAGGCGGCTGCGGAAAGCGCATCGCTCGTCGTCGTCCAGATTAATTCCCATATGCCCCGAGTGCACGGAGACACCTTCATTCATATCAGGGATGTGGACTTCGTCGTGCCGTGCGAGGAGCCCCTTCTTGAATTTAGGACGTCGGTCCCTGATGAGGTCGCGGCCAGGATCGGCAAATACGTTGCGAGGATAGTGCAGGATGGCGACACCATACAGGTCGGCTACGGGAGTATTCCGAACGCGATACTCGCTCACCTTAGAGACAAAAGGCATCTCGGGGTGCATACCGAACTCCTGACCGACGGGATCGTCGATCTGATGCGGAGGGGCATAGTCGACAATACGATGAAGTTGTTGAACCGGGACAAGACTGTAGCGGCCTTCTGCATGGGAACGCGGGAAACCTACGACTTTATTCATGACAACCCGAGCATAGAGTTCAGACCTGTCAGCTATACGAATAATCCGTTGACTATTGCCCGGAACAGGAACGTCACCGCGATCAACAGTGCGCTCGAGATAGACCTTACCGGTCAGGCTACAGCTGAGTCGCTCGGGAAGTATTTCTTCAGCGGGATTGGAGGACAGGCCGATTTCATGCGCGGAGCAATACTTTCGCAGGGCGGAAAGACAATTCTTGCGATGCAGTCCACGGCGGAACACGGAAGGGTATCCCGAATAGTCCCTTTTCTCAAAGAAGGGGCCGGCGTTACCTTAACTAGGGGCGACCTCCACTACGTTGTAACAGAATTCGGAATCGCCTACCTTCACGGCAAGAACATCAGGGAAAGGGCGATGGACCTTATCTCGATTGCACATCCTGAATTCAGAGCATGGCTCATTGAAGAGGCGAAGAAGCTTTCCCTGATCTATGAGGACCAGGCGTTCATACCGGGGGAAAAGGGTGAGTACCCCGAGACCCTCGAGACATACCGGACTACCAGCAGCGGCGTGAAGATATTCCTGAGGCCGATAAAGATTACCGATGAGCACATATTGAAGGATTTTTTTTATTCCCTCTCGCGGGACTCTATGTACCACCGGTTTATCTCGACCCGCAAGGACATGCATCACGACCGGCTGCAGGCCTTCGCCGTAATCGATTATACAAAGGAAATGGTTATCCTCGCAGTTATCGAAAAAGAAGGGGGGGAAGTGATTGCAGGAATGGGTCAGTACTTTATAGACGAGACAACGCATACAGCTGAAGTGGCCTTCGTAGTTCGCGACGACTATCAGGGCCGCGGCATCGGCGCCGAACTGCTCTCCTATCTCACTTACCTCGCAAAGAAAGCGGGTCTCCACGGCTTCACCGCCGAGGTGCTTGCGGACAACAAACCGATGCTCCAACTATTCGAACATATGGGGTTCGTGATCGAAAAAAGCGCCGAAGGCGGCATCTACGAGCTAAAGATGTCGTTCAGAGAATAAGAGTTGGCTTGCAAGTTTGGTGGCTACTGACTCTTGACCGATCTTTTTTCTATGAACGTCTCGATGGCCGTCTTGAAAGCCGGGCGGAGATTTACGAACCTCACGCCGTATGACACCGAATTCCCTGCACCCCTGACGCTCCGCATCACCTCGGCATCGGTGACTATGCATTCTGAGCCGGGCAGGAAGAAAGAACAGGACAGAACATCGCCTTTTTCAAGGACCTTTTCGGTCTCTACGAGCAGCCCTGAGACGCTTATGTTCTGCGAGGAGCAGTAGAAGGGTTCATTGTCGAATTTACCTTCCACTCTTGCCTTCAAAAGGACCCGGTAACTTTTTCTTTCTGGCACGTCGAGGAAGCGCCCGACGCTCTCCAGGAATTGAACGGGCCGTATCGGCTTGGTAATGTACGAGTTGGCCTTGCACTGGCGTATCCGTGCAATATCGGATTCAGTGCCCTCGCATGCGATGATTATCGAAACCTGCTTAAGCGCTTCATCCCGCCGGATGATGCTGCAGAATTTGTCGCCGTTCATGCCCGGCATATCGAGGTCGACGATTATGAGGTCGACCTTCTCCGCCTTGTGGACAGCGAGCGCCTCCGCGCCCGACGTGGCTGTAAATATTTTGATGTCCGACCTGTCCAGGATGCCCTTTTCCTTATCTATAAATGTCCTGAGGTCGTCCACAATAAGCACCTTCTTCATCGGATTGCGGTCTCCCTGATAAAAAAAGGATCTGCCGTCGTACTGTTCATCGACTGCAGACTATTATACAAAGATCACTTTCCGGTGTCATGTCTCGGCTTCTTCCGACACAGCCCTTATGCCGTAATAGAGAAAAGCAAGGGTAATCGGGATTCCGGCAATCCACCAGAAAGGAACGGCTACGCCGGTCACATTGAAAACGGCGCCGACCATCATAGGCGGAGTCAACGCGACCGCCGAAAGCCGCATGAGAGCAGGGTAAGTGAGACGGGCATTCAGCGACTTTGCAAAGACCCTGCCTGCCGCAGCAAAGACAACGACCTCTAAGACACGAAAGATTAAGGAAAACGCCACGGCGAAAGGGTAAAGAACCATCGCCATCGATTCGTCCAGGGCATCAAGCCAGTCGTAAAGGAGACGCCTGTCCGAGTGAAATCCGTCGACATCCGAAAGGGCGAGATGTCTGACTTGTCCGCCTTCTCCGCGGACGATAATTTCCGACCGCAGGACAAGTATCGGCACCTTCGCCCTCTCTTTGAGGTCCGCCTTGTCATCCGCATCGAACAGGATGAGGGGTTCTCCCGTCTTTTCGTCTCTCACAAAATATGGCTCCGGCCGGTCGATCGACAGTTTTCCCTTGTTTATAGTAACGTCCGGCATCTGTCTTATTATTTTCGGCGCCTCATTATTGAGAAAGTCCGAAATGGCCGACTGGGTGATGAGTACGAAGGGTATCATACAAAATGCGACAAGGGCAAACAGGTATACAAACCCGTGCCCCTTCCAGTTCCGCCCGACGTCACGGTAGAGCGCCTTCGAGAAAAAGGACATATATAGCGGATGGATTATCGTGAAACGTTGCATATCAGTGGCATGGGAATGCCGGATAGTCCATCGAAATTTGCTTGCCTCTTCATTTCCTGCCGAAGGCCGTCCTGATAATAAGAAGCGCGATTCCCACCGTAAGAGCGGAATCGGCGACATTGAATGCAGGCCAGTAAAAGCTCCCTGCGTAGACCTCCAGAAAATCAACCACGTATCCGTGAATGATCCTGTCGGCAAGGTTCCCGGCGGCGCCGGCAAGGATCAGGGAAAAAGCGAGCCTGGAATCCGCGTCCTTAACGATAAACACCGAAACCGCCATGATAGCCCCTAACGAAACGACAATAAAAAAAGCGTTGCCGAGGCTCTTGAACATGCCGAAGGCCGAACCAATGTTCCGGTAATATACAATATTGAAAGAAGGAAGAATCTTCACGACCTGATAAAGATTGAGATGATGCATGATAAAGTACTTGGTCGCCTGATCCAACAGAAAGACGGCAAGGGCAAGAAGAAAATAGGGAAGATATCGCCTTTGCATGATCCTCCGCCGTCCCTAAAAACAGTAAATCACGGCGTGCTCATCGCATTCCGGGAATTTGGGGCATCTCACGCAATCGCCCCATATCTTCTGCGGGAGGGAGGATTTATCGATCTCCTCAAAGCCCATTTTCTTAAAAAAAAGCGGCTGGTAGGTGAGGGCAAAAACCCTTTTTATACCGAGGGACTTTGCCTCGGCGATGCAGCGTTTGACCATTTTTTTCCCGAGACCCATCCTCTGCGATTCTTTCCTTACCGCCAGCGAGCGGATCTCCGCAAGGTCTTCCCATAGGACGTGGAGAGCGCAGGCCCCTTTGAGCACTCCCTGCTCTTCACAGACGACAAAATCCCTCACGTTTTCGTAAAGCTCGTTGATCGATCTGGGGATCATCTCTTCGCGGCGCGCAAACTCGTTCACCAATTTCTGTATCTCCTTGACGTCAGCGATTCTTGCCTTTCGTATCCTCAATGTACTGTATTCCTTTCAAAAGCGAATTGGTGTTTGCCCGGATTCCGTTCCCTCCGGCGGATTTTGTCGGACCCTCGATCACTTTCAGCACCGAAGACCTTTTCAGAAGACCTGTCCCTGCCAGCACCGCGCCGAGCATTACCATGTTGGCCGATTTTGTGTTCCCCGCAGAACTCGCAATTTCCGTAGCCGGAACGGCCACAGCCAGGACGTCATCTCTCAGTGCCGGATCTTTTATCAAAGAAAGATCATAGAAAACGAGCCCGTGCTTCTTCACCCTCGGCTGGAACTTATCTAAGGAGGCCTTGTTCATGCTCACAAGTATGTCGGGGTTCAATACCACAGGCGAGCCGATCATAGTGTCGGAAATGATGACCGTGCAGTTTGCGGTACCGCCCCTCATTTCCGCACCGTATGAAGGGAACCAGGTCACTTCTTTTTCTTCCAGCATGCTGGCAAAAGAGAAGACCTTCCCCAGGAATAGGATACCCTGCCCGCCCGAGCCCGCTATAATGATGTGCGTCTCCAGCTAGGCGTCCCCCTTGTATCTGTCCTTCAGGAGGCCCGTCGGATAAACCTTCAGCAGCGCGGTCCGTATCCATTCGAGGGAGGCCTTTGGCGAAAGCCCCCAGTCGGTCGGGCAGGGGGAGAGGATCTCCACGAAACTGAAGCCTTTCCCCTCTATCTGATACCGAAATGCTTTTTCTATTGCGGCCTTTGCGACCATGATCTCGCGATACGAGTCGAGCGATACCCTCTGGATAAAAGCGGCTCCCTCTATCGTGGCAAGAAACTCGGAGACGCGAAGAGGATATCCCTCCGTTGCTACGCACCTTCCTCCCGGCGTCGTGGTAGTGCGCTGCCCAAGTATAGTCGTCGGGGCCATCTGCCCTCCGGTCATGCCGTAATTGGCATTATTGACGAAAAAAACGGAGATGTTTTCCCCGCGCGCTGCGGCATGGACAATCTCGGACGTGCCGATAGCTGCGAGATCGCCGTCGCCCTGATAGGAAAAAATAATCCTGCGCGGCATGACCCTCTTCAGTGCTGTCGCGACCGCCGGGGGCCTGCCGTGGGCGGATTCGAGGATATCGAAGTTGAAGTAGTCGTATGAGAAGACGGCGCAACCCACAGGAGCGATACCGACGACCTCCTCCCGTATCCCCAGCCCGTCGATGCATTCTGCAATGAGCCGGTGGATGAGGCTGTGGCCGCAACCCGGACAATAACGAAAGGGAGCCGCCTTCAGGCTCCGCGGTCTACCGAAAGTCTTTTCCATTTATGATTCCCTTATAACAGAGCACTCTGTTTTTACCCGATGCCTTCGCCGCATAAAGTGCCCTGTCCGCCGCATTGAGGAGCGCTCGCGCGTCCGAAGCATTGAGCGGATACGAAGCGATCCCCCCGCTCAGCGTCACAGAGGTGACGCCCCCTTTGTCAGCCAAAAAAATATTCTGCCCCACGTCTCTCCTTATCCTGTCGGCAAGATAGATTGCATCTTCCTCGTACGTATTCGGCAAGATGATGATGAATTCCTCGCCTCCGTATCTTACCACGATGTCGGCCTCACGCGAAACCCTGCGGAAGATCTCGGCCAATTCATGGAGGACATCATCGCCGGCCTGGTGGCCGTATGTATCGTTCAGTGTCTTGAAGTTGTCGATATCGAAAAGGACCACCGAGCAGGAGCCCCCATACCGGTTTACCCTGGCAATTTCGACGTCGAGCTGGCTGTACAGGTAGCGTGTGTTGAACAGACCGGTGAGACCGTCCGTGATTGACAGCCGCCTCGTCTCCTCGAACACCCTGACCTTGTCGATGATCAGGGATATATGGTTCCCCAGCAGGGAGAGAAGCGACGCGAGGTCGAAATCGAATTGCTTTTCGCGCTCGCTTCTGCTTGCCAGAAGGAGGAACCCGACCGTCCGCTTTTCAGATGCAAGGGGCACTACGAGCAGGAAGACGACCCCATCCCGGACAAGCGGCTCAATTTTCACAAGACGGGATGATTCGATGATATCGAGCGGCTCTCCCCGCCTGAGTGTTTCAGAACAAAGTTCCTGCAATACGCCTTCTTCGACCGCGCGTTGCAAGTCCGACGACAACCCGCTGGATGTTTTAAGCCTGAAGGAATCATTCTCCCTCAGTAAGAGCATCCCCATGCCGAAATCCGTGATCAGAAGCAACTTTCTTAGAATGTTTTCAATAACGAGGTCCATGTTGTCAGAGGAGATGAAGGCCCCGGACAGCGTGTTGATCATCATCAGCTCCCTGTTTCGTTTTAGGAGCTCCCGCTCGAGATTCACGAAATTGGTTATGTCTTTCAGGAGAACGCGGATAAAAGTCGTCTTACCAGCGGCTTCGAAGGGAAGAAGAAAAACCTCAAAGTGTTTGTTTTCGAGGGTGACCAGTTCAAAATCTTCGGACCGGGAAGTGAGTGAGGCGGCTATTTTCTTGCCGATAGCCTTCAGGAGGCTGATATCGGCATAGTTCCGGCCGATAGCGTCTTTGACTTCAACCCCCACCAGTTTGGCGCATCGGGAATTGAGGTCGAAGATCGTGCCGTCCGTTCGCAGCACTACCAGCGGCTCGGGGATCAGATCCAGCGAAAAATAACCGGATACCGTCTCAGGATTAAGTTGAGTAATCATTTCCTCTTGCTCTGATGGCATGTTTTCATTTTAGATTCGGTCGCCTGTTTTATCAAGTTTCTTTTTGGGAATCGCCCTTTTAGCGCTATAATTGGCTCAAAAAAGTGAGGCATAGAAAGGATGGACAGACGGCTGGTTGTAATCGTTGCAGTGTTGATAATCGTGGGTGTCGTTATGTTTATGGTCCAGCCGCAGCCTGACGGCAAGGAGCTTTTCCGCGCTGAAGGATGCATCAACTGTCACAGTTTCAAGGGCGAAGGCGGAGAAATGGCGCCGGACCTGACGAGCGTCACGAAGCGAAGAAGCGACGAATGGATCAGGCAGCAGATAAGAAACTCAAAAAAACACAACCCCGATTCCAGGATGCCGAGCTTTGATTACCTCTCCGGCAGGCAGATAAATGCGATCATCCGATATCTGAAATCCTGATGGCATCTCCAGGAACGCCTGTATATTTGAAATGGCAAAATTTATTTTTAATAAAATCGTGGGTCCCCGTTGCCTCACATAAGAATCGATACGAAATGATATACGTTGCCTCACATAAAAATCTATTCCAAATGGTATTGATTTGACTTGGGCGCAGATCACGGAGGGGAGTGAGTTCACCAGATGCCCT
>JAKAIZ010000152.1 GCA_021814065.1 Nitrospirota bacterium | reverse complement strand
CGCAGAAATAGCCGAGCCGTTCGAACTGATAGCGGCCCCCCGGCAAGGCGCCTCCGAGACCGGGTTCAATGCGGCACGATCCAAGCATTTCGAGGGAGTTCGGGTTGAGGAGGTCCCTGAAATCACGGACTTCCCTTTCCTCTCCCGGCCCAGCTTCCATGATCAGATGATCATAGAGGCGGACTTCCGCTTCGCGCGAATGTCCTGCCGATACCCAGTGGAGCGTAGCCTTTACCTTCCTTCCGTCCGGGGAGTCACCGCCCCTTGTCTTCGGATCATAGGTGCAGTGCAGTTCCGTCACCTCTGCCGTCCTCTCGTCCCTGATGACCCCGACGCAGGTGATATAGTATGCATACCGGAGGCGGACCTCCCTGCCCGGCGCAAGCCTGAAAAACTGTTTAGGCGGGTCTTCCCGAAAGTCATCTTTTTCGATAAAAAGAACGCGCGAAAAAGGCACCTTTCTCGTCCCCATGGAAGGGTCTTCAGGGTTGTTAACCGCATCGAGCTCCTCCACCAGGTCTTCGGGGTAATTGTCTATCACCACCTTAAGCGGCCTGAGCACCGCCATGACACGTGGGACCTTCTTATTCAGGTCTTCACGTACGCAATATTCGAGGAGGGCGATGTCGACCGTGCTGTCCCTCTTTGCCACCCCGATCCGGTCGCAGAAGTTCCGAATCGACTCCGGAGTGTACCCCCGCCTCCTGATGCCGGCGATCGTCGGCATCCTCGGATCGTCCCAGCCGGAAACACTGCCGTCCTTCACTAACTGGATCAGTTTTCTTTTGCTGAGCACGGTATTGCTGAGATTCAGCCGCGCAAACTCGATCTGCCGGGGATGATAGATCCCGAGTTCATCGAGGAACCAGTCGTACAGTGGACGGTGGTCTTCGAATTCGAGCGTGCAGATCGAATGCGTGATTCTTTCGAGCGAGTCCGAGACGCAGTGGGCATAATCGTACATGGGATAGATGCACCATTTGTCACCGGTCCTGTGGTGCTCCGCCCTGAGCACCCGAAACATCACCGGGTCCCTCAGGTTGATGTTGCCCGAGGACATGTCGATCTTCGCACGCAGCGTGCGGGAGCCGTTTTCAAACTCCCCGGCACGCATCCGCATAAGGAGGTCGAGGTTCTCCTCGACCGAACGGTCCCGGTAAGGGCTGTTCTTTCCGGGTTCGGTCAGCGTGCCCCGGTATTCCCTTATCTCATCCGGCGTAAGGTCGCAGACATAGGCCTTCCCTTTTCTTATAAGCTGCACGGCATACTGATACAGCTGCTCGAAATAATCGGACGCATAAAAAAGACGATCGTCCCAGTCGAACCCGAGCCAGCGCACGTCTTCCTTGATCGACTCGACATATTCGACTTCTTCCTTGGTCGGATTAGTATCGTCAAACCTGAGGTTGCAGAGCCCGTTGAAGTCGCGAGCGATCCCGAAATTGAGACAGATCGACTTTGCATGCCCGATATGCAGGTATCCGTTCGGCTCGGGCGGGAAACGCGTATGGACCCCGCTGTCGTATTTTTGCGCCTCAATGTCTTCCGTGATGATCTCACGGATAAAATCGGCAGGTTTTGGAGACTCGCTGGCAGCCATGGCTACGACTCCTTCCCCGGCGGGTTTTCCCCTATCGCCGCTATCGCCTTCCCGATCCGCCTCATCGTCTCCTCTTTTCCCAACACCTCGAGTACCTCGAAGATGCCGGGGCTCTCGGTGCCGCCGGTCACTGCGACCCGGACCGGCTGGGCAAGGGCGCCGAGCTTCACGCCATGTTTTTCGACTATAGCCCTGAAGACCCGCTCAAGCTCCTGGTGACTAAACCCGGAAAGGGCTTCGAGTTCCGCATTCAGGTCTTTCAGAAGCGGCAGGCTCTTTTCGTTCAGGAATTTGTCCTTTGCCTTGGCATCGTACTGCACATCTCCGACGAGATAATATCTCAGGGATTTGGCAAGGTCTGCGAGCGTCTTCGCCCGTTCCTGCAACGTCTTGACCGCACGGGCAAGCCAGCCCATATCGACCGGCTGCCCCTCCGAGATGACATTCTCCCTCAGAAGAAATGGGACGACCAGTTCGGCAAGCCTTTCGGGGGCAGACGCAATTATATACTGCTGGTTCAGCCAAAGGAGTTTCTCAGGGTTGAACACAGCCGCCGCCTTGCCCACATTTTCGAATGAAAAATAACGAACCAGCTCCTCTTGTGCAAAGACTTCCTGGTCCCCATAAGACCATCCAAGACGCACAAGATAATTGATGAGCGCGCCAGGTAGATAACCCATATCGTGATAAGCCATCACCGAGGTCGCGCCATGCCTCTTCGAAAGCCTCGTCTTGTCGGCCCCAAGAATCATCGGCAGGTGCGCAAATCTCGGCAGGGGATATCCGAAGGCCTGATAAAGCTGCATCTGTTTCGGCGTGTTGTTCAGGTGGTCGTCTCCCCTGATGACATGGGTGATCTTCATGTCGACGTCATCCACGACCACAGTCAGATTATAGGTCGGCGTCCCGTCGGAGCGGAGGATGATCAGGTCGTCCAGCTGGACGTTTTCGAACTCAACCTTCCCTTTGATCATATCGTCCACCACCGTATACCCTTCCTGGGGCATCCTGAACCTGACTGCTGGTGTCCTGCCCGGGACAGGCTCCCTGAGGTTTCTGCACCTGCCGTCATATTTCGGCGTCTTGCCCTGGCTGAGCGCCTCCTGACGTCTCGCCTCGAGTTCTTCGGGCGAACAGTAACAGTAGTACGCTTTGCCTTCACCGACGAGTTTTTTCACATAGTCGCGGTAGACGTCGAACCGGTCGGTCTGCCTGAAGGGACCCTCGTCCCAGTCGAGGCCGAGCCACTTCATCCCCTCGATGATAGCGTCGATGTATTCATCGGTGGATCTGCTCCGGTCCGTGTCTTCTATCCTCAATATAAATGTGCCGCCATGGTGCCGCGCATACAGCCAGTTGAACAGCGCAGTCCTCGCGCCCCCGATATGCAGAAAGCCCGTGGGGCTCGGTGCAAAACGCACTCTCACCGTATCAGTCAAGATGACCTCCTTTTAACATTTGCCCTTCATAACAGACAACCGCAGAATTTTTTTTGTGTCTTCTTTTACTTTGAACCTCTCATCCGCCCGGTGCCCCGCGATCCAGACAATGTCGCTCCCCGAAACAATAACAGGGATCCTGTCGCGTTCGTCTCTGGGCACCTTGGCGTCTACGAAGAAATCCTGTAGTTTCTTCCTCTTCCCGAAACCCATCGGGAAAAAGAAGTCGCCCGCCGCCCGAGGTCTTGCCGTAAGGGGGAACTCCATCGCCCCGGCGTCGAGAAGCACCGCAGATCTGCCGTCGCCGCCATCCCCGGCATCCTCCCGGAAATCCGCTTTGATCACCAGGCCGGCCCCTTTGACTACCACTTCGCACGGCGGCGAGAACGTATACTCGTCTATCCTAACCGGCTTTTCGGAGGTGATGATGAGAATGGCGTATTCCTTGATGACCCTTATGTCCCTGGGGAGAGAGAGCCTGCCGCCCGAAGGACCGTGCTTCACCAGAGAGATGATGTCTTCTATATGTGTAAAACTCATTCCGCGCAGGCTGTCCGTCTCCTCAATGGCCCGGCGGAGGACCCTCCTCAGTATCACCTTGTCCATTATCTCCATCGGGGATAGGAACAATTCGATACGCTGCGCGGTCTTTCTGCTGATCATCTTCATCAGCGTCTTTGTCACGATCAAATCGAAGTACCGCTCTTCCTCCTGAAAGATAGAGACCATATCAGCCACTGTGCCGGTGAGTGAGGGGTTCAACTGACGCATGACCGGTACGAGTTCCGCCCGTATCCTGTTTCTGAAATAGTCGGTCCTGAGGTTCGACGAGTCGATTACGAAGGGGATGTTTTCTTCGCAGAGAAAGCGCTCTATCTCGGCCCGCTCGACCCCGATCAGGGGACGGATGATCATCCCGCGTTTCGCAGGCATCCCGGAGAACCCCCTGGGCCCTGCCCCACGCAAAAAACGCATCAGGACGGTCTCTGTCTGATCGTCTGCGTTATGGGCAAGTGCGATTTTGCCGGCCTTGAGTTCGAAGACCGCCTCTTCGAATGCGGCATACCTCAATTCCCTGGCCGCCTCCTGCTTGTTGAGTTTCTTTCCCTCGGCAAAGGCGGACACGTCAATCGATTTCACGGCGAAATTCACGCAGAGTCTTTCGCAGAGGTCGCGACAGAAATCCCTCTCGGCAGGGGTCTCCTCAGGTCTCAGGTTATGGTCGACGTAGACCGCATGGAGTGTAAGCGCAAATCTGTCCTTCAGCCGGTGAAGCAGGTGAAGAAGGCAGACCGAATCAGGACCGCCCGAGAGGCCGACCAGGACTGATTCACCACCTTCGAGCAGGGCGGCTCTGCCGATGGTGTCGGCCACCTTACCGACCAATCCGGCAGTGCCTCCATGATGAGTCGACAACAAACTTTTTGCTCCTGTTATATGTTTTCTCACGCTTTCCTGTCCCTGTTGTTCCAGACTGTAATTATATTATTATAGAGTAAATACATTCAAACTGCAGTCAGGAACCTGAGCAAGGGACATCAGGACGGTACGATGAAAGCGAAAAAGTCTTTGTCAGAGGGGAAAAAGACCGGCGGCCCCCCGGTTCGTCGCCAGGAAAACGCGTACGGCGGCGAGACGACCATCTGCATGAACGGGGGGTGCGTACTTAGGAAAAAGGCGAAATGTTTCGGGTTCGAAGGCTGTCCCGGCTTTAAGGGAAGGTAGCGGACCCCTCTTGCTGCGGAGGGAGCGTTAGAGTGACAACCTGTCCATGGCTCCCCGGCACACCCAGATCTGACCCGTCGAGGTTGATCCGTATCCCCCCGGCGTTGCCGACCTTAAGATACACCCTGTCGGAAAAGCTCCAGTCCCTTGTCTCGCCAGGCCGCAAAAGTACCTCTTCGGTCCTGCCATCTCCGAATCTTACGGACATCCAGGTAGTTTCTGCAGCTGACACGCCGAGAGAGTGTTTTTCCGTCACCGGTTTTCTGCTCTCTTTTGTCTCCACCGCCGGTGTGGGTGGCGCCGGCCCGAAAGTCTCAGGCTTCGCCGCAGTGACAGCCGCCCTGTCTAACGGACTCTCCTGGGTGTACCTGAAATAAAGGAAGATCGCCGCCGTGCCTGCAAGAAGGAGAACCGCGTACACAATCCCGTGACTCTTCTTCCGGAAAGATGCGACGGGAAAGATAGTGGAAGGTTGGGGCTGGGACAGATTTTTCGTATAATGCTCCACAATCGAATCCGCGTCAATATCGAGATAACGCGCATAGCACCTGATATAGCCGTTGGTGTAGACCGGTGCAGGAAGTTTTGAAAATGCGTCTTCCTCGATCGCCATCAGATAATCCGCCCTGATCTTCAGAAGGTCAGCGATTTCCTGGATATCCCGGCCTAAATCTTCGCGCCTTTTTTTTAGGATCTCTCCGGCCAAATCCATCCCTTGGGAAAAGTTTCCCTACCATAACACATCTTTTCCCAATTTTCAAAACTAATCTGCAGCCGGTCTGAAAAATTCCTGATCTTGACGGCCATGGTAATATAGTTGGCAATGTACAGGGTAGTCATCACCGGCATAGGGGCGGTCACGCCGATAGGAAACACTTTCAGGGAATCCTGGCAAGCGGCGATAGAAGGACGTTCGGGACTCGCGCCCATCACACGATTCGATAACACAGACGTCCCATGGAAGATTGCCGGCGAACTTAAGGGGTTCGACCCGTGCGCGTTTCTCGGACAAAAGGAGGTGCTACGCACAGATCCATTCGTACACTATGCCGTTGCCGCTGCTATGATGGCCGTACTGGATGCAGGCTGGCCTATCCACGATAAATCCCTCCTGTCACCTCTCTCTGCGGGCGGGGTGATCATCGGCTCCAGCAGGGGCGGAATCAGCACCATCGAGCATGCGGTCAGGGAAGACCTTGACGGCCGGCGGCGCCTTTCGGCCTATCTCATGCCCTCGACCACCGTAAGCATGGCCCCGTCATATATCTCGCAGAAACTCGGGATCCGGGGATACTGCCTCGGGATCTCGAACGCCTGCGCCTCCGGCACAAACGCGATCGGGGAGGCCTACCGGATGATCAGGTCAGGCTTCGCGGGGCCGCTCATCGCCGGGGGGACGGAGGCGCCCCTCTGCCGCCTCTGTCTTGTCGGATACGGGACCGCCGGCGCGCTCTCGAAAAAGGACGGCCCCGCCGCCAGCAGTCCCTTCGACCGCTCCAGGGACGGCTTCGTGCTGTCCGAAGGCGCCTGTGTCCTGATTCTCGAGGAAGCCGGAAACGCATTAGCGAGAAAGGCGAATATATACGCCGAGATCGTTGGTTACGGGAACACTGCGGATGCGTTCCATCAGACAAAACCCGACAGCCGGGGGCAGGTGGCGGCCATGCGGGCAGCAATGGAAGGGGCGGGGCTTTCGGCCGAAGACGTCGACTATATAAGCGCCCATGGGACGTCAACGCCTCTCGGGGACAGCACCGAGGCCGAGGCGATCTCGGAGATACTGGGCAATCGGCTTCCGGAGGTCCCGGTCGGCGCCGTCAAATCCGTAACCGGCCATTTGCTGGCCGCCTCCGGCGCCCTCGAAACCGCGTTTGCGGCGATGACGCTCATGGAAGGCATCGTTCCCCCCACGATCAACCTCAGGCAGAAGGACCCCGGCTGCGGCCTCGCGATTGTCACGAAGGCGGAGAAGATCGACCCGGAGACCGCCCTCTCGAGCACCTTCGGCTTCGGCGGGGTGAACGCGGTGATTGCGTTACGACGCTTCCGCATATAGATCCTGTTACAGCTTCTTCTCATATATCCGGTACCTTTTGTACAACTCCCCGCCCAGCATTTCGATCGTGCGCTGCACCGGGATATTGTCTTCCAGTATCCAGGAAAACTCGACCCTCTTGTATTTTTTCACGGGTTCAAAGCCCTCCCTGAAGAGGAGTGCCTCGACTCCCTTATTGCGGAATTCCTTCTTTACCCCAAGAAGCATCGTCCTTAAATCTTTTATCTTCCGAGAGTAATAGACCGCCTTAACAACGCTCACCGGGTTCATCTTGCCGCCCATATATTTCAGGACGAAGTTAAAATCCGGGACGAGTCCCATAAACCCTATCGGCCTGGAGTCTTCCTCCGCAATGAGCGTCATTTCCGGGATGATGATCTGTTTCAGCCTTCCGGCGGCATATTCGAGTTCCTCGTCGGTCATCGGAACGAAACCCCAGTTTTTCTCCCACGCCGAATGATAGACCTTCTTGAAGATCATCATGTCCGATCTGAAATTCTTCATATTGATATGCCTGACCGATATGCCCCTCTTTTCGGCAATGGCGGCGACCCTGTGGACCTTCTCCGGAAGTCTTTCACGGATATGGTAAATGTACGCATACAGGTCTTTTACCTTCATGAAGCCGCAGGCTTCGGCAAGCTCGTTGTAATAAGGGGGGTTATAAGGCATCATGATGATGGGGGACTCATCGAACCCTTCGAGCAGGAAACCGCATTCCTCGTTTGTAGAGAAATTCATCGGGCCTCTTATCGCGTCCATGCCTTCCCCTCTGAGGTGGGATTCGGCCTTCCCGAACAGCGCCGCGGCAACGTCCCTCTCCCGCACCGACTCGAAGAAACCGAAAAAGCCGGTCTTCTCGCGATGAAACTCGTTGTGGACCCTGTTCACGAAAGAGATGATCCTGCCGGCGGGACGCCCGTCTTTCCGGGCGAGAAAAAACTTCGCGCTCGTATGCTTGAAAAAAGGGTTAGCGGCGGAAAAATGCGTACGCATCTCACCGGTCAACTGCGGAACGAAAAGGGGATCACCGGCGTACAGCGAAAAAGGAAGTTTTATAAAGTCATCGAGGGGTTCCCGGACCTCAATGACCTCGATCATTCTATGATGCCAAGGGCCCTGCCTACCTTCTCAAACGCGCTCAGTACCTTGTCTATGTGTTCTTCGGTATGCGTGGCCATATAACTCGTCCTGATCAGGGCCTTCCCGCTGGCGACCGCCGGGCTCACTGCGACGTTGGCGAAGACCCCCTCCTGCTGGAGCATCATCGCCATGGTGAATGCCTTCAGGTCTTCACCGACCAGGATCGGGATAATAGGCGTCTCGGTGGGTCCGATCTCGAACCCGA
>JAKAIZ010000151.1 GCA_021814065.1 Nitrospirota bacterium | reverse complement strand
TCTATTCCAAGGCCGTAAACGCCATTCTGGCCCACAAGGAGGACGCGGCGAAAGACGCTCTTGAGGCGATACTCGCCGAAGAGCACGACCATGTTGACGCGCTCCTCAGGCTCGGGGACATCTATGCCGGGGAAGAAGATTTCCAGAAGGCCAATACCTCTTACCAGAAGGCGAGGATGGCGAATCCGGAGAACCTCGAAACGCTCTTCGCCCTCGAAAGATTGTTCGAAAAGTCCGGCCGGTGGTCGGATGCGCTAAAATATATCGACGATATCCTCGATATCGACGATGCCAATCTGACCGCACTTTACCGGAAGCGCGATATTCTTGAGAAACAGGGCAGGTGGGACGACCTCGTGTATCTGCAGAAATCGATCCTGAAACACCAGCATACCGAAAGAGACAGGAAGCGCGAACAGGAGAGCCTAATAGGCTACAAGTATGAGTATGGCAGGCACAGTCTGGAGAATAACCAGCCGGAAAAGTCGAAGAAGGCCTTTAAGACCGTCCTACGCCTCGAAAAGGATTTTGTTCCAGCCACGCTCGGGCTTGCCGAGGTGATGTTGAGGGAAGGCGAAAGTGAGGAGGCGGTCAACCTGCTCGAAAAGGCGTACGAGAGCAGTTCCTCTAAGATTGTCCTGGCAAGGCTTGAAGACCTGCTCATCAGTCTGGGTGAGCCGGGAAGGCTTATCTCGATCTATAAAGCCGGGATTTCGAGAAACCCGAATGACCCGGTAACGAGGTTTTTTCTCGGCAAGCTCTACTACCGGCTCGAGATGATCGACGACGCATTCGAGACCCTCTCCGGCATGGAGGCCATGGGGATTTCCTATCCGGAGCTACACCAGCTGCTCGGCAATATCTACATGAGGAGATACCAGTCCGACAAGGCGGCGGCTGAATACCGGAAGGTGATCGATCTGAAGAAGTCATTGAGGCTGCCTTACTGCTGCGCGCATTGCGGATACAGCTCGGATGAATGGTCCGGAAGATGCAGCCGGTGCAAACAGTGGGATACTTATCAGTTCAATCTCGACGGCATCTGTACGTCTGTGCAGGCGGGCCTCGCATTAAGCAAGTGAAGTCTATAGGGCTGAAGAAGCTTGTGTCGTTTCTCGACTCCGAGCTCTCCCTTTCCGAGTTCCCGAAAGACGAAAGCGCCAACGGGCTTCAGGTGGAGGGCCGGGAGCGCGTGGGGAAGGTCGGCATTGCGGTCGATGCCTGCGAAGATACCTTCGAAAGGGCGAAAGAAAGGGGCGTCGATTTCCTACTTGTCCATCACGGCCTCATCTGGGGCGGCCTGAAATCCGTCAGGGGAGTGACGAGGAAGCGCATCAAGGCCCTTTTGGATTCCGGCATCTCGCTTTATGCATGCCATCTGCCTCTTGACTGGCACCCTGAGTACGGCAATAACGCTGAGCTGCTGAGAGTTCTGTCCATCAAGAAAATGGGAGAGTTCGGCGAATACCACGGGAAAAGGATCGGGTACTGGGGGAGGACCGATGCCCTCACGCCGATGTCTGTTTTCGTAAGACTTGTGGACAAGACGCTCAAGGTGAGGTCATGGTATGTGGATTTCAGGAGAAGGGTCCACAATGTGGGCGTCGTTTCGGGCGGAGGATGGTCCGCGATCCATGACGCCGAGGAGCTGGGGATTGATACCTTTCTCACGGGAGAGCCGTCCCACAGTGCGTATCATCTTGCCAAAGAGATGGGCATAAACCTAATATTCGCCGGCCATTATGCAACAGAGACGCTCGGAGTGAAAGCGGTCGGGGAGATGCTGAAAAAGAAATTAGGCCTCGCCGTCGAATTCATCGACCATCCGACGGGGCTGTAGTCGCATTGATTGAGCGCTGACGTAAGTTAGTCTCGCATAACATGTGCTTGTCATTCCGGCTTGTCCGGTCATCCTCGGCGACTCGCCGGGGCGAGAATCTTTCCTACCTTACCGAGAAGGATTCCCGTCCTCCCGAAAGCATTCGGAATTGCGGGAATGACAGAAAGGTGTTAAATTCTCGGAATAATAATTTAGGTTTTTATCTACTTGTCCACGATCCCTTGAAATACCTGCTTGATAGCCTCGAAGATTTGCGGCTGAATATAACGATTGCCGGCAACGATGTTCCCTGATGAAAGATATTCCTTGCCTCCTCCGAAATCGGTAACAATGCCTCCCGCTTCTTCTATCAGCAGCGCTCCTGCTGCAACGTCCCAGGGGCTCAGTTTCAGTTCGAAGAAGCCTTCGAATCTGCCTGCGGCAACATATGAAAGGTCTATCGCCGCGGACCCGGCGCGGCGTATGTCGCTCACTTCGCGGAAGATTTCCTTGAATGCATGTAGGTAATGATCGATCATCTCCTTTGACCTGAACGGAAAGCCGGTGGCGACAAGGCTCTTTTCTAGAGAAGCGACTCCCGATACGGTGATCTTCCTGTTATTCAAAAAAGAGCCGCCTCCCCTGACCGCATGAAAGAGCTCATCCTTTAGCGGGTCGAAGACGACTCCCATGATGATCTCACTCTCATATTCAAGTGCGATCGAGACCGCAAACATCGGGTAGCTGTGAATATAGTTCGTCGTGCCGTCGAGCGGGTCTATGATCCAGCGATACTCTCCGGTGTCTTCCTGCTTTAATGTCTCCTCGGTCAGGAAACGGTGCGAGGGGAATTTCTCCCGGAGCGTCTGCATGATCACCGCCTCGGACCACCTGTCTACCTTCGTCACGAAGTCGAAGGCCTGTTTGGTCTGCACGTCTTCCTTGGAGAGATGTCCGAGGTTCTTTATGATGATATCTCCCGCAAGCCGCGCAGCGGAAACGGCAGTCTTGAGAAATTCGTTAAGAAGGTTATCCGTCATGAAAACATAATATCACATCTAAAGACCCTATCTGTGTGTATTTGATGCAGTAGTGCATTCCTTCTTTAGTAGGAAGGCAATTCGCTCGCAGACCGCCTGTTCCACTTCTACGTTATCTGATATAATGATGCAACCCCGATGATCGAACGTGATTTTGACATACCATTTATCGCCAATCTCGCCCTGAGGGAAAAGCAGATCCAGCAGAATTACCGGCCTGTCATAGCCGTCCACAAGTGGTTTGCAAGGCGGCCGGGGACACTTTTTCGCGGGCTGATCCTGTCTGAGTTTGGGGCGAAACCGTTGCGTGACATCTTTTACGAGAGTAATAATTTCGCCGGTCTTCGAATTGCCGACCCTTTTATGGGCGGCGGAACTCCTCTTCTTGAAGCAAATCGTGTCGGTTGCGATGTCATCGGTTTTGACATCAATCCAATGTCCTACTGGATCGTCAAGCAAGAGATCGAGCACCTTGATCTAAAGGCTTATGATGAAGCGGCAGAAGAATTAAAGTTGTCTTTGGAGAAAGATATCGGCCGGTTTTACCGGACACGCTGCACTATCTGCGGGAACACGGACGCGCACGTCAAATACTTCTTATGGGTGAAGGTCAAAAACTGTAGTGGATGCGGGAAGTCTCTCGATCTTTTCCCTGGCTATCTTCTTGCCGCCAACGTGAGACATCCTAAAAATGTCTTTGTCTGCTCATCCTGCGGCGAACTTTCCGAGGTTGCCGACAGAAGCAAACCCGGTAAATGCGGATTCTGCGCCGCCAAGCTGACTGAGGCAGGCCCGGCGCGGCGAAGCCACTGCACATGTCCTCATTGCGGAACGGTCAATTCCTTCCCTTCGCCTAAGTTCGGCCCCCCGGAACATAGGCTGTTCGCTATCGAATATCATTGTACAAAATGCAAAGACAAGCACAGCGGAAGGTTTTTCAAGAAGCCGGATAAACAAGACCTGTCTCTTTTTCAGGAGTCTGAAAGCCAGCTAAAAAAAATGCGTTCCAAATTCGTACCGCACGACGAGATACCCAAAGGGGATGAAACAGACAGGCTTCACCGCTGGGGCTACAAACGGTATTCCGAGATGTTCAACCCAAGACAGCTCTTGGGCTTGGAAATGAGCGCGCGTCTTACATTTTCGATTTCCAATGAACGGGTGAAGAATGCCCTTGCCACGAACCTCTCCGATCTCCTCCGCTATCAGAACATGCTCTGCCGCTACGACGCTGTCGTCCTAAAATCCCTTGATATTTTTTCCGTTCACGGCTTTCCCGTTGGTCTGGTGCAGTGTGAGTCGAACCTCCTCGGGATCATGGATGCAAAAAAGAAGATCTGCGTTGGAAGTGGAGGGTGGGCTAATATAATCGAGAAATTCCGCAAGGCCAAGGCATATTGTGACGGGCCTTTCGAGATACGCCACGATAAAGGCGGGAAGGAGATCGTCCCCATAAAAGATGAATGGATCGGTGACCGCCTCAACGGTGCAGTTTTACGGGGGATAGAAATTCGGTGCGCGGATGCCGCTACGGCGGACATAAAAGCAGCTTCTTTGGATGCGGTTTTTACCGATCCTCCTTATTTCGGCAACGTCCAGTATGCCGAACTCATGGATTTTTGTTACGTCTGGCTGAGGCGATTGGTGGGAAAGTCTTCACCGGCATTTGCCGAGTCTTCTACAAGACATCCTGGCGAACTCACCGGCAACGAGAATATGGGCAGGGATATCTTGCATTTTACTGCGGGTCTTTCAAAGGTGTTTCAGCGAATGGCGAAGGCCCTCAAGCCCGGGCGTCCACTGGTTTTTACCTATCACCATAACGACATAAGGGCATACATCCCTGTCGCAGTGGCGATGCTGGATGCCGGGCTGACCTGTTCGGCGTCGCTGCCGTGCCCGGCCGAAATGGGCGCGTCGATCCACATCAGTGGGACCGGCTCTTCGATTATCGATACTGTTTTCGTCTGTCGTTCAACCGGCGTTGTACCGAGACAATGGCTTACTGAAACGCCTGCCGGTGTTGCCCGATTGGTCAGGTCGGATATAGAAAAATTGAAGCGAGGCGGGGTAACGCCGTCTCAAGGCGATATAAGGTGCGTTACTTATGGACATCTCATCAGGCTGGCTGTCTGGTCTTTGAGGAAGGCGTGGGACAAGGGGAAAGGGACTGATGATCGCATGTCTGCGGTTGAGAAGTGGCTGGAGCGATTTGGCGGGTGGACAGAAGTGAGAGAGAATCTCAACGGGTCGAAGCCGGCAAGCAGGAAGAGGGAACCTCTGATGGTCCGGGAGAAGGCTGCTGCCTATGGAGGGAAATATGCTGAAGTATCCTTTTGAAGTAGACCTCGAAGAAATACTGAAGGAACCTGACCAGTATGTAGATGCCGTTTTCTCATGCCTTGAGTCTGAGTTTCTCACTATGCCGAAGGGAGCAGGTTTTGTCGATTATCCATTGTTCGAACGCGGGTACGAGGCATTGAAAGCCGCTACGTCGGGGTTCAGCACGTTTACGCCTGACAAAATCATTCCGGCAGTAGTTGATGAGCCTATTGCCCTTGTGGTCCTGCGCGCTATGCTAGGTTTTACCCCACCGGAATGGGGTTACGTAGCGACCCAAAGAACAGGCGTCAACGTCGCCCAGGGCTTTGTCCGCACTCTTGACCGGAATGTTCGAATGGCGCCGGGAAAACCTTTGCGCGTTGCCGGTGTGATGAAGGATCGTCTTCACGCCCTTGTCGATACCGCCTGTCACTTGCTGACACAGGGTGTCCCTGAAGTCAACGGCGGACAATTCCATCGGCTTGATAAGGCTGATACAAAAAATGGGTTGGACAGCATCCGCCATCTCTCCGGAATGGGGGTCCCCTATGCCATGCTTCTTTATGAGCGCTTCTTAGGGCGACCTTTTGCCGGCCATCGCGATTCAGTCAGCGAACTGGTAGGTGACAGCCTTGAATCTGCCATAGAAGAAGTACTGAGCAAGGCAGGTATTAGTTTCAGGAAGACAAAAAGGGCCGAAAAGATTGAAGGGTTCGACCAGACTCCTGATTTTATTATTCCGAGCGAGTTTAACCCTCGGGTAATCATCGAAGCCAAGATAACCGAAGACGACGGTACGGCCCGCGACAAGGTGACGCGCATTCAGCACCTCGGGGAACTAAGCACAGCGGATCGACCGAAGGGAAATCCACGATACGAAGTCGTAGCCTGTATCGGCGGTCGCGGCTTCGGCGTCAGACGGGAAGATATGAAAAAAATGATTCTTGCTACGAGAGGCAAGGTCTTTACCCTCAAGACACTTGACCAATTGATTGAACATACTGAATTGAAAAGGTACCGTAGCAGCGGCAAATAACGAGGTGGAAAATCAGCAATGAAACTTCTAATGCTCTATACAAAAGAATGGTGGTATAAGACCGCGTCGAAGACTCTCAATGACGTGCCTGATGTGGATATTGAAGAGAAGGCCGAAAATGCCGTCGTGATATTCTTCCACTGCGAGGCCGAAGACGAAGGCAAGTACGAGAGCGTCGTCCAGAAGTTTGTGAAGAACGCCAAATGGATCGCGGGGAAGTTTGGAACGAAAAACATTGTGCTTCATTCCTTCAACCACCTCTCGTCGAGCAAGTCCTCCCCTGAATTTGCAGGGCAGTTGCTTGGGGAGGTGAGACAACGGCTGGAACGGACGGGCTATGCGGTCATGACGACGCCTTTCGGCTATTTCAACGAATTTAAGATGCACGTAGCGGGCGATTCTCTCGCAAAGGTGTTCAAGGAGTTTTAGGTCCCCTTCTCTGCCTCACCGCCTCATAGAGGCATATCGCTGCGGAGGTTGCTACATTCAGACTTTCGGCCTTTCCGTACAGCGGTATCTTTAAGAGCAGGTCCGCCCCATCCTTGATCGCCCTTCTCACTCCCCTGGCCTCGTTCCCGAAGATGAACGCCACGGGTACTGTAAGGTCGGCCTCGAAGACAGACCTCGGTGCATCTGCTGCGGTAACTGCAATCTTTATCCCGTGCCCCTGCCGCCAGGCCATGAGTTGGTCGTCCGCGGCGAGAACCAGCGGGACATTGAAGATGCTGCCGGCGGTCGCCCTTATTACTTTCGGGATGAAGGCATCGCATGTCCCTTCCAGAAGAATGACCGCGTCAACACCGGCGGCGTCGGAAGTCCTTATGATCGTTCCCAGGTTCCCAGGGTCCCGGACCCCGTCGAGCACTACATAAAGCGAAGTGGCACTGAGGGGAAGTCTATCGAGAGACAGGACCGGATAAGAGGCGACTGCCGCTATCCCCTGGGGAGTTTCGGTATCAGACAGCTTTGCAAATACGTGGTCTGCAACCCGGCAAATGTCTGTAGTTTTTTTTGAAAGGAGCCCCAGGAGTTCCTTCCCCTCATTTTTTGCGGTGAAATGATCCGTAAAGAAAACCTCCCTGATCTTCGCGCCGGCGGCGAGCGCCATTTCGATGATCTTGGGGCCTTCCAGGACAAAGAGATTATCCCCTTCGGCATGTTTTCTCTCTCTGATCCTTATCGCCTTTTTGATGCGGCTGTTGGAGGGGCTGCTGATAAGCATATATTCCATTACGCAATCACTTTATCAGAAAAGGGCTGATGTTTCCAGGAGCGGCCGTCAAATTGACTAATTGAGAAGTATTATTTTAGAGTAGATAAATGCTTAAGGAGGGCGATTTGAGCGCTACTGTTGAAAATATCAGCAGCACCAAGAAACGGCTTAAAATAGAGATTCCGACCGATATTATCGAGAAGGAATACACCGCGTCGCTTGATAATGTCCGGCAGCGTTCGCGCATCCCCGGGTTCAGGCCCGGCAAAGCCCCGGTCCCGATGATAGAGAAGAGGTTCGGCAACGATATCAAAGCTGATATTTTAGACAGGCTCGTGCCGCAGTACTATTCACAGGCGCTGAAGGATGCCGAGCTCGTGCCGGTGACCCTCCCCGAGTTCGAAGGATCGCTCGACCTCAAGCGGAACGAACCGCTGGCTTTCGCGCTTACCGTCGAGGTGCGGCCGCGAATCGAGAATCTCACGTATACGGAACTGAAGGTGGAAGACGTCCCCTGCGAAGTGGAAGATAAAGAGATAGATGAAACGATTAAGGGTCTCCAGGAAGGCAGGGCGATGTACGAGGTCGTCGACAGGGAGATCCGTGAGGATGACCTGATCATAATCGATTATGTGAAATTCGACCCTTCCGGCGAAAAGGAGCTTTCTTCCGCGAAAGACCAGGTGATGGACCTCGGGAAGAAGCTGGCCCCCAAGGGCATCCTTGAGGAATTGACCGGCAGGAAGAAAGGGGACACGGTAGAGATTATCCTGCCTGCGGTGGAGGGAGGCGAGGTAAAAGAAGGCAGCAAGGGCGACCGCCTCAAAATAACCGTCAAAGAGGTCAAGGAGAAAAAGGTCCCTCTGATCGACGACGAGCTTGCCAAGGACTTCGGCCACGAGTCGCTCGAGTCGCTGAGAGAAAGGGTGAAGGAAGGGATACTCAAGGCGAAGAAGGAAAAGGCCGCGAATGAACAGAAGGCGAAACTG
>JAKAIZ010000150.1 GCA_021814065.1 Nitrospirota bacterium | reverse complement strand
ACTGGCGCATCAAGTGTCTTCCTCGCCTCCGGAGCGGGAGATGGACATGCTCTTGTCCTCGGGCGAAAGAGTGACGTCGGCCCTGACCGCGATGGCGGTCGAGGCCCTCGGGTGTAAGGCGAAGTCGATGACCGGAAGACAGGCCGGCATCATTACCGATAAGGTGCATACGAAGGCGAGGATTGAGAGGATATCGGGCGAGAGGATCCACAAGGCGCTCCGGGACGGGAATATCGTCGTAATCGCCGGCTTTCAGGGTGTGACCGAGGGAGAAACGGATGTCACTACCCTCGGCCGCGGCGGGTCCGATCTCTCGGCGGTTGCGGTTGCGGCGGCGGTCGGCGCAGACCTCTGCGAAATCTATACCGACGTGGACGGCGTGTATACGACCGACCCGAACATCGTTCCCGCAGCGAGAAAGCTGCAGAAGATTTCTTACGAGGAGATGCTCGAACTCGCGAGCCTCGGGGCTAAGGTGCTCCAGACGAGGTCGGTGGAGTTCGCGATGAAGTACAATGTGCCTGTAGTCGTCAGGTCGAGTTTCAACGATAATCCCGGGACACTCGTGGCGGAGGAGGATGAGGAGATGGAGAACGTTGTCGTATCAGGTGTAGCCTATGATAAAAACCAGACGAAGATCACGATCGTGGACCTCCCGGACAAGCCGGGAATCGCGGCAAAGCTCTTCGATACCATCGCAGGGGCGAATATCGTCGTAGATATGATCGTGCAGAACGTCAGCAGCGACGGAAAGTCCGCCGACATCTCGTTCACCGTGCCGAAGACCGACTCGCGGCGGGCGCTGGAGGTGACGGAGGCGGTGTCAAAAGAGCTCGGCGCGAAGCGGGTCGACATGAGAGAGGACATCAGCAAGGTCTCGGTCGTGGGGGTCGGGATGAGGACCCACTCCGGGGTCGCCTCGCAGATGTTCCGGACGCTCGCCGAACACGGGATCAATATCATGATGATCAGCACGTCGGAGATCAAGGTGTCGTGCGTCATCGACCTGAAATTTACGGAGCTTGCGGTGAGGGTGCTGCACGACGCCTTCGGGCTTGTCGCTCCGGCCGGGAAGTAAGACATCGATGCGAAGGATCGAGATATACGATACCACGCTGAGGGACGGCGCGCAGTCGGAGGACATTTCCTTTTCGGTGGAGGACAAGCTGCGGATCACCGAGAAGCTCGACGAACTCGGCGTACACTTTGTCGAGGGCGGGTATCCGGGGTCGAACCCGAGGGATGCGGAATACTTCAGGAAGGCTGTGAAGCTCAGACTAGGAAATGCGAGGGTGGTCGCCTTCGGCAGCACTCACAAGCCGAAGAAGAAGCCGGCGAGCGACGAAACGATGAAGTCGCTGCTGGATGCCGGTACTTCGGTGGTCACGATATTCGGCAAGACGTGGGACTTCCACGTGAAAGAGGCGCTGAGGGTGCCGCTCGAGGAAAACCTCGACATCATCCACGATTCCGTAGCGTACCTGAAGAAGCATGTCGAGAAGGTCTTTTTTGACGCCGAGCATTTCTTCGACGGGTATGTCAATAATCCCACATACGCGGCTAAATGCCTGCGGGCGGCGCAGGACGGCGGCGCAGACTGCCTGGTCCTCTGCGATACGAACGGCGGGACGATCACCTCGGTCGTCGAGACCGTCGTTAAGAAGATGATAAAGGACTTCTCTGCCCCGGTGGGTATTCATGCCCATAACGATGCGGAATGTGCAGTCGCCAACTCCGTTGCAAGCGTCGAGGCCGGCGTAAACCACGTGCAGGGCACTATCAACGGACTCGGCGAGCGGTGCGGCAACGCGAACCTCATCTCGATCATCCCGAACGTCCAGATTAAACTCGGCATCCGCTGTATAGAGCCGGAGCAGCTTGCGAAACTCAGGGACGTATCGAGGTACGTAAACGAGATCGCTAACCTGAGGCACTTCAAGCGGCAGCCCTATACAGGAGACAGCGCCTTTGCGCATAAGGGCGGGATGCACGTCAGCGCGATACAGAAGAGGCCCGAGACGTACGAGCACATCAGGCCGGAGCTTGTCGGGAATTCCCAGCGGGTCCTGATCTCCGACCTTGCCGGCAGGAGCAATATCCTGCGCAAGGCGGAAGAATTCGGGATCAGACTGGCCAGCGATTCTGTGCTGATACAGGACATCGTCACGAAGCTGAAAGACCTTGAAAATCAGGGCTTCCAGTTCGAGGGTGCCGAGGCCTCATTCGAGCTTCTCATGAAGAAGTCTCTCGGCCTTCACAAAAAGTTCTTCGATCTGATGGGGTTCAGACTTATTGTCGAGAAGCGCAGGGAAGGAGAAGAGCCGATCAGCGAGGCGACGATCATGGTTAAGGTCGGCGGCCATGTGGAGCACACCGCCTCGACCGGCCACGGGCCTGTGAACGCGCTCGACAACGCGCTGCGGAAGGCGCTTGACAAATTCTATCCCGAACTTAAGGACGTGAAGCTGCACGACTACAAGGTCAGGGTACTTACCGCGGGAAAGGGCACAAGCGCGAAGGTGCGCGTCCTCGTAGAGTCGGGAGACAAGGAAAACAAGTGGGGCACGGTCGGCGTTTCGGAGAATATCATCGAGGCCTCCTACCAGGCCCTTGTCGACAGTATCGAGTACAAGCTACTGAAGGAAGAGAAGTAAATACCTGCAGTTCGCGTAGTATTCTTTTCTGCAAAAGCTCGGGAGGGGGATGACTGAAATGATACAGCATGTCTCTGGGCTATCCGGGCGAAGGACTGGCGACTTTCTCCTGTTCGGCGTCACGTCGGCAGAACTGGCCCTCCTTTTCTTCCTGACGCCCACCTTCACGTTTGTTGATTGGATTTACGTCTTACAGCATTTACTGGTTCTATGTATCGCCCTCACGCGACGTCCTCCTGAGGTATATGATCACTCTCTCCCGTCCAGCGCGGCCGTCATCGTGGCGTATGCCTACCCCTACGCCCAGGTGGCGTATCTTCGATGGGTTCCCGGCGAACCTGCATGGCCCGCGGGCGGGCTTCTCCTGGTGACTCTCGCGGCGTGTCTTAGCCTCGCAAGCCTTCTCAGCCTGGGCAGACGGTTCGGGGTCTACCCGGCCTTGAGGGGTCTGGTGACGAGCGGCCCCTACAGGCTCGTGCGCCATCCGATGTATCTGGCTTATGTGATTGCGGACATAGGATACAACTTCCAGGAATGGAATCTCGGCACTGCGCTGATGGTTGTGGCGGGGTGGGCATCTCTTATTTACCGCATCCAGGCCGAGGAACGGATACTCTCTCAAAATGCCGGATGGTCTTCCTACTCCGCATCGGTCAGCTACCGCCTCCTCCCGGGCATCTGGTAGGGGAAGTAGAGGTTCGTTTCACTATGCGCAATCTCAATGTACAGGCATGGCTCAGCCTCGTCGTTCTTGGTGTCGTAATGGGCCTTCTGCTATTCATTCCCGCTGGGACCATCTACTACTGGCAGGCGTGGGTGTATCTGTTGATCTTTATGGGGGCATCCCTCCTCACCACGCGCTATCTCATTAAAAAGGACCCTGCGCTTCTCAATCGCCGCATGCGGGGCGGACCAACTGCTGAAAAGCGAAGAGCACAGAAGCTCATTATGCTCTGTATGTCAATCGGCTTTATTGCCCTTCTTGTCGTCCCTGCGTTCGACCACCGTTTCCGGTGGTCTGCAATGCCGCTCTCCGGCGTTATAGTCGGGGACGCTCTCGTTGCGATAGGGTTCTATTTCATTTTCCTCGTCTACAAAGAGAACACGTTCACTTCAGCTACTATCGAAGTCGCGGAGGATCAGAGGGTCATTTCTACCGGGCCGTATGCCATTGTACGCCACCCGATGTACGCAAGCGCATTACTTTACCTGGTCGGGACGCCTCTTGCCCTGGGCTCGTTTTGGGGCCTTCTCGCGCTCGTGGCCATTATGCCATTCCTGATATGGCGGCTCTACGACGAGGAGAGCTTTCTATCAAGGAATCTGTCTGGATATACGGAATACCAGAAGAAGGTCCGGCATCGCCTTATACCGTTCATTTGGTAGAAGATGGTAGGCCCGAGGCGTGCACACCAATAGTCAAGCCTGACCCCATCGGTCGTTGGCAATTGCAGTGAGTTTTTTCAATGGCCAAGAATGTTATTCAGGATAGCTCTTAAATCATCAAGTCTATAAGGCTTTGTCAGCCGTGCTTTGAATCCGTATTTTTCATATTCCGCCACAATAGCGTCGTCTGAGTAACCGCTCGATACAATAGCACTGACACCGGGGTCTATTGCACGCAATCGTTGGATGGTATCCCTGCCACCCATCCCCCCCCTTATAGTAAGGTCAAGTATGACGATATCAAAGGGTTTGCCTGATGCCATAGCTGCCTGGTACTTCTCAATGGCAGCCTCTCCATGCTTTGCGAGGTCAACTTCATGCCCGAGGGTCTTGATCAGTTCTCCTGCTATGCTTCGCACAAGTGCTTCGTCATCCATGACAAGGATTTTCCCTTTGCGCCCAACGGGGGTGACTGCCGCGGTTTCTTTGATCTCTTGTTCCGCTTCAATGGAGGGCAGATAGATAAAAAAAGTGCTGCCCTTCCCCAATTCTGAAGTTGCATTGATCAGGCCGCCGTGGTTTCTGATGATGGAATATGATGTTGCAAGGCCGAGGCCGCTGCCTTTTTCCTTGGTCGTAAAATAGGGATCGAAGATATTCTGGAGGTATTTCGCGGGAATGCCGATTCCACTGTCCTGAACAGATATCTCGACATAGTTGCCTTTTGGAAGCTGTGGATGCTCCTTGTCCGGCCTCACAGCGTTCCTTGCAGTTATGACTACGGTGCCTCCCCGGGGCATGGCCTGGTCCGCGTTCAGCACTATGTTCTGAATCACTTGCCCCAACTGCCCCGCATCCGCATCGACCTGCTTTAAGCCGGGCTCGATATCGAGCCGGTAGCCGCACCTGGAACCGCTTAACGCGAATTTTGCCGCAGTCTCGAGCACAGGCGGAAGAGAGAACCGTTTCTTGACGGGTTTGCCCCCCTTCGAGAAGGTCAGCAGCTGTGTCGTAAGACTGACCGACAGGTGGAGTGCATTCTCTGCCTGCTCCAGCATGGCGAGCGATGTTTCCCTCTTGTCGAGGGACATCTTGGCCATGGAGATATAGCCGAATATGCCTTGCAGCAGGTTGTTGAAATCGTGGGCAATCCCTCCGGCGAGCGTGCCAATGGACTCGAGTTTCTGCGTCTTAAGCCGCTCTTCTTCTAGGAGGTGCCTCTCCGTAATGTTGTTGATCGTCTCGATCACCGACGTGACGTTCCCCGACGAGTCCCTTATGGGATACCCCTTTGTCTCTACGAACATCAAGTGTCCGTCATGGTCCATATGCTTATGGGTTACCGCATGTGGCTGCCGTGTCGCAAAGACCTGACGGACAGAGCATTCCTCCCCCTCCTCGTAGCAGGGCCGGCTTATCTTGTGTGAGACCTCGTAGCAGTGCCTCCCGATCAGTTCGTCGCGGGACACGCCAGCCTGGCCGCAGTATGCCTTGTTAGCTGTCAGGATGCGGAAATCGCGATCAAGGACGATGAAGCCCACGTCGACGGTGTCCAGGATACCCCGTATGAACTCTTCGTTCTGGCGAATCTTTTCCTCTGTCAGTTTCTGGCCGGTGATATCAACAATAGAGATCAGCGCACGTTTCCTTCCATCGGGACCTTCCGGAAGCAGGGACCATCGGAGGAGCACGTTGATCTGTTTCCCGTCAAGCGTGCAGTTGACCGACTCACACTCAAAATTTCTGGCGCCCTCATAAAGGGCTATCAGTTCCTCGCGAAACGCGTTGAAAGACTCAGGGGGAAATACATCCGACATACAGTTCAGGAAGACTTTATGATCCGGGGCATTGTACATTATAAGAGTCGCTTTGTTTACCGCTGTGACCCGGGCCATTTCTGCGCACTTGCCCACTTCATCCGGATGTGCGCTAAAATATAGCCTGAGATTGACGACCCCGGACGAGCGGAGCGATTCAAAATAAGCATAGATGTCCGTAAAATCCTCTTCCCAAAGAGATGCAGGTGAATCGTCAAACATGCTCCGGAAGCGTTCTTCGCTCGCGCGCAACATATGTTCGGCCTCTATCCGTTCGGTGATGTCCCGGGCTATTTCCACAAGGCCTGTAGCGTTGTCGTTGTCGTCATAAAGCGGAACCTTGATGGTGTCGAGGATATGCGTATTGCCGTTATTATCGGTAGCACGTTCTTCGCTACGAACAGTCTCCTTGTTTTTCATCACATCTTCGTCGTTTCTCCGGCAGATAGCGGCCATCTCGGGCGGCAAAAGGTCCTCAACCGTCTTCCCTATCATCATCTCCGGCGAAAGACCGTATATATCCTCATTGGCCCTATTGGCGATTATATGGCGGCCAGCTGCATCTTTAAAAAACACCGCATCGGGAATCGCGCCGATCAGTGTTCTCAGACGTTTCTCGCTCTCCCTCAATTCCGCTTCGGCCTTCTTCCGTTCGGTGATGTCGCGCACTACAGCCACCATATACTCTCTTGTGTTCAGCGCTACGTAGCTCACGTTTGTTTCAACCGGAAATGTGGTGCCATCCTTTCGTTTATGGATGCCTTCCAGCATATTGGCCCCGCTCTGCCGCAATTCATTTACATGTGTTTGCCACAAAAAATTGTCGGGGAAGGTTGTTTCAATATCCATAACGCCCAATTTAAGGAGTTCAGCACGATCATAACCCAAACTGGCGCACGCCGCGTCATTCACAAAAATAAAGAGACCGGTCTGTGGATCATTGACGAAGATAGCATCATTTGATCTAATAATCAGATCCCTGAAAAGTTCCAGATCATTCTCAATCTTGTCTTTGTTCGTCGTCATCACATAAGGTTTTATAAGGATTTATTATTCTTAATTTACAGGATATTGATAGCTTTGGGAAGGAAAATATATTGGGGAAACAATAAATATTCGAATCTTCCGTGTCATCACCTGTCGATTTGATTTTGGACAAGGATTTGAGATAAACCTTATATCAGGATTTTTGCCGGGCTCTGCCTCGGCGCAGTCTGATCTTGATGGTTTCGAGGGATATATCGAGAAACCTCGGCTATCTTTTTTTGTCAATCCTTCGAGATCGCTGAGTATAAGCACGGGCCGATAGTAGCGGAGCAGCCTCCTCCTCGGCCATATCCCCCTCGCACAACAAGAGGTCGTATTCCATTCATAATTATACCGCAGAGTTTCCCGTGAAGATGATATAAGCAGATTATGCCGACAAGGGCGGTCCTTGTCAATTGCCGCATGAGAATCGTGTCTTCTCTGATGACAACCCTTCATCGCGTAATGTATAATTTTTTGAAATGAAGAGGCTTGTCGTGAAGATCGGAAGCAACATCCTGGCCGATGAGAAGGAAGGGCTGAACACGAAGCGCATCGGCGCTATCGCCTCGGACATCGCCGAGTTGAAGGGAAACGGGTACGAGATAGTGATCGTTTCTTCCGGCGCGGTGGCTGCAGGGATGAGAAAGCTAGGTCTGAAGCAGAGGCCGAAGGAAATCAAGCTCAAGCAGGCGGCTGCAGCGGTCGGACAGTCGAGCCTGATGTGGGCATATGAAAAGAACTTTGCAGCGTTCGGCGCCAAAGTTGCTCAGGTCCTCCTGACGCAGGAGGATTTCTCTGACAGGAAGCGGTACATCAACTCCAAAAACACGCTCCTGACGTTGCTCTCTTATGGTGTCGTACCGATCGTAAACGAAAACGACACGGTTTCGACCGACGAGATACGCTTCGGGGACAACGACAACCTAGCCGCGCTTGTAGCAATACTCGTGGAGGCCGACAGGCTTGTTATCCTGTCGGACGTTGATGGTCTCTATACGGAAGACCCCAGATACAATCCGAAGGCGGAACTCGTCGCGTGCGTCGAAGAGATCTCGGACGACGTCGAAAGGCGTGCCGGCGGCGCGGGAAGCGGGGTCGGAACCGGAGGCATGTATTCGAAGTTGCTCGCTGCGAAGAAGGCAATTGCCCACTGCATCCCGGTCAATATAATCAACGGCAGGAAAAAAGGCCTGATCATCGAGATACTGAACGACAGGCAGCACGGGACCTTCTTCAAGCCCGGACCCTGCAGACTTTCCCACAGGAAGGGCTGGATAGCTTACAGCAGCCGCACGAAAGGCAGCCTTGTCCTAGACGACGGAGCGGTGAAGGCACTGACCTCGATGGGCAGGAGCCTGCTTCCTTCCGGCATTGCCGGCGTCGAGGGCGATTTCGAACTCGGTGACGCGGTGAACTGCGTCGACGGCAGAGGGCGTCGGATCGCAAAAGGCATCGTCAACTACTCGGCTTCCGATATCAGAAAGATCATGGGAAAAAAGACCTCCGAGATAGAAAAAGTGCTCGGATACAAATATTCCGACGAGGCGATACAC
>JAKAIZ010000004.1 GCA_021814065.1 Nitrospirota bacterium | reverse complement strand
AACGGTTATGAGATTGGCGGGGGGAGCATCCGTATCCACCGGCAGGACGTCCAAAAGAGGATGTTCGATCTGCTGGGGATTACTGAAGAGGAGGCGAGGGTGAAATTCGGGTTTCTCCTGGATGCGTTGCAGTACGGCGCGCCGCCGCACGGCGGCATTGCGCTGGGGCTTGACCGTCTCGTGATGCTGATGGCAGGGGCCCCCTCCATACGGGACGTAATCGCCTTCCCGAAGACGCAGAAGGCCTTCTGCATGATGTCCGGCGCTCCTTCGTCCGTCGACCCGAAACAACTCAGGGAACTTCATATCAAGACCGACGTGATTGTCGAGAAGACATAGCGCTTACCGTCACAAAACATATATTAGCGAGGGCAGACATGGTGAAAAAGCGCCATAGTCGAGGCTCCGCTTATGAACCACGGGCATTGCAGCCTGCCTTTCAAGAGAGCGGAAGGCGTCGAGTTTGCGTTTACGTGAATCACAATAAAATCCTGCCGATTGTATGGCGTTTTTCGACATGTCTGTCTTCGTCCGTTATACAACATCAGCAATGAGGCCTTGTGCGTTTCGCTTTTCCGTCCCTTTTTTTTCTGCTACAATCTTTGTGAGAGGCCCGCGCTCTGCAATACTGAAGGAAAAAACGGAATATGGACGAAATCAAGGCGCTTTCTCCCGATAAGTTTACCGGTATTATCTATAAAACCCTGGAGAGTTGCGATGTCGAGATCCCCCGTCCCTTCTGCCTCGTGGTCTTCGGGGCTACAGGAGATCTCGCCCGGCGAAAGTTGTTGCCCTCGCTCTACCGGCTCGCAAAAAACGGCCTCCTTCCCGGGAATTTTTTTGTCATCGGAGTTGCCAGAAGAGACATGGAAAGGGCCGCTTTTCGCGGGACCGTGCGTGATGCCGCGCAGGGCGCGCTTGCAGGCGATTTCGATTTCCGGTCCTGGACCGACTTTTCGCAAAGGCTTTATTACGTGAAGGCCGACTATGCCCAGACAGGCTCGTACAGGCTGCTTAAAAGAAGGATCACCGACCTCGAAAAAAGGCATGATACAACCGGAAACCGCATTTTCTATCTCGCAGTACCTCCCGATATCTATGAAACGGTGGCGTCGAACCTTGGGACTACCGGTCTTTCGCGCGAGGAGAAGGGGTATGCGCACATAGTGATCGAAAAACCGATCGGCCGGAACCTCGAATCCGCCGAAAGGCTGAACGGGGTTCTGAGAAAGTCCTTCGGAGAGGGCCAGATTTATCGGATGGACCATTATCTTGCAAAGGAGACGGTCCAGAATATCCTGATGTTCAGGTTTGCGAATTCGATCTTCGAACCCCTCTGGAACAGGCGATATATCGACCATGTGCAGATAACGGTTTCGGAGACGCTCGGGGTCGAACACAGGGCAGGATATTACGACAAGGCAGGGGTGATCCGGGACATGTTCCAGAACCATATCTTCCAGCTTCTTGCCCTTACTGCCATGGAGTCTCCGGTCGCCTTCGAGGCGGAACATGTCCGCGACGAAAAGGTGAAGGTCTTTCGTTCGGTAAGACCGTTTCCAACGGAAGAGGTGGGTGAGGTGGTCGTGCTGGGTCAGTACGGCAAGGGCGCAATCGGAGGACACGACGTCGTTGGCTACAGGGAAGAAGACGGCATTCCGGAAGATTCGGTTACGGCCACATATGCCGCGCTCAAGGTGTTTATCGACAACTGGAGGTGGAACGGCGTGCCTTTTTACCTCCGTTCGGGGAAGAGACTTACCTCTCGAAAGGCCGAGATATCGGTACATTTCAGGGCTGTTCCCCATCTGATGTTCGCCGGCACCCTCGAAGGCAGGATAGAGCCGAATACCCTGATCATGAGGGTCCAGCCGGATGAAGGGACCAGTCTTATCTTCCAGGCCAAGACCCAGGGAACGAGGGTTTGTCTCGGCACCGAGACGATGGACTTCTCCTACAAGAAGATATCGGCCCTGGGCGACTATGAGAGGATATTACTCGACTGCATGCAGGGAGACCAGATGCTTTTTGTGAGAGAAGACGGGGTCGAACAGACGTGGGCGCTGCTCTCACCGTTGCTTGAGCGTCTGGAATCTGCCGCGGAGTTCACCACGTTCCCGAATTATGCTGCCGGTCTGTCCGGTCCGCCGGAAGCCGACCTGCTGATACAGAGGGACGGACGGGCATGGAGAGCGCTTTGAGAAAGGTCGGAATGAAGGACAAAAGGGAGAATAGGTTACGGCCTTGAGACTGGAATTTATTACCGATGAAAAAGAATGTCTTGGGTCTTCTCGCAAAGTATCCGGCCCCGGGCATCGACTGTGAGGACATTGTCTGACGTAGACCGGGTCGCGGACGTCATCAACTGGGGAAAACTCCGCTCCTAAACCCCGATTGTATGCCTCAGCTTGGTGACTATTTCCTTCATGTCCTGCGGGAGATCGGTCCTGAATTCCATATGCTTGCCGGTCGCCGGGTGGATGAAGCCGAGCAGTTCCGCATGCAGCATCTGCCTCGGGAATACGATCTTCTTCCCGTGAATCGTCAGCAGGGTTTTCTTGCCGTACGTACTGTCTCCGAGGACCGGATGGCCGACCGACGCGAAATGGACCCTGATCTGGTGGGTCCTTCCGGTCCCAAGTTTAGCTTCGATCAATGTGGCGGCCCCGAACCGTTCGAGCACCTTCCAGGCGGTGACCGCCTCCTTGCCCCGGCTAGTCCGGGTAGACATCTTTTTTCTGTCGGATTCCGACCTCCCTATTCTTGAGGAAATTTCCCCGCAGTCGTCTTTTAAATTTCCGTAGACAATAGCCTTATATTTCCTGTCTATAGTTCGTTTCCGGAATTGCTCGACCAGTCCATAATAGGCACCGTCGTCTACCGCAACTACCATTACCCCCGACGTATCTTTGTCGAGACGATGTACTACTCCCGGCCTTAAGGGTGCACCGACAGAGGCCAGTTTTGTGCAGTAATGTGCAACAGCGTTCATCAGCGTTCCGCTGCTATGACCTGCGGCAGGGTAGACGACCATGCCGGCGGGCTTGTCCAGTACGACCAGAAAATCGTCGCTGTAGAGGACCCTGACAGGCAGATCTTGCGGTATGAGTTTCTCCTCGGCCTCAGGAATCGTCAATGCTATGATGTCAGCCGGCTTTGCTTTATAGTTCGGCTTTACTGCAAGTCTGTTGACCGTGAGCAGCCCCTTTTCGATGAGGTGCTGTATCTGGGAGCGGGTTATTCCGAAAACCGATGAAGCGAGAACGTCTGCCCTGGCGCCGGCGTCTTCGGACGTCACAATGAAATCGCGTTTGCATGCGGTATTTCGTGCGGCCGCAGTCAATTTCGCTGGAGCCTTTTCTTTATCTCGAAGAAACGTGCAGTGAGTATGCCAAAGAGTATGCCTCCGATGTGAGCCATATGGGCAACACCGTCCGAGTTCCGCTCCATGATACTTCCGATCTCGCTCAGGAGTTGCAGTACGAACCAGAAGACGACAAGGATCAGTGCGGGTATGAACGTAATGGTGAAAAAAAACCCGATGAAAACGACGGTCCTTATCCTGTCTTTGGGGAAGGTGACGAGAAACGCGCCCATCACCGCCGCGATTGCGCCGCTTGCGCCGAGATTCGGTACGTTGGATAAGGGATTAATCATGACCTGCGCCATGGTTGCGACAAGCCCGCCTGCCAGATAAAAGATAGGATAACGAATGCGGCCCATGGTGTCTTCTATCTCCGGGCCGAATGCCCAGAAATAGACCATATTGCCGATGATATGCAGCCAGCCGCCATGCATGAACATCGCGGTGAGAATAGTGATGAGGTCATGACCGGCTGATATCTTCGCGGGGATCAGGGACCACCGAAGGATGAAAGACTGGCCGTTAGTCAGTTCGAGAAAGAACATGATGACATTCGCTCCGATGATAAGTGCCGTCACGACCGGGAACCGGAAGGGACGCCTGTCAATATCGCTCAAGGGAATCATGCGTTACCCTGAATAAAAAATCTTTCTGCAACTGTCTGATGCCCCGGAGAATTCCGGTCCGTCCTCTGTTTGCCGGCGGACAGGGCCATTCTTACAGTCTCTCCGTCCTGCCAAACCTCCTCAAACCCGAGTTTCCTCCAGAACGCGTATGCCGGAGCGTTGTCCCTCCTGACCGAAACAACCCATCTTCTTACAAGATGATTCCCTCCAAGTGCCTCTGAGAGCAGACGGAAGGCGATCGTTCCTAATCCCATGCGTCGGCAGGAGGACTTGAATATCATAAGTGACACTTCGGCCGAATGGTCAGGCCGGAGGTTGCAAAGGCCGATAAACCCTATTGACTCTGATGCGTATTCGATACGGTAGGCGAGGGGAAACATCGCCTTCAACCGTCGATAAAAAGAAAACCACGGTATTTCGAGTGGCCTGCTCAGCCCACAGGACCTGAGGATATCGTCCTTCATCAACATCCTCGAAAGGAAGGGACCGTCCCATATCCTCAGCGGCCTGAGCGTAAGGTCTCCCTTGTGTATCGATCTCGGTACTTTTGCGATCAGCATGGGTGTTTAATTATGAGCACCTTTTTTCATGATGTCAACGTGAATTGTACCCATTTCGGCATGTTGAAAGTAGTCTTTTTATGTGATAGGGTAAAAAGTAGGCGGAGATGCAGGGCCATGCCGGCAGTGCACTCCTGATGCGGCGTCATAACTAAGTTTATGTCCGCGAAACATTCATAACAATTCGAGGAGGTTTTTTATGAACGCGAGCAGTAAAAGAAAGAGTACTTTGCTGATAAGGACAGCGGCTGTTACGGTAATGTTTTTATGTCTGTTAGGGCCTGGACTGCAGCAGACGGCGCGGGGGCAGGATTCGGGGGTTTCAGTTGCATCGAGGGAGTTCCTCGGCAAGATGAGCCAGGCGTTGTCTGAAGTGGCAGAGGTGGCAAGACCATCGGTTGTGAATATTTCCACCACAACGACTGTCACTATGCAGGGAAGTCCCTTCGGCGACTTTTTTAACGACCCGATGTTCAGAAAGTTTTTTGGGGAGGGACAGGCACACCCGAGAAAATTCAAACAAGCTGCACTTGGCTCAGGGGTGATTGTCTCAAAGGACGGTTACATCCTGACCAACAACCATGTGGTGAAGGGCGCAGACGAGATCAAGGTCATCCTTTATGACAAACGTGAGTTCAAGGGTAAGGTCATTGGGGCCGATCCCAAGACTGACATCGCTGTTGTAAAGATCGAGGCAAAGGACCTGCCGGCAATAAAGATCGGCCAGTCCAGGTTGTTGAAGCCCGGCGACGTCGTCCTCGCGATAGGCAATCCCTTCGGACTGAACCAGACGATCACGATGGGTATTGTAAGCGCAACCGGAAGATCGAATGTGGGGATATCTGCCTATGAAGACTTTATTCAGACCGACGCTGCGATAAATCCGGGCAATTCCGGCGGTGCGCTTGTCAACACCAACGGCGAGCTTGTCGGGATCAATACGGCTATATTTTCTACGAGCGGCGGATACATGGGCATCGGCTTCGCAATCCCCTCCGACATGGCAAATGCCGTGGCCCAGAGCATTCTCAAATATGGCAAGGTCATACGAGGCTGGCTCGGTATATCGATCCAGGATCTGACCCCTGAGATTGCGAAGTCTCTTGGGATTTCCCGGGAGCACGGTGCGCTGGTAACGGATGTGATGAAGGACAGCCCTGCGGAAAAGGCCGGGCTGAAACGCGGGGACCTCATCATAGCATATGACGGCCAGACGGTCGAAGATACCACGAGCCTAAGGAATATGACTGCGAATACGGCCCCGGGCAAAGAGGCAGACGTCAAAGTACTGAGAAACGGTAAAGAGGTCACGCTCAAGATCATCATCGGAGAAATGCCGGAGGCAGCAAAAGTGACCAGGACCGTTGAGCACCACAACGCGCTCTCGGGAGTCTCAGTGCAGGAGATCACCCCCGGTGAGAGGGATGCCCTCGGCCTTCCGCACAACGTAAAAGGCGTGATCGTCGCAGAGGTGAGCGAGACCAGTCCCGCAAGTGGCGTACTGGCAAAGAACGATGTGATCGAGGAAATCAACCGCAAAGAGATACGGGGGTTGAAAAATTATGAGGATGTTGCCTCGAAGATCGGAGCGAAAGAAGACGTGCTCCTATTGATTTACCGGAGCGGCGGGTATATCTACGTAACGATAAAACCATAGCGCAGTATTCCCGGATGATTTTTATGAGTAGGCGGGACCGACTGTCCCGCCTACTCGCTGTCTTGCGGTGACTATAAGGAAAGACAGGGATAGATAACCTTGTAGCGGAATGCTTTTGGGTAAGCTTCTCGATGAAAACTCCTGTGAGATGCTGAAAGGTCTTCAATTCTGTTCGTAATCATCATAGAGTTTCGTCCGCTCGAAAATATCGCGTCGTCGTGAACTCTTTAAAAGATCTGTGTGCCATGCCACGCTCCTGAGACTTGAAGAATTGGTCAACCGGAGAGGGCAGGCGGTAGACCTAAAAGCAAAACGAGAGCAAAGCGAAATAACGTTTCAGTCCTAAAATTAACCCCTTGAACAAAAGATTGGTGGCGGCGCCGGGAAGCGAAGTGAAGTTAAACCTAGTGTAAATAAAGGAAAAAAGACTTGAGTGAACGTCGCATAGACATAGAAAAACACACAATAATAGTTATAGCTACCCATTTCGCCCCAAAAAAAAGCCCCGGAGTAACGCCCCAGGGCCATTGAAAGGGGCCGGTCTATCTATACCGCCTTGGAAAGAACCTCTGTCTCATGCGACGTATGAGCAAATAAAAAGCCCCCGGTCAGGGGGGCTAAGAGACAACTGGAAGGGGTTTGGGTTGTTTATAGTTCGTCTGCTATAACTTTAGCTTTCTCTATGGCTTCGATAGCTTGCTCGGCCTTCTCCTGTAGTTGACCGATCACCTCGGGGATGTGCTCTAGTGCCGCAATGCGAATATCCCTTGGAGTTTCTATCAGTGGCTGCGGATCTCCATTGTGTTCGCCCAGATAGCACAGTTCAGCATCGTAGTAAACCACTGCCGGCCGGATCGCTAATCCCCATCCCCGTCCGGTTCGGGCATAACCGCAAAAAACCACACGCGCCCTTGAGGTAGCGCCCGGGAATGGAGTTATAATGTTCCCCCTGCTGTCCTCTTCCATCGCTAAGGATTCATTTGAGAGCCAACCGCTAGCCCACGCCTCAAGACCCACGTTGAGGCTATTGAGCTTGTCTTGAATCTTCTGAAGCGTTTTGTTGAGGGAGTCTGACTGTTTGTTAAGGAGGGTTGCTACTTCTTCTAACTTCTTGGTGTCAACCATTGGATTCCTCCATCTTTCTGCCTTCCGGCATTGTTTGTGACAACCCTTCCAAGTTGTCTCTTCAAGTCTAAACCCACTGTGCCCTTCTTGTCAAATAGGGAAATTCTCTATCTTGCCGGTGATAAGCGGCCCCGGATCTCTTCAAGCGCCTCATCAATGAGTCGGGCCCACTCCTGGCCCTGGAATGTGCGCTCATAAGTTTTACGGCTTAACTCGCGCAGTATCGACCGGACCACCGGGAGAAGGTCATCTATGCGCGTTTCGCCTTGACCAGAGGCCACCGGTTCAACGATCTCACCCTAAGATGATAACAGGTACACCCACACACCGGACACGCTGCTGCGCTTTCAGTTAAAAAAGTCTGACCACATTCGTCGCATTCACGTTTTACATAGGACTAGATTAGATATTATTCTGGTGGAGGCGCCGGGAATCGAACCCGGGTCCGAAGGTACTACACTCATGCTTCTACGTGTGTAGGCTGTCTTTTAATCGTCAGGCCCCGGGACGCCGGCAGTCAGGCTTCCCGAAACCCCATCTCCCTTAATCTCGCCTCAGGGCCGGGAGCGCACCCTTTGGCCAGCCTGCTGATCGACGCTTTCTCCGGAACACAGGCGACCCCGGAGGAGCGTGCCGCTTAGTTAAGCAGCGAGTGCCAGTTCGTTGTTGGCTTTTGTGTTTGTTTCCACCTTTTTACGTGGTGATGGAGCCACGACACGCCACAGGAGCCTCATAACCCCCGTCGAGCCCAATCGCCCCCTTTCATATATATTTTAACACATTCAGCGGCTTTTCATGGCCCTCTCTATTTCGCGGTCTGCCTCGCGTTTTTTGATAGACTCGCGCTTTTCGTACATCTTCTTCCCTCTCGCAAGGCCAACCTCGACCTTTGCGCGGGAGTCCTTGAAGTAAATTTTAAGTGGGATAAGCGAATATCCCTTCTGGATCGTCTTGCCCAGGAGGCGAGCGATCTCCTTCTTGTGCAGAAGCAGCTTGCGGGTCCTTACGGGGTCATGGTTCATGATGTTCCCGTGGGTATAGGGGCTTATGTGGCAGTTGAGGAGGAAGACTTCAGAATCTTTGACGAGGACGTAACTGTCCTTGAGGTTTGCCTTCCCCTCCCGCAGGGACTTGACTTCGGTGCCGGTCAGGACGATACCTGCCTCGACAGTCTCTTCTATCGAATAGTCATGGAAGGCCTTTCTGTTCTGTGCGACGATCTTCATTCGAAATATTAACACGCCTTAGCCACAATTGAAAATCATTCTTGTTCTCGAGCAGGTATAATATCGATAAGGTTTTCTGCATGAACAAAAAACTTCTAGGCAAGGCCGAATATCTGCTCTCCAAAGAGAAGGGGACCGTCTTTAAAGATCCGGGCGGTAAGATCAACGTTGTCCTGGTTTTCCCGAACACCTATTCGGTGGGCATGTCGAACCTGGGGTATCAGGGCATCTACGGGCTGCTGAACGATATGGATGACGTGGTATGCGAAAGGGCTTTTCTTCCAGGGCCTGAAGAAATGGCGGAATACGAGAGGACGGGCGACGAAATATTTGCTCTGGAATCCAAGCGGCCGCTTGGCAGATTCGATATCGTCGCCTTTTCGGTCTCATTCGAAAATGATTACCCGAATGTGATAAAAATGTTGAAACTGGCGAATATTCCCGCTAGGTCGCCGATGAGGCAAAGCGGGCATCCCGTGGTGATCATGGGCGGTGTATGTGCATTCTACAACCCCGAACCTTTGGCGGATTTTTTCGATATCTGTGTGATCGGGGAGGCTGAGGAGGCGCTTCCTGAATTTCTGGCGGTCTTCAGAACGTCCCGCTCAAAGGATGCGCTGTTCCGGGAGTCGGCGAAAATTGAAGGTATTTACGTCCCCCGTTTGTACGAGGTTTCCTATTCCGGTGAGGGCGGGGGCATTATATCGAGGAAGGCATTTCCTCCCGCGAGCGCGGTCATCCGCAAAAGGACGGTAGCTGATATTTCCACATCTCCCATGAAGCAGCGTATCACGACTCCGGAGGCCGAGTTTTCCGACATGTATCTTCTGGAGACGATGCGCGGGTGCGTCTGGTCATGCCGGTTCTGCGTGGCCGGCCGCATCTACAAGCCGGCGAGGCGCAAAGACCCTGTAGTGCTCAGGGATGAAATCCGGGAGGCATTAGCGCAGACCAGGAAGGTCGGTCTTGTCGGCCCCTCGCTCACGGATTATCCAATGGCGGAGGAGGTACTGTCGATAGAGGGAGTGGATTTTTCGATCACTTCTTTGCGGGCAAGTCCCAGAAGCGGCAGGATCGTTGCCCTGATGAAGGGACATAAGAGTATATCAATCGCTCCTGAGGCGGGCACCCAGCGGCTCAGGGACGTCATCAACAAGAAGATCTCCGATCAGGACATATTCGAGACCGCGGGGCTTATTCTTGAAGGCGGTATAGAGACCCTTCGGCTTTATTTCATGATCGGGCTTCCGACGGAACGGACAGAAGACATCGAGGGAATTATCGCGCTTGTACGGAAGATACGAGAGAATACGGTCCGGGGGTTTATCACCCTGAGCGTCAGCACTTTCGTGCCGAAGCCGTTTACGCCCTTTCAGTGGCATCCGATGGCTGCGCTGAAAGACGTAAAGGAGAGACTGAAATATCTTAAGAAGGGACTTTCGGGCCTCAGGGGTGTGAGGGTATTCCACGACGTCCCGAAGTACGCATACCTGCAGGGGTTGTTTTCACTCGGCGACAGGCGTCTTTCCGGATTGGCGGAGTATCTGGCCTCAGGACAGGAATTTTCCCTGAGAGAAGGCCATCCCGGGATCAATAGTGATTTCTTTCTGTTCAGGCAAAAGTCCGGGGAGGAGATCCTTCCGTGGGATTTTATCGATGCCGGCGTTCCGAAGGAGAGGCTCTGGAATGAATACTGTGGGGCGGTCGGTCTATGAGCATCCTGTTGATCGCAGTCACCTCATTCGTGGTCGCCCTGTCTGGAGCGCTGGTGCCGGGACCTCTCTTCACGATCACTGTGGGAGAATCGGTGAAACGGGGCTTCTCTGCAGGACCTCTGATTATATTCGGACACGGCCTCCTCGAGGCGATCGTCGTCCTCCTTATCGTCTTCGGCCTGATGCCTGCTGTCTCCGCGGAAGGGACGAAACTGGTGATAGGCCTCATAGGCGGCATAATTCTGATATTGATGGGCTCGATGCTGCTCAAGGACGGTCGGAGCGCCAGGCTTGAGATGAAGGCAGAGGGAAGGCGGGCCGGGATGAACCCCGTCGTTGCAGGTATTGTGGGAAGTCTTTCGAACCCCTACTGGGTCATCTGGTGGCTGACTATCGGACTGGGATATCTCGTGAGCGCATTGAAATACGGTCCCCCGGGCGTGATCGCCTTTTTTGCCGGTCACATCGCTGCGGATCTCGGCTGGTACAGTCTACTCTCGCTTGCAGTGGCAAAGGGCAGGGCAGTTATGAGCGATAAAGTGTACAGGATCATGCTGGTTGCCTGTGGTCTTTTCCTTATCTGCTTTGGCTCCTGGTTTGTCTTGGGAGCGGCGATGTAAGGTCCTTTCTTAGGTGCTGATATAAATTCTCCCATTGTTTCCGACGCTGCTGATCTGCCCCAATTTATTGAATTTTATTGCGAGAGATAATAGTATAATACTTTCTGGATTAACCATGGAACGCGGCCTCTCGGAAAATATAAAGAAGATCTACAGGGCGATTTCCCATGCAGCCATGAGGGCCGGGAGGGAGCCTCATGATGTAAGACTCATCGCGGTGACGAAGAATGTGGCTGCGGATGTGGTTGTGAGGGCGCTCGAAATGGGACTAAGGGACTTCGGCGAGAACAGGGTGCAGGAGTTTCGCGAGAAGATCGCGCATATAAGAAATCTGCTTGGCGTACCCCCCGGAGGGACTTTGAAGGGATACAGGCCGCGCTGGCACCTTATCGGTCATCTGCAGAAGAACAAGGCAAAAGTGGCGGTCGAGCTTTTCGACCTGATACATTCCGTTGATTCCGAGGAGCTTGCGGAAATGGTGAACAGTTCGGCGGAGAAGATAAACAAAACGCAAAGAATACTTATTCAGGTAAAACTTTCAGATGAAGAACGTAAGTATGGTATATCACAGGGAAAAGTAATATGGCTGCTCGAGAGGTTAAGAGGCATGAGGCACCTGAAGGTCGAAGGGCTCATGACGATACCGCCTTACTTTGCGAACCCGCAGCAAGCCAGACCCTTCTTTAGAAAATTAAGGGAAATCAGAGACAAGGCTGAAGCAGAGGGCTTCCCGTTGAAGGAACTGTCAATGGGAATGTCGAATGACTTCGAAATAGCGGTTGAAGAGGGCGCGACCATGGTGCGGGTGGGAACGGCGATCTTCGGAGAGAGAAAAAAGGAGGAGGCATGATCGGCTTTATCGGCGGCGGAAATATGGCGGAGGCGATGATAAAGGGGATGACGTCGAAGGGGATGAGGGACATTATGGTCTCCGAGCCCAGAGAGGAAAGGCGGCATGAACTTGCAGCGGCGTACGGCCTTTCGGCGACCTCTTCCAACGTGGAGGTCGTCTCGGCCTGCGATGTCATCATACTTGCCGTAAAACCGCAAAATATGGGCGCGGTGCTCGATGAGATTACCCCTGCGGTGAGCGAAGAAAAGACCGTCGTCTCGATCGCCGCCGGTATTACGCTAGCCTATCTCGGATCCAAACTGAAGACCGAGCGGCTGATAAGAGTGATGCCGAATACCCCGGCGCTGGTGCAGGAAGGCATGTCGGTCATGTCCTTATGCGGCTGTTTTTACGGCCCCGGGCTGAACACGGTGAAGGCTATTCTTATGTCGATAGGAAGCGTGCTCACCCTCCCGGAAGAGATGATGGATGCGGTCACTGCCGTATCCGGCAGCGGACCGGCCTTCTTCGCGCTGTTTGCCGAGGCGATGATCGCCGCAGGAGAAAAGATGGGGCTTTCTGCTGCCGATTCATCGGTGCTGGTGGTCCAGACGCTTCTCGGGACGGCCAGGCTGTTCGATTCGGGAATGTCGCCCGAGAAATTGAGGATCATGGTGACTTCGCCGGGCGGCACTACCGAGGCGGGACTAAAGGTCTTTGAGATGAAGTCTGTGCGAGACATTGTGTTCGATGCCCTTCTGGCCGCGCGGAAGAGATCGGAAGAACTTGGAAGGAGGGAATAGTGTTCGTCTTTGGTGATTTCATCGTTGCCGTGGCAAAGATCTTCGACATGCTGCTTGAGATCTATAAGTGGGTCGTCATTGTTGCGGCGCTGATAAGCTGGGTGAATCCGGACCCCTATAACCCCATCGTCAGGTTTCTCTACTCCGTGACCGAGCCGGTCTTTCGTCCTATCAGAAGGGTCATCGGTCATAGGCTCGGGCCGATCGATATTTCTCCTATCGTGGTCATTCTTGCTATTATATTCGTGCAGTCATTTCTGGTACGGTCTCTCATAAAAATAGGAATCAGGTTTGGAGGAGGATAAGCTATGAGAATCACGCCGCTGGACATTCAGCAGAAGCAGTTCCCGATGAAGTTCAGGGGGTTCGATGTCGAGGAGGTCTACGCCTTTCTTGAAGTGATCAGGGAGGAGATGGAGGAGCTTCTCCGGGAGAACGCTTCGCTGAAGGAGAACGTGCAGAGGGCGGAGAATCATATCAAGGAGTACAAAGATATGGAATCTACGATGCGCGAGACCCTCATGACGGCCCAGCAGATGGTCGAAGATTACAAGACCAATGCGCGGAAGGAGGCGGAACTCCTGATCAAGGAGGCGGAGTTAAGGGCCGATAATCTGGTCAGGGAGGCGCAGGAGAAGGTGATAAAGATCCACGAAGACATCGTCGATCTGAAAGGGATACGCCGTCATTTCAAGGAAGAGCTGAAGAGGCTGATCGAAAATCATGTCAGGATGCTCGAACACGATGCGTTCAGGGAAGGCGAAAACAGGGGAGAAGGCGAAGAATGAGTTCCGGACGTTTCCAGGCGCTGAAGGGCATGAAAGATGTCATGCCGCCTGATATTTACATCTGGCAGTCGGTCGAAGAGAAGGCGCGGGAGGTATTCTCGTCTTTCGGGTTCGGGGAGATTAGGCCGCCGATCGTCGAAGCAACGGGCGTCTTTACGAGGAGCATCGGCGAGGACACCGATATCGTAGAAAAGGAGATGTACACCTTTGAGGACAAGGGCGGCCGCAGCATCACTCTCAGGCCTGAAGGGACCGCACCGGTGGTCCGTTGTTATGTGGAAAACCACCTTTTCAATATGCCGTCACCGCAAAAATTCTATTATGCAGGGCCGATGTTCAGATACGAAAGGCCGCAGTTGGGACGTTTGAGACAATTTTACCAGACAGGGGCGGAGTGTTTCGGCTCTCCGCATGCCGAGACCGACGCCGAGATGCTTTCGATGCTGGGGCGATTTCTTGCCGGGGTCGGGCTGCCCAATCTCAGGTTTCAGGTCAATTCGATCGGATGCGAAAAGTGCAGACCTGTGTTCAAGGAGGCACTTTTGTCTTTTTTTGCCGGCAGACTCGACGACCTGTGTACCGACTGCCGGCGCAGATACCACGTGAACCCGCTGAGGATTCTGGATTGCAAAGTGGAGGGCTGCAGGGAGGTTAGAAAGGGGGCACCCAGGGTAACCGATCACCTCTGTGAAGACTGCAGGGCGCATTTCGAAAGGCTCCTTCATCTGCTCGAAAAGCTCGGTATCTCCTATGTGGTGAACCCTGAGATGGTGAGGGGACTTGACTACTACACACGTACCACCTTCGAAGTGACGAGCGAGAACCTGGGCGCCCAGAACGCGGTCGCCGCCGGGGGAAGATATGACCGGCTGGTGAAGGAGTTCGGCGGGCCGGAGACGCCTGCGGTGGGATTTGCTGTAGGTATGGAGAGAATCGTCGAGCTCCTGAAAATGACTGTGCGGGAGGACCTCCCACGCCCCGCCGCTTTTATCGCGGTGATCGGGGAGAGGGCCGGCGCCGAGGGTATCCTCATTGCGGACGGCCTGCGGCAGGATGGGTACTGGACCGAACTCGGCGATGGCGCAGCCTCGTTGAAAAGCCAGATGAGAAAGGCAGACCGTCTCGCTGCAGAGTATGTCTTTATCATCGGCGATGACGAACTGCGTGCAGGTGAGCTGAAATGGAAGAGGCTTTCGGATGCGGCCGAAGGTGCAGTCGCTGCGTCTGGCTTGCGCGACTTCCTGCGCAGTGTGGCGCGAGGTAAAGCGGAAGAGCACCGACCATAGCTAAGGGGAGGCGAGGGTCTCGCCTGCGTTTACTTGAATCACAATCAAACACTGCCTTCATTGTTCCGCTTAAATAAGTAACAGTAAGGACAGCATCCAGACGGGACTTTTCGTCTGCCAGGCGTATTCCGACTGAACGTGGTCGTCAACGGCTTCTTCGGGGACAATACGGCCTGTTTCTTCATGGCGGGTATTTATGGTACACTTGAGAAAAACATAAAAAAAAACATGAAGACCGAAGATCATATCGCGGGATTCTGCGTCGTCCTTGTCATTGCCGCATTGGCATATTTTTTGTCGACTCTTCATGCCTCTTTCGATGCCCTTGTAATCTCGATCATCGTCGGCATGCTTGCGGGGAACATGATCGGCAACAGGGACTATTTCGAAAGGGGAACGGAGACAGCCCTGACTTTCTTCCTCCCCCTCGGGATCGCGCTGTACGGATCGCAGCTTGTTCTGGACGAGCTGCGCTGGGGGCAGTTGCTGGCGATTTTTTTGGTATTCTCGGCGCTGTTCGGGCTTACGCTTCTTATCGCAGGGATATTCGGCATTGAAAAAAAAGTGGCAGTGCTTCTCGCGTCCGGACTTTCGGTATGCGGGGCATCTGCGATTGCCGTTATTTCACCGCTGATAGGGGCGAAGAGAGAGGAGACATCCGTAGCGGTAATATCTGTGATGATGCTTGGGCTGACCGGGATGATCTTCTATCCGATGCTCAACGACACCCTTTCGCTGACACGCGTCGAATTCAACTTTCTGGCCGGTACGACACTGCCGATGCTCGGACAAGTGAAGGTGGCGGCACTGAACGTATGTCCTGAATGTCCTGCTGCTGCGGAGAAGATCAAACTCATCAGGATGTCCTTTCTTTTCTTCCTCGTGACTGCCTCGCTTTTTTATTCCGGGAAGGAGGGAAGGCGAGTGAAGATCCCGTGGTTCGTGATCGTTTTTATACTCCTTGCAGTGGGGGTGAACATGAGCGGAGCGTTTGCGCATGTTATGGAGTATTTCAAGGGCACGAGCAATTTCTGCCTTAGCGCGGCGCTTGCGGCAATCGGTTTTTCCGTTGATTTTGATTCCCTCATAGAACAGGGTATTCTGCCGCTTGGGGTGATCTCTTTTTCCTGGGGCCTGGTTGTTTTGCTCATGTATCTTATTAGGAACTTGTTCTGATGGCGAAAACGAAGATTATCTATAAACATATCGTAATCTTTCTGATCTTCGCGTCCCTTATCGTGGTGCCATTGACATTTACCGTCGTGAAACAGGTCAATAAGATGATTGCGGAGGAGGAGTCGCTCCATCCCCCCGGGAATGGGGATTATACACAACCGCACAGGGAGTTTTCCGACAAACTTATCGAATCACTGGTTCCCTTTGTGTTTTACATTCTGGTGCTTGCGCTCATGCTGTCCATCCTCTTTTCGAGGGGCATGCTGATCTCTCTGAAAGGGCTTCTGAGAGGATCGAAACTGATGAAGGAGGGCAATCTCGACATACGTCTGCCGATCGTCTCCGATGACGAACTTGGTGAAGTGACGAGGGCCTTCAACGAGATGGCGGCTACCCTGCGTGAAAAGACGCTTGAGCTGCAGCGTAAAGACACGTATGTGGGCGCGATGGTAGATCCTCTCTGGGTCGTTGACGCGGGAAATAGGATTTCGGACGTGAATCCGGCATTTACCAGGATGTTCGGTTATGCGAGGGAAGAAGTATTAGGCGCTTTGCTCTATGATTTCTTCGACGAGAAAAATGCCGCTGTGATCCGCAAGCAAATTGAGGAGAAAAGAGACAGGGGGATTTCATCGATTTATGAGATCAGCATGCTCTCGCGGGACGGTATACAAATACCGGTGCTGATCAGCGGGTCTCCGATATTCGAAGGGGACAAGATAGTCGGTAAGATCGGTATTTTTAAAGACTTCAGGGAACAGCGGGAACTCCGAAACGAGCTACAGCGCGAGAAGGAATACGTCGAAACGATCATGGACAGCATCGAAGACCAGCTCTTCGTGATCGACAAGGGGTACAACATTATCAGGGCGAACAGGGTCGCCATGACGGAGGCGGGGGGGCCTGTGATCGGTCAGTTTTGTCATGTGATAGCCCACCATATGGGTAAGCCGTGCTGGACCGAGGGGCACGAGTGTCCTGCCCAGACTGTGTTCATCACCGGAAAGAATTACCGGACGACTCACCAGCACGCCGGTCCTTCCGGCGAAAGAAAGTTTCACGAAATCGTGGCGAGTCCCATCAAGGATTCCTCGGGCAACGTGCTTCACGTGATAGAACTCATCCGGGATGTTACGGGACGCATGAAACACGAGGAAGAGATATTCAACAAAAACAGAGAGTTGGTTGCACTTAACAGTATCGCCGGAATTCTCAGTAAGTCATTGAGAGCAGACGAAATATTTACGAAAATCCTCGACAGGATGATAGAGATGCTGAGCATGGACGGGGGAGGTATATTTTTCATCGACGATGCCAAAAGAGAGATGGTCTGTCAGTATCACCGCGGGATATCGGAGGAATTCGTGAAGATGATGGGGAGGATAAGGCTCGGTGAGGACGTACCCGGCAGGGTGGCGGTCACCGGGCAGGTGATGACGACCTCGGACCTTTCGAAGGACCAAAGGATAGAGCGGTCCTTTATAAAACATTCGGGGATGAAGGGATATTGCTGCATACCCGTCCGTGGCAAGGAGAGGGTCATCGGCGTCTTCTGCCTCTTTAGTTTCAGGACGCATAATTTCACATCCGAGGAAGAAAATATCCTCACTTCCGTTGGAGAAATGACTGGGATTGCTCTCGAAAATATCAAGCTGTACGAGAAGATGAGGGAACTTTACGAGCACCAGAGATCCAGGCGGGAGGAAGAGCAGGCGCAGATCCTCTCGCTCTCGACGAGGCTGGGGTCGGCGATAGAACTGAGGGACGTGATGGGACCGGTTCTCGAATTGATCAGGAACATATTCTCGGCTGATCTTGTCTGGCTGCTCGTAAGGGACCAGAAGGGGAATTTCATCCTCAAGTCGGCAGCTCCCGAAAGCGGGAGAGAGGGCAAACTTATTTATGCGAACACGGTAAGTTCCATCGAGGGATATTCCGTGGAGAGAAGGGCCCCCACAGTGATTGCAGACATCCGGGCGGAGGCCAAATTTTATCTGGCCTCCGATATAGGCAACTCGCAGTTCCAGTCTGTCATCGCCGTTCCCATGCATATTGGGGAAAAGACTGTCGGTGTATATTCCCTCTATTATTTGGGGACGAGGGAGTTTAAGGAAGACGAACTCCATTTCCTCAAGATTATCGCGAATATCCTGGCCGTATCGATAGAGCGATCGGATTTTTATCTTAAGGCGATTACGGAAAAGGGACTCTCGGACACTATTCTTCAGAGCGTGGCGGATGGTATAATTACAGTCGATGTCAACGGCAGGATCATTTCAGTCAATAAGGCCTTCTCAATAATGACGGGCGTTACAGCTGCCGCTGCCGTCGGGATGCCGATCTGCGACGTGTTCAGGTATTCGGATGACAACATTGATTTCAGGTTTTCCCTCGGTGAATGTTTCGATGATGCGCTGAACGGAGGCAGGATGAGCCGGGAGACCTTCCTGACCAGCGCTTTCCAAAACAGAAATGCAGTCCTGATAAGCGCCACCCCGGTGCTGGACGCAGGGGGAGGGGTGTCCGGGGTAGTAAACCTGGTGCGGGACATAAGCCACGAGAAAGAGATAGACCGGATGAAAACCGAGATAATACGGTCAGTCTCGCACGAATTCAGAACACCGCTCTCCGCAATCGTGGGAATGACCGAGATGATTCTTGAAGAAGACATCGACGACAAGCGGGCGAAGAAATATCTGCGTACTATTCTGAGTGAGGGGATAAGGCTGTCCAATATGGTCTCCGATCTGTTGAGTATCGCGCGGATAGAGAGCGGCAAAGAGATCTTGAAACTGGTAAGTGTAGACATGGAAGAACTTTTGTCGGGCCTGTCGCGGTCTTTTTCTCCGCTCGTGGAAAAAAAGAAGGCCGAGATTAAATATGATGTCGACGGGGCCCGATATGTGGTCGGGGACGAGGGGAAGATAAAGCAAGTGCTGACGAATCTTATCGACAATTCGCTGATGTTTTCAGACGATGGGTGCCGTGTCCATATCAGCGTAGAGGATGCGAAAGGGGGTGTCGTGATTACCGTTTCCGACAGCGGGTGGGGCATCTCGGAGGACGACCTCTCTCATCTTCCCGAAAGGTTTTATCGCGGCAAGCACGGGCAGCGGATCAAGGGAACAGGACTTGGTCTCTCTCTGTGTCGTGAGATCGTCAAGATGCATGGCGGCAGCATGGAAATCAGGAGTAAACCTGGCGAAGGGACAGAAGTGGTCTTGTCGCTTCCCCGACGGGAGATGAAATGAAAAAGGTCGTGGTAATTGATGATGAACCGTTCATCCTGATGATGATTGAGGACAAGCTCAAGAAGGCCATGATTGACGTCGTAACCCTGAGGAGCAGCGTGGGCGCGGTAGAGGTCATAAAGAAGGAAAAGCCGGGGCTTATCATCCTCGACTGGATGATGCCGGAACTCAGCGGCATAGAACTCTGCAAGATCCTTAAGCGCGATCCCGAAATAGCGGAAATCCCCATCTTTATGCTTACCGCGAAAGGTCAGGATGCGGACGAGCAACTCGGCCTGCGCAGCGGCGTTACGCGGTACATCACGAAGCCCTTCAGTCCCAAGGCGCTTTTGGAAATGGTGGAAGAGGTGATGATAGTTGATAAGCCGTGAACATGACCTATCATTGACGATCCAGGAGCTGAGCAACGTATACGAGGAGCTCTCCCTTCTCTACCGCATATCCGAGGTTTTCTCTTTCCTCAGCATCGACGAGATCGCGCTGAGAATTACGAACGAGGCGATCAATACGATCGGGGTCCGTACCGCCGCAGTCCTATTTCTCGACGAAAAGGGCGAGAAGCTCAGCACGAAGGTGAGCAAGGGAAACTGGGATGATACGCGCGTGTTCGACAAGAAGTCGAGGGCCATCTGGAACTCGATAGATTCAAAAAAAGCGTCGGCTTTTTGCAGGCTTGCCGAGACGGAGCATAAAGACTTTATGCCTGAACTGTCGTCGCTGATGGTCTGCCCCCTTATCGGCAAGGTTAAGGTCATCGGCGCAATCGTGGTCGCGGACAAGCAGTCCAAAGAGGAATTTTATTCAAACGATTCCAAGCTCCTCTCGGCGATTGGGGCCCAGGCGGGACTTGCGATAGAAAACGCCATGCTTTACAGCGAGCTTGAGTCGCTGCTGTTGGGCGCGATACGGTCGCTTGTGAAGGCGCTTGAGGCGTCCTCATGCTGGACAGCAGGGCATACGGAGCGGGTCACGGAGTATTCCATCGGCATCGGCCGGGTATTGGGGCTCGAGAAAGAGGTGCTGGAGAAGCTGAAAATCAGTGCGCTCCTTCACGACATAGGGAAGATTGCTACGCCGAAAGAGATCCTGAACAAGAACGGCAAGCTCAAACCGGAGGAATGGATCGAGATCAAGAGGCATGCCGCCCTCGGCGCCGAAATACTCGTGGAACTGAAGCAGTTCAAAGAAATCATCCAGGGTGTTAAATATCATCACGAACACTGGGACGGGCGGAACGGCATCTTCGGTCTGAAGCGGGAAGAGATACCGCTTATGGCGCGCATTCTCGCCGTGGCGGACGCCTTCGATGCGATGACTTCAGACAGACCCTACCGGAAAATGAAAACGAAGGAAGACGCGATCAACGAAATCATGAGATGCGCCGGGACCCAGTTCGATCCCTTTGTGGTCGGGGCGTTCCTGAAGTGGGTGGAGAACTTCAGCCCACAACGTCGAGTTTCCGGATTCTGAGCTTTACCCCGAGTTGTGCGGCTATCTCGCGGCATTTTTCAATATCCACCCCCTCAAGCTCTACCACCGTCGCCTGAACGTCCGGGATGAATTCCTTTGCCTGTCTGATGAACCGGATGATCTCTGCGTGGGCGTTCTTGAACACCGGCTTGCAGAGTCTGTTGTAGGTGGCTTCGTCCTGCGCGTCAAGACTGACCGAGATGCTGTCGACGAGCCCTTTCAGCTCGGGAAGGATGTCCCGCTTGTGGATGAGATTGGCGTGACCGTTAGTGTTGATCCTTACCCTTCCTCCCCGTTCCTTTATCCAGCGGGCCACATCCTTTACAGCGTCCAACCGCTCGAGTGGCTCGCCGTAACCGCAGAAAACCACTTCCTTATAAAGGGAAGGGTCGCCTATCGAGAGGGTGATTTCCTCTTCGGTGGGTTCTTGGCTGAGTCGCAGTCTGTGACCTTTGACAAAATCGGAACGGAACTTTACGCAGAAAGAGCACGCGTTGGTGCAGCGGTTCGTGATGTTCAGGTAGAGACTGTCCCGGATTTGGTAGGCGATCTCTGCCCTGTCAGGGAGGGTCCCTATCCCGAAAAGCCGTTTGGCGTTGAGCGTCGTGATCCGTGCCAGGTCGTCAAGACTGATCTCTCTCAGATCTGCGATGAACCTTGCAGTGTATTCCAGGTATGACGGCTCATTGCGCCTGCCTCTGAGCGGTTCCGGCGAAAGATAGGGGGCATCGGTCTCGATCAACAGATAGTCGTCGGGGATGATGCGCGCTATCTCGCGCAAGCGCGATGACTTCTTGAACGTTACGGGACCTGCAAGCGATAGGGAAAGCCCCATCGACATAGCCTGCTCCGCCATATCAAGGTCACCCGAAAAGCAGTGCAAGACACCCTGGTTTATGCCCGACTCGGCAAGGATCGCCATCGTATCCTCCTTCGCCTCCCTGCTGTGGACTATGACCGGCAGCCCGGCCTCCTTCGCGAGGCGCAGATGCTTTCTGAAGACCTCCCTTTGGACGTCGCGGGGCGAGTGGTCGTAATGGTAGTCGAGTCCGGTCTCGCCTATCGCGACGACCTTCCTGTTCCTTGAGCGGGAGACGAGATCGAGGTATATTTCGTCAGAAAAATCCTTCGCATCATGGGGATGGACGCCGATCGCCGCATAGATAAAATCATGCCGGGTCGCGAGTTCCATCGCTCTTGCGGCGCTGTCGAAGTCTGATCCTGCGGTTATCAGCGCCTCAAATCCGGTGTCCTTTGCCCTAGCGATGACATCCTCCCTGTCGTTGTCGAACTCGGACATGTCGAGGTGACAATGTGTATCGATCAGAGGAACTTTTCTGTTATCTTTTTCGGTCATCTTTATATGATACGACAATCAGCAGGATGCTGTCATGAAAATGGGCGCCAAGCATGGCTAATTAACTTATCTGTGCAGGAAGGCTAAGGAGGACATGCTGAAAAAGTCCATATATGATTTTGATTCACGTAAACGCAGCTGTAATCTTGACTGACATTCAGAAAAAGGTTCATCGCTACATACCAGGGCTGTGCGGAGCCTTCCGCCACGGGCGGATCCGCCTGAGGAGGACAGGTTGTGGATGGTCAATAATGGACCTTGATAGCCTTCCGCGTAAGGAAATGATATATAATTAAAGAAAACGAAAAGGAAGTATTTAAATATGGCATATGTAGTGGCATTGGCCGGGAAGGGCGGCACAGGAAAGACGAGTATTGCCGCCCTGACCGTTAAATATCTGATTGAGAAAAAAAAGAAACCGGTGCTGGCGGTAGACGCAGACAGCAATTCCTGTCTGAACGAGGCTCTGGGCGTCGATGTGCACGCCACCATAGGGCACCTCAGGGAAGAGTCGCTCCAGACTATTCGTAGCGGAAGCGATCGGCCCGGCGGTATGTCGATGGAACAGCTCTTCGATTACCAGGTGCAGCAGTCGATCATCGAGGCGAGAGGATTTGATCTTATTGTCATGGGGAGGCCTGAAGGCCCGGGCTGTTACTGCGCCGCCAATAACATTATCAGAAAATACACCGACAAGCTCTCGGAGACATACTCTTATGTCGTGATCGACAACGAGGCCGGGATGGAACATCTTAGCCGGCGCACTACGCACAAGGTCGATCTCCTTTTGATCGTCAGCGATCCGACGGTCCGGGGGGTGCGCACCGCCAAGAGGATCGACGGGCTGGTTAAGGAACTCGAACTGGACGTCGCCAAACACGCCTTCATCATCAACCGCGTATCTGGTGACGAGGGACAGGAACTAAAGAAAGTGGCGGAGGAACTCGGGCTGACGGTCGCAGGACTTATACCCCAGGACCATAACATCTTCGAGTTCGACCTTCAGGGCAAAGGGATAGTGGGGCTTCCCTCAGATTCGCCTGCAGTCGCGGCCCTGTACGGGATTCTGGATACATTTAAGATAGGGTGATCCTTACTTCCCCACGTCGGCAATACCAAAAAGATCCGGCGGCTACGTCCTGTATTCCGCGTTGATGCGGATGTATTCCTCGGTGAAATCGCAGGTGAGTACCCTGGCCGATGACTTGCCGGCGTGAAGATCGATGGTAATAGCTATCTCCTTGGATTTCAACGCAGCGGTCGCTTCCTTGTCCTTGTTGTTTGCAAGCCCTCTTTTCACGACCTGGACTGCGTTGAAAAAGACGTCTGCCTTCTCTTCGTGAAAGGGGATCCCCGAATATCCTACGGCGCACATGATCCTACCCCAGTTGGCGTCGTTGCCGTAGATCGCCGTCTTGACAAGGCTTGAGTTCGCGATCGCGAACGCAGCTTTCAGGGCATGCGAGTCGCTCTTTGCGCCTTTCACTATTACTTCGATAAGCTTCGTCGCCCCCTCGCCGTCCTTCACCACAAGCTTGGAAAGCGCGTAGGTGACCTCGTCCAGCGCCTTACTGAATGCGCTGAAATACTTTGACTTCAGGGTAATTGGCGCGTTGCCGAGCATGCCGTTTGCCATGAGAAGGACCGTGTCGTTCGTCGACATGTCGCCGTCTATCGTGATCCGGTTGAAAGACTTACTTACAGATTCCTTCAAAGCTGCGCCCAACGCTCTTTTTTCGAGCGCGACGTCGGTGAGGATGAAACAGAGCATCGTCGCCATGTTCGGCGCGATCATTCCTGCGCCCTTGCATACCCCTGTGATCGTCCCCGACTTGCCGCCGATCTTCAGGCTTCTCGATACAATCTTCGGGAAGGTATCCGTCGTCATGATCGCCTCCGCCACGTCTGCGAAAGAAGATCTGCCGACATTGCCAACGAGTGCATCGAGTGCGGGAGTTATTCTCTCCATCGGAAGCGGCGTTCCTATCACGCCGGTTGAGCAGATGTATGCGAGAGAAGGTTTAATGTCCAGTCGCCGAGAAACGTCCGCAGCAATCTTTTCTGCGTCTTGCATCCCACGCTTTCCCGTGCAGGCGTTGGCGTTGCCGCTGTTCACGATAATCACTCTGCCCTTACCGGACTTTATATTTCGCATGCAGAGCCTGACCGGAGCAGCTTTTACAGCATTCTTCGTGAAGGTGCCTGCGATATTCGACTCGACTTCGGAGACGATGAGGGCGATGTCTTTGCGGCCCGGTTTCTTGATCGCGGCCTCGGCTGTCGAAAAAAGGAACCCTGGATGAGTTTTCATGTCATTAATGCCAGGCATAAGCGTATATCCTCCTATGGGAAGAGGGCGATTTTGTCCAGCCCTTCCTGCTCCGGAAAGCCCATCATGAGATTCATATTGTGGACCGCCTGGCCTGATGCCCCTTTTACGAGGTTGTCGATCGCTGAGACGACGACCAGCGTATTCGTCCTGGCGTTCACCTTTACCCCGATTTCGCAGACATTTGTCCCTCTCACATTCTTGATATTCGGCAAGACACCTTCATCCTGCACCTTGATGAAGGGCTCTTCCGCGTATCTCTTGCGATAGACATTCAGCACAGAAGCTGTGTCCGCCTTCTTCGTCATTTTGGCATAAATAGTCGTAAGTATCCCTCTATCGACCGGCAGAAGATGTGGGGTGAAATTTACCCTTATCTCTTTGCCTGCGAGTGCCGACAATTCCTGCTCGATCTCAGGAGTGTGCCGGTGCGTGCCGATGCCGTATGCCTTAAACCCTTCGTTTACCTCGCAGAAAGAGACCGCAACGTCGGCCTTTCTCCCCGCGCCGCTCGTCCCTGATTTCGAGTCAATCACGATCGAGCCGACGTCGACAATCTTTGCCTTAAGCGCGGGCAGCAGGCCGAGGATCGCGCTTGTCGGATAACAGCCGGGGTTCGCGATAAGGGCCGCCTTCTTGATCCTGCTCCGGTATATCTCCGGCAGGCCGTAGACGGCTTTCCTGAGAGTGGAGACGAACTCATGCGGGAGCCCGTACCACTCTTTGTACGTCGCGGCGTTTCTCAGTCTGTAATCCGCCGAAAGATCTATCACCCTCTTGCCGTTACGATAAAAAAAATTGACCGCCTCCTGGGAGGCGCCATGAGGTAGCGCAAGGAAAAATAAATCAGCCTTGGTCAGGAGCTTTTCTTTGTTAAGCGGCTCGTATGTGAGGCCGCCATATCCGTGAAGGTGCGGGAACAACGCAGCCAGTTTCTTGCCAGCCGATTTCTCGGACGTTACCGCTGACACCTCGACTTTGGAATGGCCGGACAGAATACGCAGAAGCTCAATCCCCGTGTACCCGCTGGCGCCGCAAATCGCAACTTTTTTCATTTGTCGATCCTTTTCGATTCGTCGTAGGGGCGGGGTCTCCCCGCCCGCAGTGCATAAACAAAAAGGCCCGTTTCAAGAACGGGCCCTTGGATATCCTGAACGACTTCAGAGCTTCCGCTCTTAAGCGTGCGTTATCTCTTTGAGAACTGGAAGCGTTTTCTCGCTCCTTTGAGTCCGTATTTCTTTCTCTCTTTTTCTCTCGGGTCCCTGGTGAGAAATCCTTCCTTCTTCAGTCTTCCCCTGAGGTCCGCGTCCATTTTGGTGAGCGCCCTGGAGATGCCGTGTCTGATGGCTCCCGCCTGCCCCGTCGGCCCTCCGCCCTCGACCTTCACGGCGATATCATGTTTGCCGCTTGCACCGACCAGTTCGATCGGCTGACGGATGATCATGCGGAGCACCTCCCGCGGGAAATAGGTTTCCACCGGTTTCTTGTTCACGGTGATCTTGCCTGTTCCGGGGGTGAGGTTTACCTGTGCGATAGAGGTCTTTCTTCTTCCTGTCGCTGTATATTTTATTTCGGCCATGTGCGCTCCTTTATTGCAAAATTTCCGGGGACTGGGCCTTGTGAGGATGCTCGGTTCCCTTGTATACTTTCAGCTTCTTGATCATCGTCCTCCCGAGCCGGTTCTTCGGGAGCATGCCCCAGACCGCCTTCTCGACGATCTTCTCCGGTGTCTGCTCCAGCATGTCCTTGGCCGTCTTCGCCTTTATTCCGCCGATGTATCCGGAATGGTGGTAATAGATTTTATCGGTCAGTTTTTTCCCGGTGAGACGCACCTTATCGGCATTGACCACGATTACGAAATCGCCGGTGTCGACATTAGGAGTGAAAACCGCTTTATTCTTGCCCCTGAGGTAAGTGGCGACTTTGACCGCGAGCCTTCCCAAGACCGCGTCTTTCGCATCGACCACATACCACTTCCGGTCGATATCACCCTTTTTCGCGAATTGAGTCTTCATCAGTAAACCTCTTTACTTTCTTTTCAGAATTTTTGAGAACTATATAACATAATAGAATCAAAGGGGAATTGTCAATATCATTCCACCGAACGCGGGATAGGGCCGCTTAATTTTATCCGTAACCGACCGCCGATATGCTGTATACTTGATAAATCGTCAGCGAAACATAGGAGTCAGGGAGGGTGTAAGAGTGCGAGTGGAAGCCTGCTATATCACTAATGTCGGTAAGATCAGAAAGAACAATGAAGACAGTCTGCTCCTGAATAATATCGTCGTCTCCGAGACGAACCAGGAGAGAGTGACTTGTGTCGCGTCTTTCGAACAAACACAGATCTATGCCGTCGCGGACGGCATGGGAGGGCATCAGAGGGGTGAAGTCGCGAGCAGGACGGTACTCGAGATTCTCAAAGATAAATACGTGGCGGTAGAAGGCACTGAAGACCTCATCGATATAATGAAATCCTCCAAATCGGCCCTGAACTGGCTCGTGGAAAAAGACAGGGACAGTTACGGATTGGGCACCACCGCAACGGGGCTGTTTGTGGGGGCCGGCCGGTGTTTTCTCTTTCATTGTGGAGACAGCAGGTTATACCGTTGGAATGGCGATGTCCTGGAGAGGCTTACGAAGGACCATTCCCTGGTACAGAGGCTTCTGGAAGAGGGCGTGATCACCGAAGAAGAGATGCGGACGCACCCCCAGAAAAACATTCTCACCTCCGCGCTGATCGGAGATCTGCAAGGCGCGTCTCCGGCAGTGGATGTGAGAGAGGTAAATCTGTCAGGTCATGAGACGTTTCTTATCTGCTCTGACGGACTCTGGGAGAGTGTCGGCCGGCCGGACATGGAGGACTGTTTTCTGCCGCTCCATGGCGAGGCTGAGTGCCTTTTCGATAAGGCGATGGCCTCCGGCGCGCGGGACAATATAAGTATGATCGTGGTGAAAATCTCGGACGGTTGATTTCAGGAAAGCTTCGAAAAATCAGCGAGGAGCGACGCGGCCGCCCATATTTCTTTGAGCAGTGCGAGCCTGTTTAGCTTGATCTCTTCTTGTTTGTCCATGACGAGTACCTTGTCGAAAAAGCCGTTGACCGCAGACGTTATCCCCGAAAACACAGCAAGGCATTCGGCGAATTGCTCTTTTTCGATGAGGGCTGATGTTCTTTCTCTTAAGTCGAGGAATATCGCATAGAGGTTTTTTTCCTCATCCTGGACAAGAAGGTTGTCCCGCAGAGGCGGGAGGGGCGCCTTCGGTATGATGTTGTTCACCCTTTTTATCGCAAGGAGAAAAGAGGGAAAGATATCCTCTTCCCTAAAATGTCTCAGCGCCTCTATGCGGGCGAGGACCCCCTTCATGGAACAGGACCGGCTCAGCGGCAGGACGGCCTTAATGAGGTCCTGTGTGTATTCCTTTGACGAAAGCATAAACTCCAGACGCTGCTCCATGAAGTTCAGGATCTCTGCCGCGGCGTCACGCCCCGATTTTACCGGCACTTCCTGAAGGGCCTTTTCGAAAATATCCTGCAACGAGAGCTCATATCCCCGCTCCGTGAGAATCGAGACTATGCCCATCGCCTGTCGCCTGAGGGCGAATGGGTCTTCCGACCCGGTCGGCATCAGGCCGATCGAGAAGAACGAAGCGATGTTGTCTATCTTATCGGAGAGGCTTAACAGGGCCCCTAGGTCTGTCTCCGGAAGCCTTCCGCCAAAGGACTTGGGAAGGTATTGCTCTTCGAGGGCCAGCGAGACGCCCTTGTCTTCGTCATCGTGGAGCGCATAGTATCTGCCCATGATGCCCTGAAGTTCGGGGAATTCTCTGACCACGCCGGTGATCAGGTCGGCCTTTGCAAGTCTTGCCGCCCTGACGAGTCTCTCCTTCAGCCCAGGACCCAGTTTGTCGGCGAGGAAGGACGCGATCGAGACGGTCCTTTCTGTCTTGTCAAAAAGACTTCCCAGTTTGTCGTGAAAGGTAACATTCTTCAGGTGCCCGATCCTGTCGTCGAGCGACATTTTCTTATCTTCGTGAAAATAGAATTTAGCGTCGTCGAAGCGGGCCTTGATCACCCGTTCTGCACCCGTCCTGACGGTTTCGCTGTTTTCCGCCCGGGTGTTGCTGATCACGATGAAACTGTTCAGCAGGTTCCCATCGTCATCCTGGATGCCGAAGTATTTCTGGTGGTCCTTCATCACAGTGATGAGCAGCTCCTTCGGGAGCTTCAGGTATCCCCGGTCAAAACTGCACAAGACCGGCGCTGGATATTCGACGAGAAAATTCACTGTTTCGAGAAGTCCGTCGTCGGCCACGGGCCGGCCGCCCGACCGGGCCGCAAGATCGTCGATGCCCGAGCGTATCGCCTTTTCCCTCTTCTCCTGGTCTAGAATGACAAAGTTGTTCTCGAGCACGTTTATGTAGGCGTTCACCTCTCTTATCTGGAACGCGGCAGGAGAGAGGAACCTGTGCCCTCGCGTCATGTTGCTGCCCTTGATACCGTCTATCTCCACGCTCACCGTGTCCTGACCATAGAGGGTTACGAGCCAGTGGATCGGACGGACAAACAGCATGCTGCCGCTTCCCCATCTCATCGATTTGGGGAAACGCAGAGAGAGGATGATCTTCCTGAATATCGCGGGCAATGCCGCCCTGGTCTCCATGCCGCTCTCGGAGATGACCGCTGCCACATATTCGCCTTTTCCTTTTGTCTTGATTACCAGTTCCGACACCGGTAAACCAAGCGAGGCGGCAAAGCCCGCCGCTGCCTTTGTCGGATTGCCCTGATCGTCGAAGGCCACTTTTTTCGAAGGGCCGAAGACCTCCCTGACCGCATCGTTCTGCACCGCGGATACTCCCTTCATCATGAGGACAAGCCTCCGAGGAGTGGCATACGACCTTATCTCCTTATAAGGTATGCGGTGCTCCGCGAATAGGGCCGAGGCGATATTTCTCAGGTCGGCAATCGCCGGAGGTAGAAACCGGGCCGGTATCTCCTCGGTCCCTATTTCCAGCAGGAGCGCATGCTCCAGCGGTGTTTCCTCGCTTACTGTTTCCGGGTTCACGGCGCTCATTTCTGTCCCCTTAGGAGCGGAAACCCCATCTCTTCCCGCTGCCGGTAAAATGCCTCGGCGCAGAGCTTTGCGAGGTTTCTGACCCTGGCTATGTACTTTGTCCTTTCGGTCACCGATATTGCGCCCCTTGCGTCGAGCAGGTTGAACAGGTGCGAACACTTGAGACAGAATTCGTAAGAAGGGATCACGAGACCGGTCGTATTCATCCTGACGGACTCTTTCTCGCAATCGTCGAAGTGTCGTGCAAGCAGTTCGGCATTAGAGTGGTCGAAGTTGTACTTTGATCCCTCGACCTCGCCCATGTGGTGGACGTCTCCGTAGAAAAGGTCTTTGTTCCATTTCAGCTGGTATACGTTGTCTGCGCCCTGCAGGTACATCGCGATCCGCTCGAGCCCGTAAGTGATTTCGAGCGAAACCGGCGTGAGGTCTATTCCTCCTACCTGCTGGAAATATGTAAATTGGGTCACCTCCATGCCGTCGAGCCAGACCTCCCAGCCGAGCCCCCATGCGCCGAGGGTCGGAGACTCCCAGTCGTCTTCGACGAACCTGATGTCGTGCTTCGTCGGGTCGATACCGAGTTCAGAGAGGCTCTCGAGATAGATTTCCTGGCTGTCTGCCGGCGACGGTTTAATGATGACCTGGTACTGGTAATACTGCTGGAGCCTGTTGGGGTTCTCCCCGTACCTGCCGTCCGTCGGTCTCCTCGATGGCTGGACGTATGCGGTCTTCCATGGTTCCGGGCCGATGACCCGGAAGAAAGTTGCCGTGTGGAACGTTCCGGCCCCGACCTCGATATCGTAAGGCTGAAGCAGGACGCAGCCTTTTTTAGACCAGAAGCTCTGAAGCGTCAGTATAAGATCCTGAAAATACATTCGGTCTCCTCGTGAAACAAAATGTTAAATAAAGAGTCTGATGTTTGTCAATCGAAACGGGCGCATGAGACCTATTCCGTCAAGGAACGATATGCTATAATGAAGCGGATTTCCTGACGTGCGATCAAGCGGCAGGGAATCAAAAAAGGGTGAGGGATGAGGAAGAAACTATTTTTCAGAAAAGGCAACGAGGCGATTGCCGAGGCGGCTGTGCAGGCGGGCTGCCGCTTCTACGCCGGGTATCCTATTACGCCGCAAAATGAGATACCGGAATATATGGCGAGAAGGATGCCCGAGGTCGATGGCGTCTTTATCCAGGCGGAAAGCGAGATCGCTTCAATTAATATGGTATACGGCGCCTCGGCTGCCGGTGTCAGGGCGATGACGTCGTCGAGCAGTCCCGGGATCAGTCTCATGCAGGAGGCGATCTCTTTTCTCGCGGGCGCCGAACTTCCTGCGGTCATCGTCAATATTCAAAGGGGCGGACCCGGGCTCGGGAATATTACCGCCAGCCAGGGAGACTATTTTCAGGCAGTAAAAGGAGGGGGCCACGGGGACTATCGGTGTATCGTGTACTCTCCCTTCAACGTGCAGGAAATGTGGGACCTCACGATGCGGGCCTTTGACAAGGCCGATGAGTACCGCACGCCGGTGGTGATCCTCGGGGACGGCGTAGTTGGTCAGATGATGGAACCGTTTCACCCCACAAAGTATGTGCGTCCGCGTCTGCCTAAGAAAGACTGGATATTGAACGGCTGCAAAGGCCGCAGACCGAGGGTGGTTCGTTCCCTCTGTATGGGGCAGGGGGAACTGGAACAGAAGAACTACGAGCTCTGCAGAAAGTACGATCTGGTAAGGAAGAAAGAAGTGATGTTCGACGAACATGATACTGAAGACGCGGCCCTCATGGTGGTCGCCTTCGGGATTGCCGCGCGGATCGCACTGTCGGCCGTGCAGGAGCTTCGGAAAGAGGGGAAAAAAGTCGGGCTCTTCAGGCCGGTGACGCTATTTCCTTTTCCTGAAAAAAGGATAGCGGAGATGGCCCGAAAGGGAAAGAAATTCATGGTGGTGGAGATGAACGCAGGGCAGATGGTCGAAGACGTAAGGCTTGCGGTCAACGGCGCTGCCGATGTGGTTTTTTACGGCAGACCCGGCGGAGTGGTTTTTACCCCGGAAGAATTATACGAGAAGATTAAGGCTGAATACGGACGCAGGAAATAACCCATCGTCCTAAAAAGGCAGATCATTTACCACGGAGGCACAGAGAAAACAACGGTTTGCCGTAAAATTTCGGGTTGCCATCGGTGTGCGTGGTAAATTCAGGAGTTTTCTCTTTTTTTTCAACTCTGTGCCTCTGAGTCTCTGTGTTTAACTGTTTTTTAGGATCATCGATCTGTCCTTCCGACTTTCTTAATCCCGCGCAAGCCGTTCGAATTCTTTCCTGAAATATCCCAGAGTCAGATCGTCGTAGATGCAGAATTCGACAAGATCGAGACTGGTATCTTTGTTTTCTTTAAGAAATGACTCGGCTTCACGGACGAGAATCTGCGCGCACCTGTCCTTCGGAAAGCCGAATATGCCGGAGCTGATCGCGGGAAGCGAGATGCTCTTGAGTTTTATTTGGGATGCAAGTCTGAGGATGTTTGCGACAGCGCTTGTCAGTTTATTGTCTTCGTCCCCTTCGCCCATCCTGGGCCCCACCGCATGAATGACAAACCTGGAAGGCAGATTCCCCGCTCCCGTTATCACCGCTGTCCCGACAGGGGTAAAGCCTATTTTGTCGCTTTCTTCCTGGATAATGCGTCCGCCCTTCCTCACGATCGCACCGGCGACGCCGCCCCCGTGCTGGAGGTAGGAGTTTGCCGCGTTTACGATCGCATCAACGTCCCTTTCGGTGATGTCTCCCTGGACGAGGCGGATTGTCTTTTTCCCCGACGCATGTTCAGAAATGACTTTCATGGTTCCTCCCGTGCCTTTATTGTCTCGTTATCTATGCTAAAATACTACAAAGGAAATACAATGTTGAATACTTTTTTTTGGAGGAAAAGGGAATACCGGCACTTTACGGAAAACTGACGGGGCTGAAGGGAAGTCAGATCCACGCTCTCGAGAGGATTTACAGAAGGCGGCTTCACGACGAGCTGATCAGTGTCGAACTTGGGAAATATCTCGCGCAGCTTTCGGACGAAATAAACCGTCAGATAGGGGTGATTATATCGCGGAAGGGAACGGTCACTCACGTGATCGTCGGCGACGCGAAGGGTATTTTCATTCCACCGCTTGACGGGTATCCCATCGGAAGAAGGGCACTTCGGGGACTCAGATTTATCCATACTCACCTGAGGAACGAACCGCTGAACCAGGACGACCTCACCGATCTGGCGCTGTTGAGGTTCGATGTCATGGCTGCCGTGGGCGTGAGGGACAGCCAACCTGCCGATATCTTTATCGCCCATCTCCTGCCCCACGGGGAGAGAAAACCGTTTGAAATTTTGCCCCGTGAAGATTTTTACCGGCACCGGTTCGACTATGGGCCTTTTATCTCGGCGCTTGATGAAGAACTCGAAAGGGCAAGGGGATCTGCGGTCTCCGGCCAGCGGGAGCGGGGAGGAAAAGCCTCCGGCGGGGAACAGGCGATTCTTATCAGCGTGTCTGCAAAACCGAAATTCGAGCAGGAGGATTCTGTTGAGGAACTGAGGGAGCTGGCCGAGTCGAGCGACGTCATCGTCCTCGATGCGGTGATTCAGCGACCAAAAGAGATAAACCCCAAATATCTCATGGGGGAGGGGAAGTTGAAGGAACTTGTTATCACGGCGATGAACAGGGGCGCCACCCTTCTTGTATTCGACCAGGACCTGGGCCCATCCCAGATTAAATCGATCAGCGAGCTCACCGAATTGAAGGTGATTGACCGTTCCCAGCTGATACTCGACATCTTCGCTAGGCGCGCACACAGCCGGGACGGGAAGGTCCAGGTGGAACTCGCCCAGCTCAAATACCGTCTGCCCAGGCTTACGGGAAAGGGGACGGCCATGTCGCGGCTGATGGGAGGGATCGGCGGCAGGGGACCCGGCGAGATGAAGCTTGAGATCGACAGACGGAGGGTTAGGGACCGCATAGGACTACTCGAAAGGGAGCTTAGGGTGCTGAGCAAGGCGCGGCAGCAGAGGAAGTCGCGCAGGGTAGCAACGAATATTCCGATCGTTTCGATCGTCGGATATACGAATGCCGGCAAGTCCACACTCCTTAACGCGCTGACCAAGAGCGAGACCTTTGTGGAGGACAAACTTTTCGCCACGCTCGACACATCGAGCAGGCGTCTGAGATTTCCGAGGGAACGCGAGGTAGTGATCACAGATACCGTGGGTTTCATACGGGACCTACCGAGGGACCTGTTGGCCGCTTTCAAGGCCACCCTTGAGGAGCTTGAAGATGCCGACCTGCTTTTGCATGTGGTCGATGCGTCGAACCCGCGGTTCGAACAGCATATCTCTTCGGTGGAGCGCATCCTTTCGGAGCTCGGTATTTCCGGTAAGGCACGGCTTCTCGTTTTCAACAAAATCGACCGGCTCTCCTCCGAAGAGATCGACAACGTTACAGTCCGCTTTGACGCCCTGGCGGTCTCCGCGCTTGACAAGGGCACCTTCGGTCCTCTGCTTGCTGCGATCGAAGAGGGCATCTTTGGTGAAAAAATGGTCGGGGCAAGGGTATAATACAGACGCGGTCCTTTTTACAATCTGAACAAGAGAGAGTGGGGAGAAAAAGATGGAATTTGCGCCGAAATGGATAGCCTGGGAGATCACGAGGAGATGCAACCTGCATTGCGTGCACTGCCGCTCGTCCTCGGAGATGGATGTGAAGGGCCATCCTGACTTTCCGACGTCCGAGGCGTTCAGGGTAATCGACGATATCGCAAGTTATGCCGCGCCGGTCGTCGTGCTTTCCGGAGGAGAGCCGCTGGTGAGGCAGGATGTCTTCGAGATCGCCAGATACGGTACGGACAAGGGGTTGCGGATGTGCCTCGCAACGAACGGCACACTGGTCGATGACGCTATCTGCGAGAAAATAAAGTCTTCGGGTATCCGGATAGTCTCCCTCAGTCTCGACGGCTCGGAAGAAGGCGTACACGATGACTTCAGAAGCCAGAAAGGCGCTTTCAACGGTACGATAAACGCAGCGAAGCTTTTTAAGAAGCACGGTATAGAATTTATTATCAATTCCTCATTCACTAAGAGAAACCAGGAGGAGATACCGAGGGTATACCGTCTTGCGAAAGATCTGGGCGCAACGGCCTGGTATATGTTCATGATCGTTCCTACCGGCCGGGGAGAGGAGATCATGAACGAGCTCATCAGCAAGGAAGATTACGAAGAGATACTCGACTGGCATTATCAGATGGAAAAGGACGAAGATACGATGCTCGTTAGACCCACCTGTGCGCCCCATTATTACCGTGTGGTGCTCCAGCAGTCGAAGAAGGAGGGCGGGAATTTCAAGAAGCGGACCCTCAAGTTTTCGACCGGAGGGGCGAAAGGATGTATTGCTGGTCAGCTCATCTGCCTGATCGATGTCGACGGCAACGTACTGCCCTGCAGTTATTTCCCGTTGCCAGCTGGCAATGTCCGCAGACAGTCGTTTAAGGAGATATGGGAAGGGTCTGAACTATTCAAGAACCTGAGGGACTTCAAGAAGTACAAGGGCAAGTGTGGATCGTGCGAATTCATCAACGTCTGCGGCGGATGCAGGGCAAGGGCCTATTCAGTCTACGGGGATTATCTTGAGGAAGAACCTTTTTGCAGTTACGTCCCGAGAAAACCGAGAAAGGTGGAAAAATGAACGATACGTTTCTGAAGGCGTGCAGGGGGGAGAAAGTCGATTATACACCGGTCTGGCTTATGAGACAGGCGGGCAGGTATCTGAAGGAATATCAGGAAGTCAGGGCAAAGGTCGATTTTCTGACGCTATGCAAGACGCCCGAGCTTGCAACAAAGGTGACGCTGCAGCCGGTAGACATACTCGGGGTGGACGCCGCGATACTCTTTTCCGATATCCTCATCCCCGTCGAGGCGATGGGGATGCACCTTGAGTTCTCCGACAAAAAAGGACCGATCCTCGGGGAGCCGGTGAGGAATAAATCCGGCGTCGACAAACTTCTTATCCCCGATACCGAAGACAGCATGCCCTTTGTGCTCGAGACGATCAGGATGCTCAGGCGGGAACTCGCGGAGAAGGTACCGCTCATAGGGTTTTCCGGCGCGCCCTATACGTTGGCGACTTATATCATCGAGGGCGGCAGTTCGAAAAATTTCGTGAACACGAAAAAGATGATGTATCAGAACCCGGGACTCTTCCAGGGACTTATGGAAAAGATAACGGCAACGGTGATCGATTACCTCTCTGCCCAGATAAGGGCAGGGGCACAGGCGGTGCAGATCTTTGATTCATGGGGCGGAAACCTGTCTCCCTTCGATTACGAGAGCGCCGTTTTCCCTCACGTCAAGAAGGCGATCAAGGCTGTGAAGAAATTCGATGTGCCGGTTATTTTCTTTGTGAACGACTGCGCGGGACTCCTCGACCTCGTCAAAAAGGCCGGGGCCGATGTCGTCGGCATCGATTGGCGCGTGGACATATACAAGGCGGTCAAGGCGCTTGGGAAAAAGGTAACGGTGCAGGGGAATCTCGATCCCTGCGTCCTCTTCGGAACTCAGGAGCATATCGAAGAAAGGGTGCAGGACATTCTTAATAAGGCGGAGACCGCACGGGGGCACATATTTAATCTCGGACACGGTATTCTGCCCGAGACCCCGACAGAAAATGCGATTGCGATGGTCGAGGCGGTCCACAGACTTAGCCGGGTCTGACTTCGTCGTCCGCGGGTTATTTTCGCGTCTTCCTTTGGTTGTTAGGCTTAGGTCTCATTCCTCCGAAGACCCGGTAATGCTCGTTGATCAAAAAACGGACCTCTTCGGGTTTATCGACGACTGAGAAGAGGGCGAAGTCCTCGCGTGAGATTGTGCCGTTCTTCACGAGCGTGTTCTTCATCCAGTCGACAAGCCCCTTCCAGTATTCTGTGCCATAAAGAATTATGGGAAAAGATTTTATTCTCCTGGTTTGTGAAAGCGTCAGGGCCTCGAAGAGTTCGTCCATGGTTCCGAAACCGCCGGGGAAGATAATAAAGGCGATCGCGTATTTGATGAACATCAGCTTCCGTATGAAGAAATAGCGGAAGGAGAGGCTGATGTCCTGGTATTTGTTGGCGATCTGTTCGGAGGGGATTTCGATATTCAGGCCGACCGAGTGGGATTTGCCTTTCTTGGCGCCCTTGTTAGCACCTTCCATGACTCCAGGGCCGCCGCCGGTAATGATTGCGAATCCGTCATCCGCAAGCATCGTCCCAAGCGCTATAGCGTCGTCGTAGTATTTATTGCCGCGGGAAAGTCTTGCACTACCGAAAATCGTCACTGCAGGGCCGAGGTCGTGAAGCGTCTCGAAGCCCTCGACGAGTTCCGACTGGATTCTGAATACACGCCATGTTTCCGATGTCTTAAGGTCTTCCATTGGTTCGCTCCTTGCAGAGAATTTGTCTATAAGAATAGGGGAAAAGGCCGGAATCATTCAAGGGCACGACGTGGCATGCCTGATCAGCGGAAAGGGGGATGCAATTTTTCCAAGGAGTCGGGATGCCCGCCTCCGTGGGCTATGGCAGACTTTTATCGATAAAAGGAGAGTCTTTCGATCCTTCGGGGTGGGCTATGGTCGGATATGATTTCACACATAGGATATCGTCGGCCTTTGGATTTAAAAAAAGTTCCCCGTTGCCTCACATAAGAATCGATACGAAATAGTTCTTGACAAGAACTATTATTAGATGAGAAGATATATACATTATGAAGTATAAAGAGATAGGGTTTAAATTGACTCCGCAAAGGCTTGCGATAATGGATTATCTTGAGGGAAATACGGCTCATC
>JAKAIZ010000149.1 GCA_021814065.1 Nitrospirota bacterium | reverse complement strand
TTCTCGCTGATCGCCGCAATCTCTTCGGGAGTATTGTCGAGGGACATGGCAAAAATTCCATAGACCGAGTCTTTCAGCCCCTTTACGTCCCACTCGGAAAATCTCGTGTCTACGGGGCAGTATATGGAAAGGAGTTCATCGATGTTGTCATCGATCATCGAGAGGATTTTACTCTTGAGGCCTTCACCCCCCTGAAGCACTTCTTTTCTGAACGCGTATATCTCCGTCCTCTGTTTGTTCATCACATCGTCGTATTCGAGAAGATGCTTCCTGATATCGAAGTTCTGCGATTCGACCCTCTTTTGGGCGTTCTCGATCGCCTTCGAGACCATTCTATTTTCTATGGGAACATCTTCATCCATGCCGAGTTTGCCCATCAGGCCCGAGATCCTGTCGGAACCGAATATCCTCATCAGGTCATCTTCAAGGGAGAGATAGAAACGGGTCGAGCCGGGGTCTCCCTGCCTTCCGGAACGGCCCCTGAGTTGGTTATCAATCCTCCGGGCCTCGTGACGCTCAGTCCCCAGGATATGCAGGCCTCCCGCTGTGAGGACCTTTCCCTTATCCGCCGCGCACTTTTTTTCCGCTTCCTGCAAAGCCTTTGTCCACTCTTCCTCGGAATACTCAGGCTTATCCTGCAGCATCTCGCGAGCCAACCCCGCAGGGTTTCCGCCAAGGATAATATCGGTACCTCTGCCGGCCATATTCGTCGCGATGGTGACCGCACTGCTTCTGCCCGCCTGGACAATGATCTCGGCCTCCTTCTCGTGATACTTTGCGTTGAGGACCGAATGTTTGATGCCTTTTTTCTTCAGTAGGCCGCTCAATAACTCGGACTTTTCTATCGAAATGGTGCCTACGAGAACCGGTTGTCCTTTTTTGTTAAGTTCCTCTATCTCCCGGATGACAGAGTTAAATTTTCCATTCTCCGTCTTATAGATCACGTCCGGGTAATCGGCCCTTACCATAGGTCTGTTCGTAGGAATCACCAATACGTCAAGGTTATAGATCTTCGCGAACTCTTCGGCCTCGGTCTCGGCGGTGCCCGTCATGCCGGCAAGTTTGTTGTACATGCGGAAATAGTTCTGGAAGGTAATTGTTGCGAGCGTCTGGTTCTCGCTCGCGATCTTCACCCCTTCCTTGGCTTCCACCGCCTGATGGAGGCCGTCCGACCATCGCCTCCCCGGCATCAGCCTTCCGGTGAACTCATCGACAATGATGACCTCTCCATCCTTGACAACGTAATCGACATCTCTTTTGAAAAGGGTGTGCGCTTTCAATGCCTGCAGAACGTGATGGACGAGTTCGATATTGGCAGGGTCGTAGAGGTTGCCGGCCCCGATAAGCTTTTCCGCCTTGATGTTTCCTTCTTCGGTCAGTATTGCGGCCCTCGCTTTTTCATCGACGGTATAGTCGATTTCCTTCTGTAGTTTAGGGATTATCTTGTCGATCTTGTAATATTTGTCCGTGGATTCTTCGGAAGGGCCCGATATGATCAGCGGCGTCCGGGCTTCATCGATCAGTATGCTGTCGACTTCGTCTACGATAGCGTAATTCAGCTCCCTCTGTACATACTGGGAGAGATCATACTTCATATTGTCCCTGAGGTAGTCGAACCCGAATTCGTTGTTCGTTCCATATGTGATGTCGGAGTTGTATGCCGCCTGTCTTTCCTCGTCCGTAAGACCGTGCACTATGACCCCGACGCTGAGGCCAAGGAACTGGTAAAGCGGCCCCATCCACTGCGCGTCTCTTTTTGCAAGGTAATCGTTCACCGTCACGACATGCACGCCCCGACCCTCCAGCGCGTTGAGGTAGACGGGGAGGGTGGCTACAAGCGTTTTTCCTTCGCCGGTCTTCATTTCCGCGATCTTACCCTCGTGCAGGACCATTCCTCCGATCATCTGTACGTCAAAATGCCGCATCTTAAGAACGCGCTTCGATGCCTCGCGGACCACCGCGAACGCCTCCGGAAGCAGATCGTCAAGAGTATCTCCATTTTTTAGCCGATTGCGGAACTCCGCGCTTTTCTCTTTCAGTTGATTGTCTGAAAGTGCCGAAATCTCAGGTTCCAGCGAGTTGATCTTATCCGCGACCGGAAGTAGCCTGTTGACCTCTCGCTCGTTCTTTGTGCCTATGATTTTTTTCAGTATTCCGAACATCTTTTAATAATAACTGAACCACAGCAAGAATGCAAGAAATGCCGGTATATCAAAGCGTTAGATGAGATACTTCCATCTGCCGGAATCTGGAAATTGAAGAAACCAACGCCGGCGTGTTACATTTTCAGGATGAGGAAATCAGTGTATATTTACACCTACGGATGCCAGATGAATGTCCACGACTCCGAAAAGATGCTAGGCATTCTTGATGACCAGGGATATGCCCCTGCGGAAAATCCGGAAGAGGCGGACCTCATAATCTTCAACACCTGTGCAATACGGGAAAAAGCCGAACAGAAATTTTACAGTCAGCTCGGCAGAACCAAGATGCTGAAAAGAAGGCGCAATGAATTAAAGATCGCAGTCGCGGGGTGTGTCGCCCAGGAGACGAAAGAGAGACTTTTCGGGCGGGTCCCCCATGTTGATTTTATTGTCGGCCCCCAAAATATTCATCTGATCGGCGAGATGATTGGCGGGGAACGTCGCGCCGCACTGCTTGACGATAACAGGGAATTGGCCTCAACCGAGGTTGCAGCCAGACGCGGGAGCGAAATCAAGGCATGGGTCTCCATAATGTACGGATGCAACAACTTCTGCTCCTACTGCATCGTGCCGTTGACGCGAGGTCGTGAAGTTTCAAGGCCGAGCAGCGCGATCATCAGCGAAATACGGAGTCTAAGCGAAAGAGGATATAAGGAAGTGACTCTTCTGGGCCAGAATGTAAGCTCATACTGCAGCGATATTAACTTCCCGCAACTTCTGAGAAGAATCGATGTACTCGGAATAGAGAGAATACGCTTTGTCACCTCGCATCCGAGGGACCTGTCGGATGAACTTATCCGCGCCGTGGCTGAATTGCCGCACGTCTGCGAGCATATCCATCTTCCGATCCAGTCCGGCTCCAGCGAGATACTGTCGCGCATGAACAGAGGCTATACATACGAAGAGTATATGGGAAAGATAGAGAGGATCAGGAGTGAAGTGCCTCATGTCTCGATCACTGCCGATGTGATTGCCGGGTTTCCGGGCGAAACAAGACGGGACCATGAAGAGACACTGAGGGCGCTCCGCGTAATAGAATATGACGGTATTTTTGCCTTTAAGTATTCGCCGAGAAAGGGTACAAAGGCTGCGGGAATGGCCGAAGGGATTTCTGATGAAGAGAAATCCCTTCGGCTTGGCGAGATATTGAAATTGCAGGAGGAGATTACGCTCAGAAAGAATAGGGCGCTTGAGGGTACGGTACAGGAGATTCTTGTCGAAGGACCATCGGAAACTGACGGCACCATGCTAATGGGCAGAACAAGGACAAATAAGATCGTTACCGTAGCTGACGACGGATATGTACAAGGCTCGCTTCTTAAGGTGCTCATCGAACAGGCGCGCCATCATTCATTGTCGGGAAGGCCCCTTTCCCGTTAGATTTTAATGAAAGTAAGTATTTTGACATTAGGCTGCCGGGTTAACCAATCTGAAAGCGCTGTCATTGAGGGAACACTTAAACAAAATGGCGTAACCATAGTAAATCTAAATGAACAACCCGAATATTGCATTGTCAATACCTGCACAGTTACCGCCAGGAGCGATTATAATTCGCGGCAGCTTATAAGGAGAGCGGCAAAGGCGGGCGCCAAAGTTATAGTGACCGGCTGTTATTCACAACTACGGAAGGATGAAGCCAGGGGGCTGCCCGGCGTATTTAAGGTTATCGATAATAGGAGAAAACTTGATGTAATAAGTGAGCTTACCTCTGATAAGGCCGCGACAATCTATGATTATTATAGCCGTTCGCGGCCGTATCTCAAAGTCCAGGATGGATGCAATTTTCGCTGCAGTTATTGCTCCGTCCCGCTGGCGAGGGGGAAATCGGTGAGCGTGCCGGAAGAAACTGTGATCGAAAGGGCCAGAATTATTGAGTCTGCCGGATATCACGAAGTAGTGTTGACAGGCATACATCTTGGGTCCTATGGGCACGATCTTCCCGGTAATGCCAGTCTGAAAAAACTCTTGAGACGGCTATTGAACGACACCTCAATCAGAAGAATCCGGCTAAGTTCGCTTGAAATAAGCGAAATCGACGACGATATGATAGATATTATCTCCGATGTACGCATATGCAGGCATCTGCATCTGCCTCTCCAAAGCGGAAGCGAGCGTGTTCTTCAGCGGATGAACCGACGTTATACCTTGAGGACCTTTTCCAACATGGTAGAGCGGATAGCCGGTAAGGTCGACAATATTGCCCTTGGATCGGATGTTATTGCTGGCTTTCCCGGGGAGACTGAAGAGGATTTCGCGGATACACTAACCTTTGTTCGGCATCTTCCGTTCTCATATTTGCATATATTCCCTTTTTCTCCGAGACCCGGTACAGATGCCGCAAGCATGCCGGACCGGCCTGATGCGCGCACAGTCAAAAAACGAATAGAGAGGCTCGCCGAGATAAACAAAAGCAAGCGACTGGAATATATGACGAGACAGTTGAACAAAACTCTTGACATCATTGCGGAAGAAGACGACGGCGAAGACTGCCTCGGAACATCCGGTAATTACCTAAAGATCAGGGCACTTCGGGCAGCCGGTAAGAGGGGAAGCCTTGTCTTTGTAAGGCCCGTGGCGATTATCGATGGCATACTTGAAGCAATCCTTATATGAATGCCGCAAGTTCCGGATATTACGTATTAAAAGTGCTGCCTAATACATAGACAAGACCGTCGCAGGCTACACTCTTCGGGGGGAGGACTTATTTTCCACAGAGATATCAACATAATACTGACAATGGCTGTTTAAATATAATGTCCGATAAGATATATTATGTAAAATTACGATGGTGGCCAGTTTTCAAGAAGAAATTCAACGGCAGCGTATTTGTCGTTGATTTTACGAAAGAATTCAGCCTTTCGCAGCATTTCAATCGCATAGCCGAGTTCTTTTCCCGCATCCAGACCCGTACATTTCATGATCTCATCTGTTGATAAAATGCCTTTCTTAATAATTTGTCGGTATCTTTCACATTCAGGAAGTAACTCGGGCATCCCCCTAATGATAAAATAGTCCTCTGCCGCGCCATCCAGCGCTCCAAGCAGGTCAAAAAGAATATCCTTGATCCTTTTACCTTTTTTTTCCGCCTCTTCCTTGACTTTTTCCGCCGTCAAAAGCCGTCTGCGGTCACCAAGTATTCGGGAACTGAGCCTCAAAAGCGTTCCCGGGCTATTCCACAGAAGTGACTGAAGACGCAACAGCCCCAGATAACGAAGGTTTTGAGAGACAACATCTGCCAGCCTCAACCTTTGCTTTAAAGGTAACACATCAATAATTTCACTAATAGTAGAAATCACTCGAACCGCGTCCCTTAACTTGTTGTTATTAGAGACAATTATATAATTTAGAACACTGTCGTCAAGCATCAAATTAAGTATACGGGAAGGATCTGTCAGGTTTAAAATCCTGAAAAACTCTAAAGTGATTCTTTCACTCTTGGACGACGCCACCAGCGGGGAGAGTTCCCTCAGCGCAGCTCTTGTCTCGGGTTCTATCTTAAAGCCGAGTTCCCCGGCGAGGCGATAAGCCCTGATGATTCTGACCGGATCACTACGAAGGTTATCTTCGCTTGTCATCCGCAGTATCTTCCGGACTAAGTCGCCGAGACCACTTGTGGGATCGATAATGCCCTCTTCAGGCGACCACCCAAGTGCATTTACTGTATAGTCCCGTAGTTTTAAATCCGCTTCGATACTATTTCTTGCCCGGGAAAAATCGATCGTTGAACCGTCCGGAAGGACTATCCTGTACAGAAGTTTCTTCCCCAAAATAACAATTTTGCCGCCGGTTTCCGTCGCGATCCTGCCGGCCATAACCTCCGGAGACCCCTCCACCGCGAAATCACGGTCCGCACTGTGGCGATCAAGAATAATGTCCCTTAGATTTCCGCCTACGAGATATACGCGGTAATCCTCCCGTCTGCGAAAGACGATTTCCTTGAAAGGGTCCCTGGATATTCGGGTTGCCAATACCGCGCTATCGATTCTCAGTGTGCTTGACCTCTACGATAATTGTAACGCATCTCGCTTTTATGTCGATAGCAACTCCCTCGACTGCGGAAAAGCCGGACATTTATAAATTGGTGTAACAACGCGGGATTCGCAGCTTGACATTTCGCCATATTCTGGTTTATAAAACACTATCGCGGGCGTAACTCAGTGGTAGAGTGTTAGCTTCCCAAGCTGAAAGTCGCGGGTTCGAATCCCGTCGCCCGCTCCACTCTTGACAGGCAAAAATCTATCTCCAGACAAGGCTTATTTTTGTGGCGAAGGGATTGATTCACGTATATACGGGTGACGGGAAAGGAAAGACCACTGCCGCCATCGGGATCTCGGTCAGGGCGAAAAGCAGGGGCCTCAGGACGATGTTCGTGCAGTTTTTCAAGGAGAATGATCGGGGCGGGGAGATCGCGCTCCTACATAAAATAGGCATAAAGACCGTCGTCTTCGATCAGGTTAAGTCCCCTTTTTTCAACCCGGATATCGATAAGGAGTCTATCAGGCAGGAGGCGATAAAGGCCCTCTCTATCCTGAAGGAAAAGTTGGGCCGGCAGGATTTCGATCTAATCGTACTTGATGAATTCATATGTCTTATTTCCGAGGCGGTCCTGTCAGAGGACGAGGCGGTAGAATTTCTCGGCAACAAACCCAGTCAGCTGGAACTAATCCTCACGGGATACGGCGCCACGGAAAAGATCATAGCGCTCGCCGATTATGTGACATTTATGAAAAACATCAAACACCCTTATGACAAAAAACTCCATGCACGGCGTGGTATAGAGTTCTGATCCGGTCGTGTGTCTCCTGTGACGCCGGCAAAGATCCTTTCCTGTACTTTCTGAGATACAACCCGGCTAACCTCGCATAACGGCATCCTGCCCCCTGGAGACCTTCCATACGTGGTAAATCCTCTGAAAGGCGGTAATGTGCGTGAATATCGCCATAATCCATAATATGGGGATTATCAGGCCGGACACCGCGCCCACGGAGATGAGTACCACCCTTTCGGGCCGTTCCAGCAGGCCGTTCTTGCATTCGCGGCCGAGACCTTCGGCCCTGGCCCTTGTATAGCTGATTAGGAAGGCCCCAACGAGCGTCAGCAGGCTGAGAATCAAACCGGTCGGCCGGCCGCTGCCATAGAGATTCCAACCGACGGCAAGAAGAATAAATGCGTCGGAATATCTGTCGAGGACTGAGTCGAGAAATGCCCCGAAAGCCGACTTTTTGTCGTTCACCCGGGCAACCACGCCGTCAAGCACATCAAAAAACCCGGCGGCGAGCACAAGACCCCCTCCCAGTCGCATGTGCGCGGCGAGAACTGCCGATGCGAATACCGTCAGAAGGAACCCGGCGATCGTGATCACGTTTGGATGGACTGGGATACGTTTTGCGAATTTCTCCAGCGGCGCGTCGAAGATGTGGCCGAACTTTTCACCGATCAAATGCTTATCTTTCTCTCGTCCCCCGAATGAAGTCTTCGACCATCAGTTTTGCGGCTTCGTCGGGGAACTGTTTCATGGGGTGTTTCATGAAATAGGCGGAGGGCGAGAGAAGTGCTCCCCCTATTTTTCTGTCCCTCGCTATCCGGCAGCACCGTATCGCATCGATCACCACCCCGGCGCTGTTCGGCGAATCTTCTACCGACAGCCTCATCTCCAGATGCATGGGGATATTGCCGAACCCCCTCCCCTCGATTCTCAGGAAACAGACCTTGTTGTCGTTCAGCCAGGGTATATAATCGGAGGGACCTATATGTATATCCTCCGTACCGAGGGGCACCTGCAGCTGTGACTGCACCGCTTCGGTCTTGGATATTTTTTTCATTCTAAGGCGCGAGCGGTTCAGCATGTTCAGAAAGTCGGTGTTGCCGCCCACGTTCAGCTGATAGGTACTGCCGATCTTTACTCCCCTGTCCTCAAATAGCCTGGCGAGACAGCGGTGAATGATAGTCGCTCCTATCTGGCTCTTCACGTCGTCGCCGATTGCAGGGATTCCCCTTTCTTCAAACCTCTTGGCCCATGACCTGTTTGAGACGATGAACACGGGTATGCAGTTGATCAAGCTTACCCCGGACCTCAGGCATTCCTCGGCATAGAAGGCAGTCGCCTTTTCGGATCCTACGGGCAGGTAATTCAGAAGTATCTCGGCGCCGGACTCTTTAAGAATCCTGCCAACGTTCGTCGGCTTTCTGTCGGACACCAAAAACCTTCGTGATTCCGGATAGCTGCTGAGATGATCCGCCACGCCGTCCAGCACGCGTCCCATTTGTACCTTTACCGGCATGCGGCGGGATATAACGTGGAATTGTTTCGTGCAGTTCGGCTCGCTCAGGATGGCGGCATCCACGTACTTCCCTACCTTCCTCTTGTCTATGTCGAATGCGGCAACTACCTTGATATCCGCAGGGACATAACCACCGAGGCTATGGTGCATCAAGCCGATCACACGCGTAGGCACTTTCTTTTTAACGCTCTTATAGTATTCGATCCCCTGGATGAGTGA
>JAKAIZ010000148.1 GCA_021814065.1 Nitrospirota bacterium | reverse complement strand
AGACGGGGTCGATCTTTCGCCTCTGAAGATCAGACCGGGCGACAGGGTGGTCCTCAGCGGCAGCATAGGAAATCACGGGGTTGCGGTAATGGCGGAACGAAACGGCATCTCCTTCGATCCTCCGCTCCTTAGTGATGTAGGCCCGCTGAACGCTCTTGCGAGGCGGATGTTGGGCGCAACAAAAAACATCAGGATGATGAGAGACCCTACGAGGGGAGGGCTGGCAACCACGCTGAAGGAGATTGCAGCGGAATCCGGCAAATGTATCATGGTGCGTGAAGATGCGATCAGGGTGAGGCCCGGCGTCAGGGGTGCGTGCGAGCTGCTCGGCCTTGACCCGCTCTATATTGCGAATGAAGGTATCCTCGTTGCGATCGTCGATGCGGCTGACGCTACGGCGCTCGCCGGAGCAATGAAGGAGACAGGTGCCGGCGCCGAGAGCGTCGTGATAGGAGAAGTTGCCGAAAGCCCCGGCAAAACGGTGCTGTTGAAAACCGCGGTAGGCGGTATTAGAATAATAGACATGCTTTCAGGGGACCAGCTGCCGAGGATATGCTGACGGAGAGAATGCGGTGACAAATGTTCTTAACGGTGGCTCGACTATGGCTGTTTGCTGGCATATCTCGTTTGGAGATATCTGTTCATGCAACTGCGGTATAAAGGAGGGAGCGAAGATGGGAGAGCGGGAAATGTCGGTCATGAGGTTCAGGAATGGATCGATGGTGAAGGGATATGTCAGGGACTTTTCGCCTGACAGGGATGGCGTGGTCCTGGAGGAGGCGGGAACAGGCAAGGAACATACGATACTGTTCGATGATATGAAGGCGGTTTTTTTTGTGAAGTCCTTCGAGGGGGACTATGATTACAAGGAGAAGAAATCCTACGGTATACGACGGCCGGTTGGAAACCGGGTATTCGTAAGGTTCAGGGACGGGGAATGTCTGGTTGGGTTTCTCGAAGGAAAGGTCCCCTGGAAGAAGGGTTTTTTCCTCTCGAGCAAAGGAGGCGGGCTGAAGGGCTTTTTCCTTCTTCCTGCAGACGCAGACGCCAACAACATTAAAGTCTTTGTTGTTTCCTCGGCGGTTGACGACGTGACTATAGTCCCTTAGGCTAATATTTTGAAAAGTGAATGGAGATCAGATGATTCTTGGAGTTAATGTAGACCATGTAGCGACGCTTAGGCAGGCCCGGCTCGGCAGCGAGCCCGAACCGGCTATGGCCGCATCTCTTGCCGTACTCGGGGGTGCGGACGGAATCACCGTGCACCTGAGGGAAGACAGGAGGCATATCAACGACCGCGATCTGGATATTCTGAAACAGTTTGTCCCCGTCGAGTTGAATCTTGAGATGGCGGCTACGAAAGAGATATTGAGGATCGCTGTAAAGACCCGGCCTGATATGGTGACGCTGGTGCCCGAGAAGAGACAGGAACTGACTACCGAGGGCGGCCTTGACGTAATGCAGGGCAAGAAGATAGTCAGCGGCGCGGTCAAAGTCCTTCATGACAGCGGAATCAGGGTAAGCCTGTTCATCAATCCTTCGGAGGCCGACGTCGAGCGATCCAGGGAGATAGGCGCGGACATGGTGGAGATACATACGGGACGTTACTAGGATGAAAAAGGTGAAGGAAGGGAACGGGAGTTGACGAGGGTCATCAAGGCGGTGAAAAAGGCCCTCGATGTGGGTTTGCTGACTAACGCCGGCCACGGACTCAATTATTACAACGTCTCCCGGATCGCAGAGATAGAAGGGCTCAGAGGGCTTTATATCGGACACAGTATCATATCGCGCGCGGTGTTGGTCGGTCTTGAACGGGCCGTGAGGGAGATGAAGGACCTCATACGCACTGCGGCAAACGGCAAAAATAATGGATAGACCGGGCCCGTGCGTTTAATGAGAAGGCAAACGTGCTGAAAAAGTCCATAAATTCGGCGAATATCATTTATGATTCACGTAAACGCAGTCTTAACCGCGCCCGACTGCCGGAAGAGGGCTTGTCGTTACATGACAGGTCTTTAAGGAGCCTTCCGCCACGGGCGGATCCGCCTGCGGAGGACAGATTATGGAACTTTTCCTCCACATTCGCCTTCTGCTTCCAGATTGAATATGCAACTGAGGGTTTGTAAAAAGATGATCCACGGCATAGGTATAGATATGGTGAAGGTGGAGAGGATGAGAAAGGCGGTGGAACGCTGGGGAGAGAGATTTCTCCGGAGGGTGTTTACGGATGATGAAATTGCCTATTCCTATAAGAAGGCGGAGCCCTGGCTTTCCCTGTCGGTGAGATTCGCGGCCAAAGAGGCGTTTATCAAGGCGATCGGCTCTGAAATAGCAGTGGCGCTGACCGACATCGAGGTGATGAATTCCGCCAGCGGCCGTCCTTTTTTCAGGATGAAAGACGGCGTCGAAGCTTTTTTTGAAGAGAAAGCGATCACGTGTGCCCATCTGAGCCTGAGCCACGAACGCGAATACGGAGTGGCCTGCGTGGTGTTGGAGAAATTATGAAGGTCGTAACTGCCGCAGAAATGCGGTGGATAGACGAAAAGACGATCAAAACGTTCGGGCTGTCGTCCGCGGTCCTCATGGAGAGGGCAGGGTTGGCCGTTGCCGCAAAGGTCAGGGGACTCTTTGGAAAGAGAAAGGTGATCGTTATTTCGGGCGGCGGCAACAACGGAGGCGACGGAATCGTTGCGGGACGGGAACTTTTCAGGAGCGGCTGGAATGTCAGGGCCTTTCTTCTGGCAGCTGAAAACAGGCTGTCGCCGGACTGTCTGAAGCAATACAAGACGGCCAAGAAGATGGGCCTGCCGATCGAATTCCGGACCGGCATCCGCAGCGCGGACCTGCACAGTGCGGTGGTCATCGACGCGATCTTCGGCACGGGCATCAACAAGACCGTGGGTCCTCCGGTCGCTGACGTCATTGCCTTCCTAAATAAATCGGAGGCACCGGTAATTTCCGTCGACATCCCTTCTGGTATCTCAGCGGACAACGGTGAAGTGCTCGGAGAGGCTGTCAGGGCCGATTACACGGTGACATTCGGACTGCCGAAGATAGGCCATCTCCTCCATCCCGGTGCGGAGTGTTGCGGGAAATTATTCGTAGAGGATATCGGCTTTCCGGCAGAGCTCTTGACTTCCGACAGGCTTATGGCAGCGACGATCGATGACCGAATGGCATCGTCTCTCATACCCGAGAGGCCCGTGCATTCATATAAAGGAAATTACGGGCATGTCCTCGTGGTCGCAGGTTCGAGGGGAAAGACCGGTGCGGCGCTTATGACCGCAAGGGCCTGTCTCAGGTCAGGAGCGGGAATGGTGACCGTGGGGGTCCCTGAAACGCTTGCGGACATTTTTCAGTCAAGGGTGACCGAAGATATGGTCCTTCCCCTTCCCGACACCGGCGGCGGCCAGTTCTCATCTCAAGCGGCTGAGCATATCCTCAGGTTTGTAAGTGAAAAGGCGGATGTCCTGGCGATCGGCCCGGGGATAGGCACGTCAGATGATACTCGAAGCATCATACCTCAGCTGATAAAGAATTCCGTCTCGCCCATGGTGATCGACGCCGACGGCATTAATTCTATCGAAGGGAACGCAGATAGTTTGAAGAAGGCGCGATCGCCGGTCATCCTCACCCCCCACATCGGAGAGATGGCGAGGCTTTTGCGCCGCGGGCCGATGGATTATGCGGGGCTGCGGGAAAAGATCTCAAAAGAAGGGATTCAGACGCCTGTCTCTTTTGCGAAGGAAACCGGTACGTATCTGATCCTGAAAGGAGCGCCGACCGTTGTCGCTGAGCCTGAAGGAAGGGCCTTCATCAATACTACGGGCAACCCAGGGATGGCTACGGCTGGGGCGGGCGACGTCCTCACGGGGATCGTCGCGGGGTTCCTGGGACAGGGGCTGAATCCCCTCAGTGCAGCTATTCTCGGTGTGTACATGCACGGACTCGCAGGCGACGTCGCCGCTACGGAAAAAGGGATGCATTCGATGATCGCTACCGATTTAATTGATCATCTGCCGGGTGCGTTCGCATCGCTCAGGAGAGACCAGACCTCTTGAAGAGGCTTATCATTCCCGGGATATTCGGGAGCCGCGTGACCGCTTTTTTTACCGGTAAGGACCCGGGATCTGGCAGGGATGGGATCGGCAAGGTTATCGGGATCCTGCCGGAAAAAATCTACCTGCCGATACAGAAGCATACCGACAAAATTATCTTTCTGGAGTCTTCACGCGAGCCCGTGATCGGTGATGGGGTAATTACTAAAGAGAAGGGAGTTTTGATCGGCGTTCAGGCTGCCGATTGCGTGCCGGTCCTGATATATGAAACGAATAAAAGAGTTGTCGGGGCCGTACATGCGGGCTGGAGAGGGACTGCCGCAGGGATACTGAAAAAAACAATCGGGGCCATTGTGGACCGGTATTCAGGAGACGGGAGAAATGTTGTCGTCGCGATAGGCCCGAGTATCAAAGGGTGCTGCTACGCGGTCGATCACGAGGTGGTGAACGCTGTTGTGAAGGCGACGGGGGAGGGCCGATATTATTCGAAGAAGGGGGAGAAATATTATCTTGACCTCCCGTCGGCCAACAGAGAACAGGCACTATCCCTCGGCGTCCCTGAGGATAATATATGGGTCTCTGCCGATTGCACTTTCTGTAATCCCGACAGATTCTATTCTTACCGTTATTTGAAGGGTTCCGCAGGCAGACAGGGTGGCTTCATAGGACTGCTATGATCAAGCTTGTCATGTTCGACCTTGACGGGACGCTCGTGGATTCGAGTGTCGATATCACTAATGCGCTGAATTACGCTACGGGGCCTTACGGCTTCGGCAAGATGACCGTCGACCGGACGATCGGCATGGTCGGGGAAGGACTTACTCGCCTCATAGAAAAGATGGTCGGTGAGGGAAGCTCGATTATGCCCGAAGTGCTCGACCGCTTCATCCGGTATTATTCCGAACATCTCGTCGATTTCACGGTCCCCTACAGGGGGGTCCGTGAGACGCTCGAACAGCTGAACGGTTACAAAAAGGCTGTGATTTCGAACAAACGTGAAGCGCTCTCGAGGAGGTTGCTGGAGGAACTCGACCTTCTGAAGTATTTCGATATGGTCCTGGGCAGCGACAGTGCGGAGGAACGGAAGCCCTCGCCGAAACCGTTACGGATGGTGCTCGGCGCGCTCGACGTCAAACCGGAAGACTCTGCCATAGTAGGTGACAGCAATTTCGATATCGAGGCCGGCAATGCTGCGGGCGTCCATACGATAGCTGTCACGTATGGTTACAGGGGCATCGAGTACTTAAAGGCCGCCGACTATTTCATTTCTGATATCGATGAACTGGTTCCGCTTCTTGCCGGGATCGGCGGAAAGTCGCGATGAGACCGTCTAATCCCATGGGCGCAGAGATCGCAGACGGCAGGCCGGGCTGAACATGAAAACTTCCCTCGACGGACTGCGCGATATCAAGGTCTACCAGAACACGGAAGGATACCGTTTTTCGGTGGATGCGCTCCTCTTATATTCTTTCGTGAACATGAAGCATGCAAGGGAGATCGCAGACCTCGGCGCCGGCTCCGGGATTATCGGCCTTCTACTGGCGAGAAAATACGCGGAGGCGAGGGTCCTTCTGGTGGAACTGCAGGAATCGCTCTACCGATTAGCCGAAAGGAATATCGCTCTTAACGCCCTCGAAGAAAGGGTCAGTGCGATCTTTACCGACGTCAGGTGTCTGGATGCCGCCTGTCCTCCCGGGAAGTACGATCTCGTTGTGTCTAATCCGCCATTCAGAAAGCCGTCCTCCGGCCGTTTGAGTCTGGGCGAAGAGAGGGCGGTAGCCCGCCATGAACTCAGGCTGCGGCTGCCGGAACTCGCGAAGTCCGCCTCCTATCTTCTCAAGGCGAGGGGAAGGTTCTGCATGATTTTCCACCCCGAGAGGCTCATCGAGATCATCGATGCGCTCAGAGACGCGAAATTGGAGCCGAAGAGGATACGGCTTGTCCATAACGATGTCCGCGCGGTGTCGAAGATGGTCCTGGTGGAGGCGGTGAAAGAGGCCAAGCCCGGGCTGAAGGTTGAAAAGCCCCTGATTCTTTATAACGCGGACGGATCGTACACTGATGAACTCAATGAGATGTTCGGATAAAGGGCGGTGTCTCTGCTTCCTATCCCGCGTTGATCTCGCTCACTACCCCGTTTGCCATCTTCAGCCGATGTCCGGCACGTGCCGCGATATCCTTGTTATGGGTGACGATGACGAATGTGGTCCCGGCTTCCTTGTTCATCGTGGTGAAGAGACTGATGATCTCGGCCTCGGTCTCCTCGTCCAGGTCGCCGGTAGGTTCATCGGCAAGGACGATGTCCGGCCTGTTTATGAAGGCGCGGGCGATGGCGATCCTGCGCTGCTGTCCACCGGAGAGGTGGGAAGGATAGGAGTTTTCTTTTTCCTTCAGACCGACAAGCGCAAGAAGCTCCTTTGCGTAGCCTGCGACATCTTCGCCGTAGTCGCCGAAGGCGGTGGGGAGCATGATATTTTCGAGAGACGTAAGCGTCGGGACCAGGCTCGAAAACTGGTAGATGAAATTCATCTTCTTGTTCCGGAATTCCGACAGATCGTCGTCGGACATAGACCATATCGCGCGGTCTTCGATGAGCACACTGCCGGAGGCGGGTTTGGTCAATCCGCCGATCAGGCTCAGGAGTGTCGTCTTGCCGCTGCCGGAATGTCCGATTATCGACATCATCTCCCCCCGCTGCACACGGAAGGAGACATTGTCCACGGCCTTAAAGACCTGTCCGTCTATTGAGTATATCTTGCTAAGTTCCCTGACTTCTATCACGTGTCCTCCAGCCTTCTTTCTAAGAGGCCTTGTCGATCTCTTTCAATAACGTCTTCGCCGCTCCATCGTCGAACTTCATCAGCGCATCATATTGTTTCATCGCCTCTTTCTTGTTCCTCAATTTCAGATACGTGATTCCCAGGTTGAAGTGCGCAGCCGTATATGTGGGCCTCAGCTTTATCGCCTTTTTTAGGGCCGCAACTTCGTCATTCAGTTTATTTAGCTTGCCGTAGGCGACTCCCATATTATTGTACAGCACCGGGTAGTTCGGCATATGCTTCTCCGCCTTCCTGAAGGCAGCTACCGCTTCGGCCGGTTTGTTCAGACGATCATAGGCGGTCCCCATCTTCAGATAGGCGTATCCCATGTCAGGCTTGAGCTTGACGACCTTCCCGTAAGTCTCGACAGCCTCGGTATACTGTGCGTTACGGTCGTACAAATCGGCCAGGTGATAGAGCGCATCCACGTCATTGGGGTCCTTGTCCAGCTTTTTCTTCAGTTCCATAAAGACCGAATCGCTCGTATAGGGGTTGACGGACTGGGCAGTTCCCTTTGCCGGCGGGTGTTCCTCTTTCGAGCACGCGGTGAGACCGAGCGAAAAAAGAACTATCGCCGCAAACATCAAAGGCGCTAAGGCGTATACACGGGGCGATTTCATCGTCTCGTCACTCTCCTTTCCTTATTGCCTCGTAAGGCTCCATCCTGCTGGCGGAGACCGCCGGCAGCAGTGAAGACAGAAGTCCGGTGATGATCGAGAAGAGGACCGCGCCTGCTATCAATTCGATGAGTACGCCGGTCGAAGGCAGAAGATAGGGCAGCTTCAGACTGTGTAAGATAAGATTCTTGAATGAAAGGAGAAGCGCCGCTCCAATCGCCATCCCGATCACCCCGCCGGCGATGGATATCATGACCGCCTCCGAGATGATCAGCGCGAATACGTGTCCTTTCTTTGCGCCCATTGCCCGAAGCAGCCCGAGTTCCCTTTGTCTTTCATTCACGATCATGTAGAACGCGAATCCCATCATCAGGAGGGCGAGTCCCCACAAGACCGCGCTGATCGCCAGAATTCCCTTCAAAAGCCCGGCCAGCTGCCTCCTGACGGTGCTGATTACCTCATCCGAGGCGATCGCCTTCACCCCGTCGATATCGTGTTCGATCCTTATGGCGACCCGTTCCGGGGTCATGCCTTCCCGGACCTGGACGAGTACCGCAGATATCTTGTCTCTGTCTAAGGTGATCGGCTGCAAAGACTTGGTCTTCGAATTTGCGGCCATGTCATAGGCGGAGTCCATGGTCATGAAGACCGACTGGTCGAAGAACTTCATCCCCGTCGGCTCCATCGTTCCGGCCACGGTAAAGGGAGTACCGAAAAACGGAATGGTATCGCCGACCAGAACCGGGACTTCCCTGCCGGTGATGACTTCGTTGTCAGTGAGAGGCTTTTTCAGGTTTTTTTCCAGCCAGGGGCTGATCGTAAAATCGGTCTTCGGGTCAAAGGCGACGAGAAACACGTCCACATTGTAACAGCACGTAAATGAGGAGGGTTTCAGAAAAAGTTGGGGCGAGGCCTTCTTCACTCCGTCGACCTTCGCCACCTTCTCGAATACCGACCTGTCCATATAAAAGCTCGTCGGCTCACCTGCGAGCAGGGCCGCCTTAGCCTGTGCCTCGTTCTGTGCCGGAACCACCAGTACGTCCGCGCCCAGGCGATAGGTGCCGATCCGCAAGGCATTCTTCATCCCGCTGATAAAGATCGTAGCGCTGAGGAGGGTGCCGGTCACCACAGCGACAATGAGCAGAAGAACAACTGTCCTGATGTACTTTCTCCTGAGATTGCGCACCGCGAGATTGTAAATCTTAATTTTTTTCATATTTTTATTATAGGTTCCATCGGTCCCAAAAGTCTATTGA
>JAKAIZ010000147.1 GCA_021814065.1 Nitrospirota bacterium | reverse complement strand
CGTTGCGGTCGACGATACGATCTGCTATCTCCTGAACAAGGCGGCGATCCTGAAACTCGTCGATTCCGTCCCGGCTTTTACCGAGTTTTTTCTGAAGTCCTTCCTAAACAAGTTCATCGACAAGACTTATGAGGAGATGCACAATAAGAGCCTGCTCTTTGGCGGTGGTGAGAAGCTTCTCTTTACCACGCCGGTTGGCGAGATCGCAGCCAGGAACGTAATGACCGCCCCACAGACTATCTCGATCAGGAAGGCTGCGGAGATCATGTCGGAACGCCGTTACAGTTCCCTCGTAATTGTCGATGAACAGGGGGTCCCCGCCGGCATCGTGACCGACCGGGACCTCAGAGACAAGGTCGTATCCAAGGGCAGGACGGGAAACGAGAAGGTTTCCGATATCATGAGCGTTTCCCTCATAAAGACGGAGGCCCGTGACTACTGTTTCGAGGCGCTTCTGAAGATGATCCGTTACAACATCCACCACCTGCTGGTAGTAGATCAGGGCAAATTGATGGGGATCGTCACCAACCACGATCTTATGATGCTGCAGGGGACATCCCCGATTTCGCTTGTCCGGGAGATAGAGAGCCAGCAGACGATTGACGGGCTTGTCCCGGCCGCAAGGAAGACGAACGAAATAGTGGGTCTCCTGCTGAAGGAGGGGGCGAGGGCGAGCAATATTACCCGCATCATCTCTGAAATCAACGACCGGCTCGTAAAAAAGATAATTGAGATTGCCGAGAAGGAGTTTGGCAGCCCCCCCCTGCCGTACTGCTGGATGGTTTTTGGGAGCGAGGGGAGGAAGGAACAGACGTTCAGAACGGACCAGGACAATGCCATTGTTTACGAAGACCCGCTGACGGAGAAGGAAGACGCCGAGGCCAGGACCTACTTTAGCGTTTTTTCGGCCTTCATTCGGGACAGTCTGATTAAATGCGGTTTCCCCCGTTGTCCGGCGAATTATATGGCGAGCAACCCTGAGTGGTGTCAGCCCGTCAAAATATGGAAAAAGTATTTCTCCTCCTGGGTGTATACCCCGACGCCCGACGCGGTCATGAAGTCGCTTATTTTTTTCGATTTCAGGCCGCTCTATGGTGATTTTAGACTTGCCGATTCGCTCCGTGATTTTCTGAGCTCTTTCCTCGACGGGCAGATGATATTCCTGGGATACATGGCGAATATGGTCATAAAGAACACCCCGCCTGTCGGTTTTTTCAAGTCCCTGATCGTCGAAAAAAGCGGCGAGCACAAAGATGAGCTGAATCTGAAGGTCAAGGGCATCGCACCTATTGTCGACATAGTGCGGCTCTTCAGCCTGGAAAAAGGCATAAAGGAGACCTCGACCCTTGAACGCCTCTCGGAACTGAGAGAAAGGCATACGATTGTCAGGGAATATGCGGATGAACTTGAACACGCCTTCGAGTTCATCATGCTCCTCAGGATCCAGAACCAGTTCGAACAGATCGAGGCCGATAGGATACCCGACAATTTTATCAATCCAAAAAAACTGAGCAACCTTGAAAAGAAGACAATGAAGGAGTCCTTTACGCTTATCTCGAAGTTGCAGGACATCATCATCGAGCGGTATAAGCCGCTTATTTGGTAACGGGCGGGACAATGAAGGTAATGAAAAACAGGACGGACAAAGAACCTACCGGCATGGCGCTTGAAAGTGCCCGGTATGTGGTGATCGACACTGAACTCACGGGCCTTGACGAAAAGAAAGATTCGATAGTATCGATCGGGGCGGTAAGGATGGAGGGGGGCAGGATTGAGATGGGCGACTCTTTTTACGGGCTGATCAACCCTGAGTCCTGCCTGACTGCCGAGAGCGTGGTCATCCATGAGATTATGCCCTCGGAGGTACTGACAAAGCCCGATATCGCCAAGGTGCTCGAACAATTTCTGGGTTTTTGCGGCAAAGACATTATAGTGGGCTATTGCGTTGACATCGACATGGATTTCCTGAGCAGGGAGAGTAAAAGGCTTTTCCAAATGACGATCGATAATCCCGTAGTCGATATCCGTTCGGTCGGCGAGTGGCTCCGGGGCAGGGGCATTATCCCCGGGGAATGCGGCTCTGCATTGCCGCATCGGTATCAGCTGTACGACGTTGCAAAGTGTCTCGATATTCCGGTAAATGTCGCCCATAACGCCATCGTTGACGCCTTTATTACTGCCCAGATTTTTCAGCGGTTTATCCCCGTACTCGTCAGAGCCGGAATCAGAAGCACCGAAGATCTCGTTAGCATGTCGAAGAAATTCAGAGGAGGTGATAGGTATATTCCTTTATGCAGCATCAGCAATTTCTAGAAGCAAGGCTGCAGGTCGGCAGTCAAATCAATAAGAGGAGGTAATGGGAATGAGCAGCAAAAAATCAGTCCACGAAATTCTTGAAGACGAGGATTTCAAGTCTTTGTCGGCCCAGAAGGACTCCATATCGATCACCCTGACGATCCTGGAACTGGTCCTTTACTTCGGTTTCATAGCCCTGATCGCATTCAACAAGCCTTTCCTTGCGCAGAAGATGGGAGGGGAGGGCGCAACCACTATAGGGATCCCTATCGCGGTCGGCACGATCATTTTTTCATGGGTATTTACCGGTATTTATATCTTCTGGGCGAACAGCAAGTATGACTCGCTGGTCAGGAAAGTAAAAGACAAGGTGGGAGGTTAAAGAGATGCCACAGGCTCAGCAGACCGCGCAAGCAGCGCAGACTATGATAGGGCAGGCGAACCCGACTGCCATAATGTTTTTCGTACTTTTTGTCCTCATCACGTTGGGCATTACGTGGTGGGCGGCGAAAAGGACCAGGACCACCAAGGACTTTTACGCGGCAGGGAGAAGCATAACCGGTTTTCAGAACGGCCTTGCCCTCGCTGGCGACTACATGAGCGCTGCCTCGTTTCTCGGCATCGCAGGACTCGTTTCGACGAAGGGCTATGACGGCCTCATCTACTCCGTTGGCTGGCTCGTCGGATGGCCGATCGTCATGTTCCTCATCTCGGAGCCGCTCAGGAACCTCGGCAAATACACCTTTGCCGACGTCGTCGCATACCGGCTGAACCAGAGACCGATAAGGGCGGCCGCTGCTGCAGGTTCTCTCGTCGTGGTTCTCACCTACCTCATCGCACAGATGGTTGGTGCGGGGACACTGATCAAACTAATGTTCGGTCTTCCTTTTGAGTTAGCGATTGTCATAACCGGCGGGCTGATGATATCGTACGTTCTCTTCGGTGGAATGATTGCTACAACCTGGGTCCAGATCATCAAGGCAGTGTTGCTCCTCGGAGGCGCAACGCTTCTTGTCATCTTGACTTTGAACAAGTTCAATTTCAGTTACACAAACCTTTTTAATCAGGCGGCGAGTGCCACCCCGCTCGGACAGAAGTTCCTGGAGCCCGGGGGGTTGGTTACGAGTCCAATCGACGCGTTCTCGCTTGGTCTTGCACTTATGTTCGGAACGGCGGGGCTTCCCCACATCCTTATGAGGTTTTATACCGTTCCCGATGCGAAGGCGGCCAGAAAGTCGGTTTTCGTTGCTACCGGATTCATCGGCTACTTCTACATCCTGACCGTTACCATCGGTTTCGGAGCGGCCGTTCTGGTCGGCCAGAAGGTGATCACGGGTATTGACGCGGGCGGCAACATGGCAGGACCGCTCCTCGCAGAGGCCCTTGGCGGGAACCTCTTCCTTGGGTTTCTTTCGGCGGTGGCCTTTGCAACGATCCTCGCGGTTGTTTCCGGCCTGACGCTTGCCGGGGCATCCGCCTTCTCGCATGACTTGTTTGTAGGCGTTATCAGACGGGGCCAGGCATCTGAGAAGGACGAGGTGAAGGTCGCAAAGATAGCGACGGTGGGACTCGGTGTTACAGCCATATTGTTAGGCATACTCTTTAAAGGACAGAACGTTGCATTTCTCGTCGGTCTGACCTTTGCCATAGCGGCGAGCGCAAACTTCCCTGCGCTTGTGATGTCGATTATGTGGAAGAAGTTTACGACTGCTGGTGCGGTCACGAGCATTTACACAGGACTCATTGTAGCGGTCATCCTTCTGATCTTGAGCCCTACGGTATGGGTGGATATCGTCCACAAGAGTGAGGCGGCTGCAGTAACAAAGCAGGTTAAGACGATAGAAGAAGCAGTCAAGGCTAAGACGGCCGAGATCGAGAAGCAGAAGCTCCCCGGCCTCGACCCTGCCAGGGTGGCCGAGATCGATGCAGCAATTGCTGCGGTGAAGAAAGATGCCGAGCCTCAAATAAAGACTGCGAAGGAACAGATGCCGAAGGCGATCTTCCCGCTCAAGAACCCCGGCATTTACTCCATGTTTGCCGCGTTTTTCGTAGGCATTTTGGTATCCCTGATGTCACCGGATAAGGTCGCGGAGGCCAAATTCGAGGGTGAAAAGCTCAGGGAGTATATCGGCATAGGCGCGGAAGACTGATATGTGATGTAGAATATGTGTTGAGATCTTTATAGAAAAGCATTTAATTAACGAATGGCCGGGGGCGTGAGAAACCGATGAGTTTCCGCGTCTCCGGTGCTGCCCTGTACTGTGAAAAGAAAAAGAGCGAAGGAGGAGACTGATCGGATGACGAAAAACATCGAAGTGCTAATGGCAGAAAAGAGGACATTCCCGCCGTCGAAAGATTTCAGCCAAAAGGCGCACATAAAGAGCATGGAGGAGTACGAAAAGATATATAAGCGCTCGGTGGAGGACCCCGAGGGATTCTGGGGGGAGATGGCGGAGAAGCACCTCACCTGGTACAAAAAGTGGGAGAAGGTGCTTGAGTACGACTTTATGAAACCGCAGATCAAGTGGTTTCAGGGGGGCAAGCTCAATGCCTCCTACAACTGTCTTGACCGTCATATCACAAACGCGACGAGGAACAAGGCGGCGATCATCTGGGAGGCCGATGACGGGTCATACAAGACATTCACCTATCAGCAGATGTACTATGAGGTGAACAGGTTCGCCAATGTGCTCAGGAAACACGGGGTAAGGAAGGGAGACCGTGTGACGATCTATCTTCCGATGATCCCGGAACTTGCGATATCGATGCTGGCGTGCGCGAGGATAGGGGCGATCCACAGCATTGTGTTCGGGGGGTTCAGCGCCCAGGCGCTGAGAGACAGGATACAGGATTGCAAGGCGAAACTCGTGGTGACTGCGGACAAAGGGGTAAGAGGAGGAAGGTTTGTGCCTCTGAAGTCAAACAGCGACGAAGCGATCCATGAATGCCCGACCGTCGAGAAGGTAATCGTAGTGAAGCGTGGTGACGGGGCAGTCGACATGGAACCCAAGAGGGACCTGTGGTGGCACGACGAGATGAAGGCCCAGGACATCGCCAATTACTGCGAACCCGAGCAGATGGATGCTGAAGATCCCCTCTTCATCCTTTACACATCTGGGTCGACCGGGAAACCCAAGGGGGTCCTGCATACCACCGGGGGGTACATGTTGTTTACGAACCTGACCTTCAAATGGATATTCGACTATCACGAGGAAGACATCCACTTCTGCACGGCCGACATCGGCTGGGTGACGGGCCACAGTTACATCGTGTACGGACCGATGTCCCTCGGGGCCACGAGTCTGATGTTCGAGGGGGTCCCCACTTACCCTAATGCGGGGAGGTTCTGGGAGATAGTCGACAAGCACAAGGTTAACATCTTCTACACGGCACCCACGGCTATCAGGGCGTTGATGAGGGAAGGGGAGAGTTGGGTACACAAGCACGACCTTTCTTCTCTTAGGGTGCTGGGCACTGTGGGCGAGCCTATAAACCCCGAGGCATGGATGTGGTATCACGTCCACGTGGGGAAAGAGAAACTGCCGATAGTGGATACGTGGTGGCAGACCGAGACTGGCGGGATACTGATTACACCTCTGCCCGGGGCAATGACGCTGAAGCCGGGTTCGGCGAACAGACCTTTTCCCGGGGTGGTGCCGAAGGTGCTCAAGGAAGACGGGTCTGTTGCCGGTGCGAACGAGGGCGGCTATCTGGTGATCGAGAAACCATGGCCGGGAATGATCAGAGGGACCTTTGGGGACCCTGAGAACAAACGGGTAAAAGAGATCTATTTTTCGCGATTTGCGAACACTTATCTCACGGGAGACGGGGCGAGGGTAGATGAAGACGGTGATTATTGGCTGATGGGCAGGATCGACGACGTCATAAATATATCGGGCCACAGGCTGGGGACCGCCGAAGTGGAATCGGCGCTTGTCAGCCATGAGGCGGTGGCTGAGGCGGCTGTCGTAGGTTTCCCCCATGAGATCAAGGGCGAGGGAATCTATGTTTATGTGACGCTGAAGGAGGGACAGACGCCTTCGGACGAACTGAAAAAGATACTGGTGGGGCATGTGCGGACGGTTATCGGGCCTATTGCCACGCCCGACAAGCTCCAGTTTGCGCCGGGACTTCCGAAGACCAGAAGCGGCAAGATCATGAGGAGGATACTGAGGAAGATAGCCTGGGGACAGGTTGAGGAGTTGGGTGATACCTCTACTCTTGCCGATCCCTCAGTCGTCGATAATCTCGTCAAAGAAAGACTGTAGGAGATATTCGGCATGATATACAGGGAGCAGGCAGTAATGACTGCTCCCTGTTGTTCATAGTCATATTTCCAGCCTAATCGTGGAACGCGATTTGTGCAGCGAGATGTTCGAAAAAACTTTATAATGCGCAACCTGGCCCATCGTTCTGTCAACCCATTTTATATGCATGAAATAGCCTAGGTGGATCGTCGTAGGTCTTACAAAGGTGGCGCAGATAAAGTTATTTTCTCGCATCTCACGCTGACCTATTTGTTATTTCACCGGCAATTAAGCCTTTAAAAGATTATTTGAGGTGACGATGGACAAATTCTTTCTTGAAAAACACGAAGCGGTTTTAGTGATCGTCGATATCCAGGAGAGGCTCGCTGCAGTGATGAGCGAACGGAAAAAAGTCGTGGACAATTGCCTGCATCTGATAGAACTCTGTAAACTTCTGAACATCCCGGTCCTGCTGAACGAGCAGTACCCCAGGGGCCTCGGCCCGACGGTGAGCGAAATTAAGGAGGCGCTGCGTCCCTATGCCCCGCTTGAGAAGATCAGCTTCGACTGCTGCAAGGGGGAGGCTTTCCCTGAGAAACTGGCCGCCACGGGGAGGAAGAAGGTCATCCTCGCCGGCATGGAGACCCATGTCTGCGTGCTGCAGACCTGCATCGGACTCCTGAAAGAAGGATACGTAGTGCAGGCGGTAAATGATGCGATCTGTTCGAGGACTAAGGAGAACTACAGAACAGCAGTCGAGTTCATGCGCGATGCTGGAGCGGTTGTCACCTGCACCGAGACGGTGCTCTTTCAGGTCCTGGAGAGGGCCGGGACCGAGGAGTTCAAGATAATATCAAAAAGGATCAAATGAGGAAGCGGCGTCCGGTCACTTGATACCGTAGTGCTTCTTTTTCGACCTCATCTGCAGCGCCTTCCCCGCGTCCCTCCTGAGCCAAAAAATGCAGAAGACGGCTGATACGATGACAAGAGAGGCTAGTGCCGCATTTCCTCTGAGAATCATCATAACCCCGCCTCCGAGCAAAAAAATCATGAAGCCCAGGGGTATGAGGATCCGCGACACGATCTCGCGGGAGGGTTGGAGGTTGTTGAAGCTCTCCCGGGCGCCCCTCTGATCTCCCCTTTTTTCGCAGATCAGCCCTCTGTTAAACCACAGCATGTTGTTTCGGGGGTCCATCTGCGTCAGTCTGTCATAATAGGTGAGGGCCCTTGAGGGGTCTGTGTCCTCAAGCTGCAGCGCGAGACGAAACATCATGGTAAAGACGTTTCCTGATCGATCGAAGAACTTCTTCGCCTCCTCTGCCCTTCCTGTCTCTTCAAGGAGTATCGCCTTCAGAAAGCATCCCTTATGATAGTCGGGGTTGCCTTCAAGGAGTTTGTCCAGCAGTTTCTCCGCAGCGTCGTATTCTCTTTTTTCATAATGCATGAGGATTTTGTCAAGCATCTTTCCGACCTGTTCCATGTCTCCTCCCATCATGCCCACGCGGGCATGCAATCAGTTATAATAACACCTTTTTGCGAACAAGCCTATGGGACGCGCGCGAAATGCATGACAACGACGTATAGACTTCAGGGCAATCCTGTATAATATACGTATGTGTCTGGCTATTCCTTCAAAGATTGTAAGGATCGACAATCTCATCGCGACGGTAGATGTCTATGGCGCGCGGCGCGATATCAACCTTATGCTTCTTCCTGAGGAAGCGACGGTCGGCGATTATGTTCTTGTCCATGCCGGCTTCGCCATACAGAAGGTCGCCCGGGACTTTGCCGAAGAATCACTGAAACTGATCAAAGAGACTTTTGAGCGATATGGTTAAAAACGACCGCTGGATAATAGACATGGCCGAAAAGGGGATGATCGAGCCCTTCAATAACACACAGGTCCGAAAAGGGGTGATCTCATTCGGTGTAAGCTCTTACGGCTATGATATCAGGATATCCGACGAATTCAAGGTCCCGAGGCCGGGCAACGGTGTAATCGACCCGAAATGTTTCGACGATAATAACTTCCTGGACTATAAGGGCGGGGTCTGCGAAATGCCGGCCAATTCCTATGTTATCTGCCGTTCGCTTGAATATTTGAGAATTCCTAGAGAGACCCTTGTAGTATGTTTTGGAAAATCTACATATGCCCGGTCGGGCGTCATCGTCAATATCACTCCGCTTGAGCCTGAATGGGAAGGACATATCACGATCTCAGTCTCGAACACATCCCCTTTTCCGGTGAAACTATACGCTAACGAAGGGCTCGCCCAGATCGTTTTCCTTGAGGCCAAGGACCTTTGCGAGACTTCCTATGCCGATAAAAAAGGCAAGTATCAGGCACAAAGAGGGATCGTCCTTCCG
>JAKAIZ010000146.1 GCA_021814065.1 Nitrospirota bacterium | reverse complement strand
AGGGCATCTGGTGAACTCACTCCCCTCCGTGATCTGCGCCCAAGTCAAATCAATACCATTTGGAATAGATTTTTATGTGAGGCAACGTATATCATTTCGTATCGATTCTTATGTGAGGCAACGGGGGTCCTGGGGCGATCGGCATGCTCAGATCAGTTTCTTCAGTCGTCCCGCAACTATCTTCTTTACCTCTGCGATTCCCTTCGTCCGAAGCAGGGCAAGAACCTCTGCGGATGCCAGTCCTTTCAGAAAAGCTTCCCTCTTGTCCTTCTCAGGGATGGCAGTCATCGCCTTGGCCCTGACCTTCCTGACGAATCTCAGGTATTCCAAAAGCTCCGGACCATAGGACTTCTCAAGCTCCTTCCTCAGGGTCTTCGCCAAAGCAGGGCTTGTCCCGCTGGTTGAAACAGCGAGAAGGAGAGGCCCTCTCCTGACTACCGAAGGAGCGATAAAGTTGCATTCAGAAGGCACGTCCACAACATTCACGAGGCCGGGCGCATCCTTCGAGACCCTCCGGTTTGTCTCGGGGGAATCGGTTGCGGCAATGGTAAGAAACGCCCCCTTGAGGTCGCCGCGCCTGTATAACCGGGGCAGATATGAGATCTTTTTTCCGGACACCGCTTTCTGAAGCCCCGGCGTAAGAGAGGGGGAGATAACGGTAACCTGGGCACCGGCCTTGAGAAGGGCGGAGACCTTTCTTTCAGCGACCTTTCCGCCTCCGACAACTACTGCTTTTCGGCTTTTCAGTTTCAGGAATGCGGGATAATAATTCAACGCGGGAATGCCGGCTTACTTGCCTTTTTCGGCCTGAAGGGTGGAAAGCTCTTTTTTGGCATCATTCGCAAAGGGGCTGGTCGGATACTTTTCTATCAGGCTCCTCAGGTAGTCTGCCGATTTTTCCTTCTGGCCTATCTTCCTGTAGGACGTCGCGAGATCCAGCAGGACCTTTTCAGGCTTCTTGTAGTCCGGGAAATTTTTCAGAAGCCCTTCGAACCGCTCTATCGCTGCGTGGTAAGAGTCCTTTTTCATATAAAATTCGCCCACCAGGAATTCATAATCGGCCATCACGTTGCGGCATTTTTCTATCCTGATGTCGATCAGGTCCTTGTAAGGGTTCCTGGGGAAGTTATTCTTCAGTTTTTCGAACTCGGTAAGTGCCGCAGCAGCGCCGCTGTAGCCCCTCTCAGGACTTTCTATCTGGTTGAAATAGATCATGGCGATCTGATACTGGGCGTATGCGGCGTGTCTGTGGTCCGGATACATCTCCAGGAATTTGCGGTATTCGGCGACTGCCAGCTCCGTCTCATCCTCCTTCACATAGGAATCTGCGATCCTGAGCTGGGCAAGGGGGGCGAACTTCTTTGTCAGGTCCCTGTTCCGGACTTCAAGCAGGACCGCACGGGCCTCGGCGTAATTCTTGTCGTCGATGAGTTTGTTCGCCTTCGCAAAAAACTTCTCTGCGTTGAACTCCTCATTAGTGCGCACCGCAGACTTTCCCGAGCAGGAGAAGAGGATTAGAATTGCCAGGACGGCGGATGCATATCTGAATTTTTTCACCATTTTATTTAAGCGCGAAGTCCGGACGTAAGTCAAGCGGAGTGCTCCCATGGTTGCGTTCGCCTTGCCAAAGCCTCTCCGCGGGTGGTATCTTTAAAGGTGAACCTTTTGTCCTTTCAAAAGCCGAGCAGGTATATCAACAGCGAACTGAATTCTGTCCACAAGAAAGCCGCGGTCAGTGTGGCGCTCGCCTTTCCGGACATCTACGAAATCGGCATGTCCCATCTGGGACTCAAGATCCTCTACGAAATTATCAACACCCTTCCGTTTGCGTCGGCGGAAAGGGTCTTTGCCCCGTGGACCGACCTCGAGGATGCGATGAAGCACAAGGGGATTCTTCTTTCTTCCCTCGAATCAGGCCTTCCTCTCAGGGATTTCGATATCGTAGGATTCAGCCTCCAGTATGAACTTTCCTACACGACGGTCCTCAATATGCTTCACCTCGGAGGGCTGCCGGTTCGCTCGGCGGAACGCCTCGATCGCGGAGAATTTCCGCTCGTGATCGCCGGGGGGCCATGCACGCTAAACCCGTCCCCGATGTCACCCTTCATAGACGCCTTTTTTGTAGGCGACGCGGAAGACGCTGCAGGAGAAATCCTTGAGACGTTCCGTCAATGGAAGGAAGACGGCTCCCGCGACAAAACAGACCTTCTGAAGGCGCTGGCAGGGATAGGGGGCGTGTTCGTCCCGCTTCTCGGGAAAGAAAAAAAAGTGACGAGAAGGATCATCGGCTCGCTGGAGGACGCCCCGTTTCCGGAGAAACCGGTGCTTCCCTTTACCGGGATCATCCACGACAGGGTCAACATAGAGATCGCGCGCGGCTGTTCCATGGGCTGCAGGTTCTGTCAGGCCGGGATGGCTTACAGGCCGGTGCGTGAAAGGTCGCCGGAGAAGGTCCTTGCCCTTGCCGAAAAATGTCTTAAAAACACGGGGTACGAGGACGTTTCTTTCACCTCGCTCAGTTCCGGGGACTATTCCTGTCTCCACTTTCTTATGAAGGAGTTCAACCGAAAGTTCGGTGGGAAGAGGATTTCGATGTCACTTCCCTCGCTGCGGGTGGCATCCGTCGACGGCGGCATCCTCAGGGAGATAAGGTCCGTGCGTAAGACCGGCTTCACTATCGCGCCGGAGGCAGGCACGGACAGGTTGAGAGCCGTTATAAACAAGGACTTCACCGAGGAGACTTATCTGAAGGCCCTCGAGACACTTTTCAGGGAAGGCTGGCATAACCTGAAGCTCTACTTTATGACTGGGCTGCCGACAGAGACATCGGAGGATGTCGCCGCGATACCGGAGATGGTGCTTCAGGCGATCAGGATATCGAAGAAATTGACCGGCAGGCATGTCAATATCAGCGTGGGCGTTTCTTCCTTCGTCCCAAAGCCGCATACCCCTTTCCAATGGTACGGACAGGATTCTCTCGAACTGCTGAAGGAGAAAAACGAATTCCTGAAGAAGGCCCTGTTACGGAAGGGCGTCAAATACAAGGGCCACGACGAGAGGATGTCTCTCCTGGAGGCGGTGCTCGCCCGCGGCGACGAATCGGTTTCACGTCTTGTCGAGGCGGCCTGGGAATCGGGATGCAGGCTCGACGCGTGGACCGAAGTCTTCGATTTCGAGAAATGGAAAAAGGCGATGGAGGTTTCGGGGATTGACGGCCCGGCAGTTGCCGTGCGGACCTACGAACTGGACGCGGTCCTGCCCTGGGAAAACATCCGTACAGGTGTAACAAAGGAATATCTGCTCAGGGAATATCGTAACGCCCTTTCAGGAAGCTTCACTTCCGACTGCAGAAGACATTGTCACGGCTGCGGCCTCAAATGCAGGAATGAAGAGGAAGCGGAAGAGATAAGGGGAAGGGGCGCCCCCGAAGCACCGGAAGAAAAACCCGGCGTCCCGCTGACGGGATCGTACGGAAGTCTCCCCACCCCGCAAGCCCACGCAACCATAAAGGTGAGAGTACAGTATTCGAAGGCCGGAAAGGCGCGTTACCTCTCTCACCTCGAACTGATGACCGCAGTGATGCGTGCGATGAGGAGGGCCGACTTTCCGCTGCGGTATTCGACCGGCTTTCATCCCTCGCCGCGGGTCTCCTTTGGGCCGGCGCTGGGCGTGGGCATCGCGGGGCTCAGAGAATATCTCGACCTGGAACTGACGCCCCCTTTCGACAGGGAGAGCTCTCTGCGTGCCCTCAACGACACGTTGCCTGAGGGCATCAGGGTCGCAAAACTGGTCCCTTTTTACGGTCGGGAAAAATCCCTCAACAGTTTTATAGTAAGATATATCTACGAAATACGGTCCGCAGCGGAGCTCGATGGCAAGGGCTTTTTCGAAAGCAATGAAGTGATCGTCGAACGAAAAGGTGAGCGCATCGACATCAGAAAAATGGTGGAAGATATCGCCAGGCCCGACGGAAAGACATTCCTGTTGACGGTCCGCGACCTGGGGGAGATCAAGGTCAGGCTGACAGAGCTGATCCCGGCGATCTTCGGGGTTGCTGCCGAGGAACTCGACATTACCAGAACCGGAATGTTCGGGTGGAACGGGGAATGGGTCGAACCGCTGGAGGAGGAAAAAAAGATATGGGCAGCGAGATCCTGATCAATGTGACGAGAGGCGAAACGCGCGTTGCCCTTCTCGAGGGCGGGCAGGTCGTGGAGTTTTACGTCGAGCGAAAACGCGACGCGAGCCTTGTGGGGAACATCTATAAAGGAAAGGTCGTGAAGATACTCCCCGGCATGCAGTCCGCATTTGTGGATATCGGGCTCGAAAAGGCCGCATTCCTCTACGTCGCGGACATAAAGGCTGACACGGACGAGTATGCGCCGCTTTTCGAGGAGGAGGAGAAAGAGGAAGATTCCCTGGAGATGATCCCGAGGAAGTGCCGTTCCGAGATGACGATCGAGGAGATCATACAGGAAGGACAGGAGTTTCTTGTCCAGGTCTCCAAAGATCCGATAGGCTCCAAAGGCGCAAGGGTCACCTCTTACATTACGCTGCCCGGCAGGTATCTTGTTCTCATGCCGAATGTCGAACACATCGGTATCTCCAGGAGGATCTCCGACGAAGAAGAAAGGAACCGGCTGAAGGCGATCGTCGGAAAAATCAAGCCTCCGGGGTACGGGCTGATCATCAGGACCGCGAGCGAGGGTTCTGCCGAAGAGGACATGGAGAAGGACCTTCAGTTTCTTATCCTTCTATGGGAAAACCTTGCCGAAAAAAAAGACAGGGTGCCGGCCCGCGGGCTTCTCTACAGCGACCTCGACCTCGTCTTCAGGTCGGTCCGAGACCTCATGAGCCAGGACGTAGAGCGGTTGATCATCGACTCGCAGGAGGAATATAACCGGATCATCGAATTCGTTAAGACTTACTTTCCCAAGCTCCTTGACAAGATCGAACTCTACGAGGAGGCCGAGCCGGTCTTCGACGCGTTCGGGATAGAACTCGACATATCGAGGGCGATCGGCAGGAGGGTCTGGCTGAAATCGGGCGGGTACATCGTCGTCGACCAGACTGAGGCGATGACCGTCATCGATGTCAACACAGGCAAGTTCGTAGGTAAAGAGGGCCTCGAGGACACCATTCTCAAGACAAACCTCGAAGCGGTGAAGGAGATCGCCTATCAGATACGGCTCAGGAATCTGGGCGGAATCATCATCATCGACTTCATCGACATGGATAAGCCGGAGAACAGGGACAAGCTGTTCAATGCCTTTACCGAGGCGATGAAGAAGGACCGGGCGAAGAACACGATCTTCCATATATCCGAACTCGGGCTGATCCAGATGACGAGGAAGCGTGTCCGTGAAAGCCTCGGCAGGATGCTCAGCACAACCTGCCCGTATTGCGAAGGCAAGGGGTTTGTGAAATCGCCTGACACCCTCTGCTTCGAAATCCTGAGGACGATCAAGAAGCTCGCGCGCCACGGGAGCGAAAAGATCATCATCACCGCCCATCCCACCGTCGCCGAGATGCTCTCCGACGAGGAGATGCTCGGCGTAGAGGACGTCGAGAGCAAGTACGGCGTCAAGGTGATCATCCGGCCCGACAACAAGATGCACCAGGAGAATTACGAAGTAAGCGCGTTGTAATCAGTATGGAGCAGTCACTCATTCCGTCAGAAAAATACTCCCGCCTCATCGCCCTTCTCCGGCAATCCGGAAGTGCGGTGCTCGCCTTCTCGGGCGGCGTCGACAGCAGTTTCCTCCTGAAGGCTATGAAGATCTCGGGGATCAAGGTGCTTGCCGTCACGGCGATATCGGAAACGATGCCCAAAAGAGACAGGGAATATTGTACAGCCCTTGTCCGGGAGATCGGCGCTGATCACCTCGTTATAAAGACCGACGAACTTGCAAACGAGTCCTTTGTGAGGAACACCTCCGAACGCTGTTTCTTCTGTAAAGATGAGCTCTTCAGAAAATTGAAGGATATCGCCGGGAAGAGGGGGTTTCTGATCGTCTTCGACGGCTCGAACGCCGATGACTCCGAAGATTACAGGCCAGGCAGAAAGGCCGCGGCACTTCATGGCGTCCGGAGCCCGCTGGCGGAGTGCGGCCTGTCGAAAAAAGAGATAAGGGACCTTTCGCGGGAACTCGGCTTGACCACATGGGACCGGCCTTCTTCCCCCTGTCTTTCTTCGAGGATCCCCTACGGCCGGAGGATCAGCGCAGAGGCGCTCCACCGTGTCGAAAAGGCCGAAGAATTCATCAGATCGCTCGGAGTGAACGAAGTGAGGGTGAGAGACCACGGCGACTCCGCGCGTATCGAGGTGAGGGAAGAAGATATGCCTAAGCTGCTGTCGCCTTCCAACCGCAGGAGTATTGCCGGGCAGTTAAAGTCCCTCGGATACCATTTTGTTTCGCTGGACCTGGAAGGATTCAGAAGCGGCAGTATGAACCGGGTGCTGGGAGATCATGATTCCGGGACCCCGGCCCCTGATATTTCTGGTGCGAGTACGGATGGCCACTGACAAGACGGCATATCTGGAAGACCTCTCAAGGTGCGTACGGTGCGGCACCTGCAAGGCGAACTGTCCGACATTCGAGGGCGATCCGCTTGAGCCGATGGGGACCCGGGGCCGCCTCATACTCCTGCAGGGACTGCTTCGGGGAGAAATCAAGCCTTCCCGCCTGCTGAACGAGCGGATCTTCAGCTGTATCCTCTGCGGCGCGTGTTCAGGGACCTGTCCCCTCGGCGTGGACATCCCTGAAGCAATCTACCGCGGAAGGGCGCTGCTGAGCGGAGGCGACAAAAAGAGGAGGTTCCTGAGGCCCATCGCAAAGTGGTCTTCACGCCGGCCGGACCTGGCCTTCAGAGCGCTCAGGTTGGGAGAGCGCCTTGTCCTGCCCTTTCTTGCGAAACGCGGGATAATCCCCTTCAGCCCTGAACTGCCGGAGGTACCGCTGAGAAAGACCGAGCAGGTGTTCAAGGCGCACAAAAAGAAGGGCAGGGTGGCGGTTTTTGTCGGCTGCAGCATCAACTATGTCTTTCCCCACATGGGCGAGTCTTTGATCAACGTGCTTCAGAAGATCGGCTACGAAGTGGTGCTTCCCCAGGGCGAGACCTGCTGCGGCGCGCCGCTCAGGTCGCTCGGCCTCGAAAAAGAGGCCGAAGAGTTGGCAAGAAAGAACTACCGCGTGTTCAGCAGGCTCAAGGTCGATGCTATCCTCAGCCTCTGTCCCACCTGCACCCTCTCCCTGAAGACCGAATACCCGAAGATGATCGGCAAGGGATTAGACAGGGTGATGGACATTTCAGTCTTCTTAAACGATAAGCTCGGCGCCGTCGACAAGATTTACAGGACATCCTATTACCATGATCCCTGCCATCTCTCCTATGGTCTGGGGGTAACGCAAGAGCCGAGAGAGATCATCCGGAAGGCGGGCCTCGATCTTGTGGGCGCGGACGAACAGGGCTGCTGCGGATTCGGGGGCCTCTACTGCCTGTCCTTCAAGGACATCTCCTCGAACCTCCTTCAGAAGCGGACTGAAAAGATCACCGGGACGGCTGCGGACACAGTGGTCACCTCCTGTCCGGGATGCGTTCTTCAGTTGAGCAGGACGATCACCGACAGGCCGGTGCTCCATCTCATAGAGCTGATAGAGGAGGCGTATTGTTACCGCGGCGAGAAACCGGAGAAAAAAGAGAAAGACCCGCAAAAAGAGCCGACGCTCTTTTAGTACGCTGTCCTTCTTCGTCCCCGATCAGGGAAATAAACCCGCATTTCCGTTATAATAAAGGACTATTTCATCGACAAAGGGGAACCCATGAAATTTTTTATCGACACGGCAAACATCGAGGAGATCAGAAAGGCTTACGAACTCGGAGTGATCGACGGGGTCACGACTAACCCATCTCTTATGGCGAAAGAGGGCAAAGACCCGGTCAAGATCCTGAGGGAGATATGCAGTGTTGTGAAAGGTCCGGTGAGCGCCGAGGTGGTCGGTACGACCGCAGAGGTGATGATTAAAGAGGCGAAGTCCCTTGCCGGCATCCATAAGAACATCGTCGTGAAGATACCGATGATCGAGGAAGGGCTGAAGGCGGTCAGGAAGTTATCAGGACTCGGTATCAGGACGAACGTCACGCTGGTCTTCTCGTCCACGCAGGCCCTGCTTGCCGCGAAGGCCGGGGCTAACTTTGTGAGTCCCTTTGTCGGAAGGCTCGACGACATCAGTCATAACGGGATGGCGCTCATAGGAGAGATGATCGAGATCTACGACAACTATATGTTCGAGACCGAGATAATCGTGGCGAGCGTGCGGAATCCCCTGCATGTGGTCGAGGCGGCTCGGATGGGCGCGCACATAGCGACAATCCCCTATGCGGTCATTGCGCAGCTGATCAAGCATCCGCTTACTGATATCGGGCTTGCAAAGTTCCTGAAAGACTGGGAAAAGGTGCCCAAGAAAAATAAGAAGTAGGGGCGGGCTATCCGCGCACCCTTACTGGATTAGATTAGAAGGACAGAAAAAGATGCCTATATATGAATACCGGTGCAATGAGTGCGGAGAGGAGTTCGAAAAGCTCATCTTCGGCAATAAGGCGGTCGATTGCCCGAAGTGTGCGTCCCCGGACGTGAAAAAGAAGATGTCCACTTTCGGGATGAGCGGGGTCGAGAAGCCCCATGCAGGATCGTCCTCCGGCTGCAGCTCCTGCAGCAAAGGTACCTGCAGCTCCTGCCATTAGAGTAGGGGCGGGGTAACCCCGCCCCTACTTATTGTTCTGGAACGACAAACGGGTTCGTTCTCAAAATCTTGGCGAGCTTCAGCGGTTTTCCCTCCATCACAAAGACGGCCATGCCCCGGTCTTCGACCTGCTTGCCCTTCAGAGTCCACTTGCTCTTCCAGGCG
>JAKAIZ010000145.1 GCA_021814065.1 Nitrospirota bacterium | reverse complement strand
CCGCTCCTAATGCGATTTTTTTGATAAACTCTATTTTCCTGCCGAGAAAACGTTCAGCGACGTCCAGAAATTTTTCTGGCGAGTCGGTAACGTAGAATTCGCGGACCACCGCTCCCGAAGACGACTTTATGAGGGAGGCCCCCCCGAGTATGCTGCGCATCTCGCAGGCGGTCTCTATGGCGGAATCGATAAGCATAACGCCTCCTCCCATGACCTTCGAAAGGACTGCCTTGAGCAGGGGATAATGCGTACACCCCAGGACAAGGGTGTCGATTCCTTTTGCTCTCATGTCAGCAAGGTACCGTTCAGCAGTCAATTCCACGACAGGGCCATCGGTCCAGCCTTCTTCGACAAGCGGCACGAAGAGTGGACAGGGGAGGCTGAAAACCTCTACCGAGGGATCAAGCGACTTGATCGCATTTGTGTAGGCCCCGCTTCGTATCGTCGCGGAGGTGCCGATGACCCCCACTTTCCTGTTGCGTGTTGCCGCGACAGCAGCCTTTGCCCCGGGCTCGATCACGCCGACCACCGGAATGTCGATCGATCTTCTGATCGCATCGAGGCTTACCGAAGACACAGTGTTACAGGCTACTACAAGCATTTTTATCTCCTTCGAGAAAAGGAAGCGGGTGTTCTCGAACGAGTATCTTGTGACGGTTTCCGGTGACCTGATGCCGTAAGGGACCCTTGCGGTGTCGCCGAGATAGATGGTGCTCTCCCCCGGCAACTCGTTGATGATCTCCTTGAGCACCGTCAGCCCCCCGATGCCCGAATCGAATATCCCTATAGGTCTATTGTTTTTCCGCATCCGTGAGCCTTTCATCTCCCGTGTAGTCGTACGCCACGGTGTTTTTCAGCGGATATTTAAGGTAAACATGGCCGCCGAGCGAGTCGGCCTCTTTCCCTTCGATGAGCACTTTGACGTCCTGCACATCCTGAAGATTGGAGATGAGGCTCTCGTAAAGGCCCTTAAGGAGAAGGTATTCCGCCAGGGCGTCGCCCTGAAAGTTCCTTCGTATTTCATCCGAAAGGTCGATGTAGAGTATCTGCGAGGAGTCCCTGTACAGTCCCAGGAGCTTCACATCCCGGGGGACCGGGGAAACCGTGCCGTCTCCGGGACCTTTGAAAAATTCCTCGATGACCGCATCGGCGATGGCGCGCTGTCTGGTCCTGCCCGCCACCTCCCGTTCTACCAACTGGAGCCGGTTGTTCTCGGGATAATAGAGGCGCAGAGTAAAGAAATCTTCGGGTCCGGAGGCAAGGCCCTGCTGCGGTTCTGACGCTGTCTGTTTTTCGAGCGTGAAGTGATGGAGAAAGTAATATCCGGCCGATGCCCCCGCGAGGAATAAGACGGTGACAAGCGGAATCCATATCTTCTTACTGCTGCTCATAGATAGCGATGCCTTTCATGATCGATGTCGCCAACTTCTCGCGCATCTTTTTGTCGGATGCGTAAGTCGAGAGGGAAGGGTACTCTATGAGGATCGCCGGGGCGTTGAGGGAATTCAGAACCGGCAGCGGGAGTTCCCTTAACACCACTTCCGCTTGTAAGCCGTTTTTTATCTCGAGGCCTACGGCGCTGGCGGCCGCCCTGCTTCTGCCGATGTATCTGGATTGCCGGTAAGTGCGGGCGTAAAGTTTGACGACGGCGTCGGCGTTCTGATCTTCGGGGGATGCAAGATAAATCACGAAGCCCGGCGATAGTCCGGCATGGATGCTGACGAAGAGGTCCGGGCTCTTTGCGTTAGCGAAGGCAATGCGCTCGTCGAGGGAAATGGACTGGTCTGTCCTGCGGGTGAGGAAGACCGACTTCCCTTTTTTTGCAAAGGCCGCGCCAAGGTCTTTCGAAAGCGCAAGGTTGGCGTCCTTTTCCCTCGCGCCTCCTGCCACAATGCCGTATTCATACCCACCATGACCCGGGTCGACAACCACCGTCTTGATCAGGTGGAGCTTGTCTGCGGGCGGCGGAGGCAGCGGTACCTTCGGCATAGGCTGGAGCGGCGGCCGCTGCGGGGCCTTTTGTGGCGGCTGAGTCGGCAGGGGCTGAGGAGCCGGCGGTCTCTGCGGGCCGGGGCTCACAACCGGGCCCGACGGTGGCAAAGGCTCTTTGGGAGTCGCCGCAGTGGTTGCGATGTCAAAGACCATCCTGGCCGGCGCTGAGAGTCTTGAGGTTTTTATGGTGGCGACGTCCCGTAATTTAATGAAGAGTGAACGCACATTTTTTGTCGTCTCGAAGGGAAAATCAGGCGGTCTTTTGATCTGGAAATCGGAGCGGAAATTGACCTTTATCCCCTGCGGCGTGGCATATGCGATCGCACGCCCTATCGTCTCATCGTCGGATTCGAGAACAAGGCGAATCGTGTCGGCCTGTTTGCTGTACCGCAAGGTCACCTCGGGGGCCTTTTCCCCGGAGAAGGCGTAGGTTCCCAGCAGGGTGAGTATTAAAAGCGCGGTAAATATTCGCATGTAGTATACATTTTCCATATCTGCGGGGTGTTTTGCAATAATGGCGCGTGCAAACGGAAATTTCGGACCTCCGCATGGGTGCCTGTATGGCGAACAAAAAAAGCTTGACATAATATATAAACATATGGTTATATGTGGATATGAAAGAGTTCGCCAAGATCATGCAACTGCTTTCCGATCCTGCGCGTTTGAGGATCCTGATGGTCCTTACGAAGAAGGAGTTGTGCGTTTGCCAGCTGATGGGGATACTAGGCATCCCCCAACCGCTGGTATCGCGGAACCTGATGCTCCTCAGCGGTGCAGGTTTTCTTCAGGAAAGAAAGCAGGGCAAGCTCGTCTTTTATTCGCTCAACAGAGGGATGGACCCCCTCAGGAAGAAGATCGTTTCTTTATTGAAGGACGTCCTGAAGTCTGATACGATTTTAGCAGAGGATCTCAGGTCGCTGCAGGACTGCGAAAGGTTCCAGAAAAAGACGGGCAGGTGCGATATGAAGACATTATTGGATTTTATGAAGACCAGGAAGAAGGTCCGTTAGTCCCAGGGGGTATGTATATGCATGTTCGAATCGTCATGCCGCTGGCGTTAGTATTAATGCTGCTCGCCGCTTCCTCACCGGCGTACGCGTACGGGGAGAGGTCACTTTCACTGAAAGAGGCGCTTTCGCTCGCCGAGAAAGGCAATCCCGAGATACTGGCGTCGAGCGAGTCTGTATTGGCGGCCAAGGAGGACATCGGCATCGCACGGAGTTTCCTTCTGCCAAAGATCACGTTTGAGGAACGGTTCATGCGCACGAATAATCCTACGTACGCCTTCATGGCTAAACTGAATCAGGCCCGCTTCGAACAGTCCGACTTCGAGATTTCCTCGCTCAACCATCCGCCTGCTATAAATGATTTCCAGACGGGCCTCTCTTTTGAGCAGCCGTTATTTGCTCCAAAGGCGTATATTGCGGTCGACATGGCGAAGAAGGAGTCGGCGGCGAAGGGTGAGGACTTTGCGCGGAAGAGGGAAGACGTCGCATTCCGGGTAGTGAAAACGTACCTTGGAGTGCAGACGGCAAGGGCCTTCGTCGCTGTCGCGGAGAAGGCGGTAGGCGATGCTAAGGAACACGAAAGGATCGCAGAGACGAGGTATAATTCGGGCCTCGGCCTCTATTCGGATATGTTGAGGGCGAGCGTTGCCGTTGCGTCCGCAGAAGAAAGGCTTGTTTCCGCCACGAAGGGGCTGAAAGTGGCCAAAAGGGCGTTCGGGCTTACACTCGGTCTTACGGAATCGATGGATGCAGCCGATGAAAGACCCGACCTGGCGCCAAGAGACCTGGACTACTACTATGAAGCGGCGCTTTTCAGGAGCGACCTGAAGTCGCTTCAGGAGAGGTATAGAAATGCGGAGAACTCGCTGAGGATGGCAAATGCGGGATATCTTCCCGTCTTCGGTATCGGGGGATCGTATCAACTGAACAGCCACCGTAATCCCTTCGGCGATGAGGGCGACAGCTGGCAGATGTCGGCATTCCTCAGGTGGGAACTTTTCGACGGTGTGAAGAGGGAGCATGAGAGGCAGAAGGCGAAGCATACTATCGCCGAGACGGCCGCATATGTGGACGGTATGAAAAAACAGATCTCCTTCATGGTCTACGACGCCTATCTGGGAGTCGAGGAGGCGAAGAAAGGTCTCGATCTCGCGCAAGCGGCCGTGAAGTCGGCGGAAGAGAGCAGGCGGCTGGTGAAGAACCGATACGAAAACTCGCTGTCGACCATCGTGGACCTGCTCGACGTACAGACGAGCCTCGACGGAGCGAGGGCTACTGTTGTAGACAGGGAGGGCGCCTATCTGACCGCAGTCGCGAACCTGGGCTTCCAGAGCGGCACGATAATGCGTGACCTCGGTATGCAGGAATGAAACCTGGAAAATTTATAGAGTCCGACATGCTGAAAAACGCCATAGAATCCCGAAAGCCTTCGGGACTGCGGAGCCTCGACTATGGCCGTTTTTCATCACGCCGGGCTTTATTTTTGATCGGAATTATTGCAACTGTAAGGTTGATCGGAGGAACCATATGCGGAAGATGAGTGTTTTCATATTGATCGTCGCAGCGGTATTTCTTGGCGGCTGTAAGGATAAGATAAAGCCTGGTACGGAAAAGGTGGAGAGGCCCCGGGTTTCGGGCATAAGGGCGGAGGCGGTTACGCCGTCTGTGGTCGACGAGTACTATGAAACCTCGGGAACGGTCAAGGCAAAGACGGTGAGCAGCGTTGCGAGTCGGGTGATGGGCACGGTGACTTCGATCAGGGTTAGGGAAGGAGACAGGGTCGCGGCAGGCCATATCTTGTTGACGATCGACGACAGTGATGTCGCGCAGAAGTTGAAAGGGGCGAAAGAAGGCTACATCGAGGCGCAGAAGGCGCTCGAGGCGGCGGACGAAAACAGAATGCTCGTCGGCATTACATACGGGCGGTACAAGAAAATGTACGACGAGAAGGCCCTGACCGGACAGGAATTCGACCAGATAAAGACGCAAAAGCGCGTGGCCGATATCGATTACGAGCGGGCGAAAGCGGCAGTTGGCCGAGCCTTGGCCGGTGTGAACGAGGTGAAGGTCTACGCCGGGTTTACCAGGGTGACTTCGCCGGTGGCGGGCATCGTGACAGAAAAAAAGATAGAGGCCGGAAGCATGGCCGTCCCGGGTGTGCCTCTCCTGACGGTCGAGGACAACTCCTCTTACCGGATCGATATCAACATAGATGAGAGACTTGCAGGCAAGATCAGACCGGGCATGGAGGCCGAGGTGTTTTTGGAGTCGATGAACAAACATATAAGAGGGCTTGTGACGGAGGTCGTCCCTTCTGTCGATCCGGTGAGCAGGAGCTTTCTGGTTAAGATCGGCGTGAAAGACGAGGGGCTGAGAAACGGCTTTTACGCAAAGGTCTCGATTCCGGTCGGAAAGGGGGGGGGGCCCCTTGTCCCGGAAGGGGCAATAGTGGAACGGGGCCAGCTTACCGGCGTATATGTCGTCGACAAGGAGTCGGTCATCACCTATCGCCTGGTCAAGGTCGGCAGGAGATACGGCGGGGGCCTCGAAGTACTCAGCGGTCTCAATCCGGGAGACAGGGTGGTCGTGGAGGGCGTGGATAAGGCGGTCGACGGAGGGCTGGCGGTTGAGGCTGCAAATTAAAGCATGAAGAAAGAAGGCGCACATGCGTCAAAAAGCCATAAAAGCGGCAGGCTGTCGGCGGTCAGAAGATAGGGTGAATCTATGAACGGAATCGGAATATCCGGAAAAATCGCAAAGTCGTTCATCAAATCGAAGCTGACGCCGCTGATCGTCATTGCTGCGCTGTTATCGGGCGTTTTTGCAGTTATCGTGACTCCGAGGGAGGAAGAGCCGCAGATCGTGGTGCCGATGATCGACGTGATGGTCGCCTATCCCGGCGCGTCGGCAAAAGAGGTCGAATCGCGCGTTACGGGCCCGATGGAAAAACTGCTCTGGGAGATAAAGGGCGTGGAATATGTGTATTCGATCACGAAGCCGGGGATGAGCCTGACGATCGTCCGTTTCTATGTCGGCCAGAACATGGAAGACAGCATCGTGAAACTCTATAACAAGCTGATGTCCCACTATGACATCATCCCCCCGGGCGTTTCTCAGCCTCTAGTAAAGCCGAAGTCGATCGACGATGTCCCGATCGCGACTTTTACCCTCTGGAGCAACCGCTATAGCGGTTATGAACTCCGCCGCATCGCATTTGAGGTCTGCGACGAGATAAAGAAGGACAAGAACGTGTCGGAGACTATGGTGATCGGAGGACAACGGAGACAGGTGAAGATCCTGCTCGATCCCGTGCGACTTAAGGCATATCGCGCATCCTCGTTCCAGATCATGGGGGCACTCCAAAAGGCGAATTTTATGCTGCCCTCGGGCGCATTTTCCGAGGGCAACAGGGAATATCTGGTGGACACCGGCGGTTTTCTGAAGAACGCCGATGAGGTCGGTTCGCTGGTTATCGGAGTGTATGACGGCAGACCGGTGTATCTCAGGGATGTTGCTGCGATTTCGGACGGGCCTGAAGTACCCGCGAATTACGTTTTCATGGGTCTTGGACCGGCTGCTGCCGATAAGGGAATAAGTCCCAAATACTCTCATGCCGGGCAATACGAGGCGGTGACGCTCACGGTTTCGAAGAAGAAGGGATCGAACGCGAGCGTCGTGGCGGACGATGCGATCAGAAAGATCGCGGCGCTTCGCGGGAGCTATATCCCCTCCGGCGTCGAGGTCACCACGACGCGTAACTACGGCGAGACCGCAAAGGAGAAATCGGACGAGCTCCTGGACCACCTCCTGATCGCCTCTCTTTCGGTCATTATCCTTATCGCGCTCGCCCTCGGCTGGCGGGAGTCGGTGGTGGTGGCAGTGGCGGTCCCGGTGACGCTCGCCCTTACCCTTTTGATCAACTATCTCTACGGATATACTCTGAACAGGGTGACGCTCTTTGCCCTTATCTTCTCGATAGGCATTCTCGTCGACGATGCGATCGTTGTCGTGGAGAACATACACCGGCATTTCAAGCTACACAAGATCGACCCGCTCACCGCGGTGCTTGCGGTTGATGAAGTGGGCAACCCGACCATCCTCGCGACGTTTACCGTGATCGCGGCCCTTCTTCCCATGGCCTTCGTGACGGGCCTGATGGGGCCGTATATGAGGCCGATCCCGGTGGGCGCCTCGGCGGCTATGATCTTTTCTTTGTTGATCGCCTTTATCGTGAGCCCCTGGATGAGTTATAAGGTCCTGAAGGGGGTCAAGACAGGCAGCCATACCGAAGAGGCCGGAAAACTCCACCGTGTGTATGAAAAGATGCTACGGCCGATGCTCGACAGCAAGAGGAAGCGGATTATCGCGCTTGCCGCTGTGCTCGTGCTGCTTGGACTATCACTGCTTCTGATCCCTCTGAAGGGCGTGAAGCTGAAGATGCTGCCTTTCGACAACAAGAGCGAACTCCAGGTGATCGTGGACATGCCGGAGGGGGTGGCGCTCGAGGACAGCGCCGCTTTAGGCAGGGAGATTGGCGATTATCTGAAGACAGTGCCTGAAGTGACGGACTATCAGCTCTATATCGGGACGGCCGCGCCGTATAATTTCAACGGTCTCGTGAGGCACTATTTCCTGCGTTCCGGCAGTAATGTTGTTGATGTGCAGGTGAACTTCGTGGGAAAGGGCGAGCGGTCCGCCCAGAGCCATGAGATCGCCAAGCGGCTGAGGCCGGAGATAAAGAAGATCGGAGACAAATACGGGGCGAGGATCAAGATCGCCGAGATCCCGCCCGGGCCGCCGGTGCTGAGCACTCTTGTGGCCGAGATATACGGTCCGGACGAAAAGGGACAGATCGCGATTGCGCGTGACGTGAAACATATCTTCGAAACTACCGGAGGCGTGGTGGACGTCGACTGGTTCGTCGAGGCGGACCAGAAGAAATTCACGTTTGCCGTAGACAAGGAAAAGGCGGCCGAAAACGGCATATCCACTGAGGCGGCGTCCCAAACCCTGAGGACCGTGATGGATGGTATGCCCGCTGGACTCGCTCATATGGATCGGGAAAAGGAGCCCGTAGAGCTTTTCCTTAGATCGCCCCTCAGGGACCGGTCATCCATCAATGCGTTACGGGAAGTCTCGGTCCCGTCTTCGACGGGCAGTCTCGTCCCTCTCTCTGACATCGTCAAGATCAATGAGGGTACCGAGGAAAAAACGATATATCACAAGAACCTTAAGAGGGTGGTGTATGTCGTGGGAGACGTAGCCGGCGGGGCTGAAAGCCCGGTCTATGCGATACTTGCCATGAAGGACAGGATCGGCAGCCTGAAAGTTCCCGGAGGCTATAAGCTGCAGCAGTACTACGCGCGTCAGCCCTGGCTCGAGAACAAATACTCGATGAAGTGGGACGGCGAGTGGCAAATCACTTACGAAGTGTTCCGGGACCTCGGGATAGCCTTCGCGGCGGTGATTGTTCTTATATATATACTTGTCGTTGCCTGGTTCAGAAACTTCGTGACGCCCCTGATCATAATGGCGCCGATACCGCTTACGCTGGTGGGAATACTCCCGGGTCATTGGATATTCGGCGCCTTCTTCACGGCGACCTCCATGATAGGGTTTATCGCGCTGGCGGGCATTATCGTGAGGAACTCCATCCTCCTGATAGACTTCGTGCAGCTGGAGTGGAGGGAATGCGGGGGACTGAAAGAGGCGCTGATACGGGCAGGGGCGGTCCGGTTCAGACCGATTGCGCTCACTGCCGCAGCGGTGGTCGTGGGGTCCTTTGTGATGCTCTTCGATCCGATCTTTCAGGGGCTTGCGATAGCCATGATGTTCGGGGCGGTTGCGGCGACCGCACTGACGCTCATTGCAGTGCCGCTTTTGTATTATGAGTTTTTCAAGGAGCGTGTTTGTCCGCTGAAGGCTGACGAGTTTGAAGAGAAAAAGGAA
>JAKAIZ010000144.1 GCA_021814065.1 Nitrospirota bacterium | reverse complement strand
CAGTACGTGAAGCCGGACATCGCCACCTATTGTGTGGGACAGGCCGCAAGCATGGGTGCTCTTTTGCTGGCAGCAGGCGCGAAGGGGAAACGGTATGCGCTCCCCAATTCGAGGATAATGCTCCATCAGCCGATGGGCGGTTTCCAGGGACAGGCTACCGACATCGAAATACACGCCAGAGAAATTCTGAGGATGAAAGAGACGTTGAATAATATTATCTCGACCCATACCGGTCAGCCGCTCGAAAAGATACAGGCGGATACCGACAGGGACTTTTTCATGTCGGGGGAAGAGGCGAAGGCATACGGCATAGTTGATGAGGTCATCTTCAGCATGAAAAAGAAAAAAAGTCAGTAATAGGGAAGACGTATGTCTGTGAAGCGATCAGTTTTTGAACTGGAGGATTAGATGGCGAAGAAAGACGAAGAAGCTCTCAAATGCTCGTTCTGCGGCAAGGGACAGGAGGAGGTAAAGAAGCTCATCGCCGGCCCTACCGTGTATATCTGCAACGAATGCATCGAGCTCTGCAATGAGATCATCGCGGATGAACTCTATGTCGAAGCGGGCGGCGAAGCGCTGCCGAAGCTTCCGACCCCCAAGGAGATCCACAGCGTGCTTAATGATTTCGTGGTCGGCCAGGAACGGGCGAAGAAGATCCTTTCCGTGGCGGTGCACAATCATTATAAGAGGATCTATAATCCCGCTGAATCCGATGTCGAACTCCAGAAGAGCAATATCCTCCTGATCGGACCGACAGGCACCGGCAAGACGCTGCTTGCGCAGACCCTGGCCAGAATTCTGGACGTGCCTTTTACGATCGCCGACGCTACGACGCTGACCGAGGCCGGCTATGTAGGAGAGGACGTGGAGAATATCATACTCAAACTCCTCCAGGCTGCCGACTATGACGTCGAGAGGGCGCAGCGGGGTATTGTGTATATCGATGAGATAGACAAGATCAGCAGGAAGTCCGATAATCCGTCGATCACTCGGGACGTGTCGGGCGAGGGCGTGCAGCAGGCGCTCCTGAAGATCATAGAGGGCACGATCGCCAACATCCCGCCCCAAGGGGGCCGGAAACACCCGCAGCAGGATTTCATACAGGTGGACACAACCAACATCCTCTTCATATGCGGCGGTGCTTTTATCGGATTAGACGGGATAATCGAGCAGAGATCCGGCAAAAAGACAGTCGGGTTCGGCACGAACCTCATCAGTATGAGCGAAAAGAAGATAGGCGATATTCTGAGCACGGTGGAGCCCGGCGATCTGATCAAATACGGCCTGATCCCGGAATTTGTCGGCAGACTGCCTGTCGTCACGACGCTTGAGGAGCTTGACGATGCGGCACTGGTGAGGATACTCTCCGAACCGAAAAACGCTCTCGTCAAGCAGTATCAGAAACTCCTGTCGTTCGATAACGTCAGGCTCAAGTTCACAGACGGGGCACTGGGCGCCATCGCAAGGAAGGCCGTGCTGCGCAAGTCCGGCGCGAGGGGACTCAGGGCGATACTCGAAGAGATCATGCTTGAAGTGATGTATGAGATACCTTCCCAGAAAGGCATCAAGGAGTGCCTCGTAACGGAAGACACGATCACGAAGAAAGACAAGCCGATCCTGATTTACGAAAAACAGGCGGAATCGGCGTAGAACCGGTCGCCGGGAAATGACCTGAAGGAGCGGCTAACGCCCGCTCCTTTTTTTTGCCCTAAGGGACCTTTCGGCTGCGGCCCTGACTGCGCAGCCCAGTTCGTGATCACCTGCTACGTACGCCAGCCGGTCGACGAAGTCCGTCTCCTCATCGGAAAGCGGAGGCAACGGCCGCGACTCTTCCGCGACCTGCCTGAAATCGACCCTGCCGAGGCGGAACCTGACATCCTTAACTCCGTAGCGGGTCAGTTTAGCGATTATTTCCTGTTTGTAATAATTAAGCTGCTGAATCCACAGAGGAGAGTCGACGAACAGGAGCAGTTCACCTTCGGAAAGCCTGCCCGGCGACATATGGAGCGAAAGGGGCCTGTCGAAGAGGGTAGGCCACTCGCTTTTCATTAGCGCAAGACGGACGCCTGCTTCGATGCCGAGTTGCCTGAGTACCGGATCGAGCAGGGAGCCCGCCTTTTTCATCTATACGATTTTTTTCACTACGCCGGAACGAAGACATCTCGTGCAGACATAGGCTTTCTTCGGACCTTCCGAAGTGGCGATGCGCGTCCTCTGAAGGTTGGGACGTATCCGCCTCTTTGTCCTGTTGTTGGCGTGACTGACATTGTTCCCGACTATTTTTTTCTTTCCGCATGCAACACAGCTTGCCACGATTGAATCCTCCTTTCAGAATTGCATAAACAAGGTCTTTTATGATACCATTTTAAGATTAATGATACAACAACGCGCTTCGACAGAGATAACGCAAGAAAACGGAGACAGGTAAGGCCCAGGAATGTCGAAAATAAGGATATACGAGTTAGCGAAACAGCTAAACAAAAGCAATAAAGAGATCATCGACGAGCTTGTGAAGGTCGGCGTGGAGGGGAAGACGCACTCCTCTACGATTGAGGATGCCATCGCCGCAAGGATAACGAAGATACTGACCTCGCCTGCGCCGGTGAAAGAAGTCCCCGCCGAAAAGCCTTCCAGGGTCGCGGTAAAGGATTCGAAACAGGCGGCCGCTGAGACAGCCAGGCAGGCTGCGGCACCCCCCAAAACGGAGGCGGCAAAGACTGCGGGAAAGAAGGCTGCACCCGCGGTGACAAAACCTCAGCAGCCGCAGGCAAAGAAAGCGACTGAAGTCCCGGGGGCAATAGCAGAAGAGCCGGAGAAGATGCCTGAAGCGGAGGAGGGGGCGCAGGTAGCGGAGGCCCCTGCCGTGCCCGTTGCGGAGGGCGAAGAAGAGATAAAGTTACCCGACCGCTTCAAAAAAGATATGGAGGCCGAGAAGATAGAGAAATTCAAGGCCAAGCCCGGCCTGCAGCGTGCCTTTCAGGCGATCAGGAAGATAGAGCCTAAGAAGTGGCATGACTTAAAGGGGGGTAAAAAAGGTGATAGGTCGAGATTCGGCCATAGGCAGGAGTCAAAGGGACAAGTACTTTCGACGATGCCGAGAAAAAAGAATTTGAAGCTCCGCGAAGGAACGACCGTCAAGGAGTTTTCGGAGCTGATCGGTCTGAAATTTTCCGACGTGGTCAAAAAATTTATGGAGCTTGGATACATGCCGACCATCAACCAGCCTGTTGATCTGGATGCCGCGCTTCTTGTGGCGGAGGGTTTCGGGGTCAAGCTGGAGCTATCATCGGTTGAGGAAGATACTCAGGTCGAGGTTGTGCACGAGGATGTGACGAAGCTCCTGCCGAGAGCACCCGTAGTGACGATCATGGGACATGTTGACCACGGCAAGACGTCGCTTCTCGATGCAATCCGTGAGACGAAAGTGACCGAGACCGAGGCGGGAGGCATCACCCAGCATATCGGCGCATACAAGGTCAACCTGAAGGGCAAGGATATCGTCTTTCTCGACACGCCCGGCCACGAGGCATTTACCTCGATGAGAGCAAGAGGTGCAAAGGTCACGGACGTAGTCGTCCTGGTGGTCGCCGCGGACGACGGGGTCATGCCCCAGACGGTCGAGGCGATCAACCACGCGAAAGCGGCGAGTGTGCCGATCGTGGTCGCGGTGAACAAGATAGACAAACCCGAAGCGAACCCCGCAAAGGTGAAGAGCGAGCTTTCCGAACACGGCATCATCTCGGAAGAATGGGGCGGGCAGAATATATTCGTCGAGGTCTCCGCAAAAAAGCGTATCGGCATCGAGCACCTCCTTGAAATGATCCTTCTGCAGGCGGAAATGATGGAACTCAAGGCAAACCCGAACAGGGAGGCCAAGGGCACGGTGGTTGAGGCGAAGCTCGACAAGGGCAGGGGCCCTGTTGCCACGCTTCTTGTACAGACCGGCAGCCTCAAAGTCGGGGATGCGCTGCTTTCGGGCGTCCATGTGGGGAAGGTGAGGGCTTTGATTGACGATTCGGGCAAGCGCATACAAAGCGCGGGGCCTTCGACCCCCGTCGAGGTGATCGGTTTTTCGGAGGTGCCTGCGGCAGGCGATGTCTTCACCGTTGTCGAAGACGAGAAGCGGGCGCGCCAGATCGCCCTTGCGCGGTTCCAGAAGCAGAGGTCTCTCGAGATCGCGAAGGCGAAAAAACTGACGCTCGACGAACTGTATACGAAGATCAAGGAAGGCCAGATAAAGGAACTGAACATTATCATCAAAGGCGACGTCCAGGGGTCAGTCGAGGCCCTGAAGGACGCCTTAGAAAATATAACCCACCCCGAGGTGAAAGTGAAGGTCATCCATACTTCGGTCGGCGGAATCAACGAGTCGGACGTAATGCTGGCCACCGCGTCCAACGCTATAATTATAGGTTTCAACGTGCGACCCGAGATAAAGGCGTCGCAGACCGCCGAGAAAGAAGGGGTGGACATCCGGCTTTATAATGTTATTTACGAAGCTATAGATGACGTCAAGAAGGCGCTCGAGGGTATGCTCGAGCCGACGCTCAAGGAAAAGGTCCTCGGAAGGGCGGAGGTGAGGCAGCTCTTCCCGGTCTCGCGGCTCGGCACGATCGCGGGCTGTTACGTCGTCGACGGCTACATCTCTCGCGCGAGTGACGGGATCCGTGTCTTGAGGGACAACATCGTCGTATATGAGGGGAAGATGAGCACGCTCAAGAGGTTTAAAGACGATGTGAAGGAAGTACAGACCGGCTATGAATGCGGTATCCTCATAGAGAACTATAATGACCTCAAGGTCGGCGATGTCCTCGAAAACTTCATCATAGAAAAGATAGCCGCAAAACTCTGATCCCGTTTACGGGACTGTGAAGTGTCTCCCTCACCCCAGGGGAAAGATGAATACGGGCAACTCGTCCCGAACCGACTGTTGCAGAAAAAGGTGAATTATGCTGCCATATAAACGTTCCGAGCGAGTCGGCGATCTAATCAGAGAAGAAGTCGCTGACATTATCATGTACCGCCTCAAGGACCCCAGAATAGGGTTTGTTACCGTCACCGGCGTCGATCTTAGCGCGGACCTTAAGCTGGCGAAGGTCTATGTGAGTATCCTGAAAGAGGAAGAGCGGGACCTCACTCTCGATATCCTGAATTCCTCGAAAAACTTCATACGGTCTTTGCTGACGAAGAGGCTCAAGATGAAGTTTATTCCAGCGATCGAATTCAGGATCGATACGTCGATAGAATACGGCTTCAAGATAGATAAGCTGCTGAAGGAAATCAAGGAAGGCGATGCGGATACCTAAGGAACTGTTGTCTGTCTTTAAGGAGGAAGGACCTTTTTTGATCGCCGCCCATATCGACCCTGACGGGGACGCGGTGGGCTCTGTACTGGCGCTTTCCGACGCCCTCGAAGCCATAGGGAAGAAGACTTTTCTGTACAGCAGGGACCCTGTTCCGAAGTATTTCAAGTTCATGCCGGGAAGGAAGAAGTTCATTTCCGGGCTGCGGCCGGTCTTAAAGAAAGATCCGGTGCTCGTGCTGCTTGACTGTAACAGCCCTGAAAGGGCGGGGCTCGAAGGTCACCGGTTCAGGAAGTCGATTGTGATCGACCATCACGAGACCGAGAATGATTTCGGAAACGTCCGATGGATAAGCCACACGGCGGCGGCAACGGGAGTAATGGTCTATTATTTGGTAAAGGCCCTCCGCGTGAAAATTACCAAGGAGATGGCGACTAATCTCTACACCGCGATTTCGGTGGATACAGGCACCTTCAGGTATAGTAACACCACCTCCGACGTGCTCCGTGCAAGCGCCGAACTTGTGGATGCCGGTGCGGAACCGAACCGCATCGCAGTCTCCCTGTACCAGACGTGGGAGTATGAGAGGTTCAGGCTCCTGATCGCCGCGCTCAACACGCTCGAGGTGAGAGACGGAGTTGCCATGATCCATGTCACGAAGAGGATGTACCGCGAGACAGGCACCAGTGCGGAAGATACCGAAAACTTTTCGAACTTCCCGCGCATGATCGGGTCGATCAGGGTCGCAGTCCTGCTGCGGGAACTCGATCAGGGCGGCTGGAAGGCCAGCCTGAGGTCCAAGGGAGCCGTGAATGTCGCACGGATCGCCGAAAGATTCGGCGGCGGCGGTCACAGAAACGCGGCAGGCTTTAAAACGTATTCCGATCTGAAAAGTATAAGGGAAGCATTATTCCATGCGGGACGGCGGTCCGGCAGATAAAGCGGGCCAGTCTTCCCCGTATCTGCCCTTCTGTGACGTCACCGATGGACCTCATAATAAACATCAATAAACCCTCCGGTATCACCTCATTCCAGGCCGTTACGAAGGTCAAACGCATCTTCGGAGTACGAAAGGCCGGTCACACAGGAACACTTGACCCCATGGCAACAGGCGTCCTTCTCGTCTGCCTCGGTGAAGCGACAAAGGTAAGCAGATTTCTCCTGGATATGGACAAAAAATATCGCGTCAGGGTGAAACTCGGCGAACGGACCGATACCTGCGATTCGGAAGGGAGGGTGGTCGAGCGGAAAGACGCATCTTCGGTAACCGAAGACCAGCTGATAAAAGTCGTAAAGACGTTTGAAGGCGAAATTACGCAGAGGCCTCCCATGTATTCGGCGGTCAAGGTGCACGGGGAAAGACTCTATAAGCTTGCTAGAAAGGGCATTGAGATAGACAGACCTGTACGACGCGTCAGTGTCTATGATCTAAAGGTCACCGCTATGCAGCTGCCCTATTTTGACATGGAGGTGTCATGCTCCAAGGGGACATATATCCGGACGCTTTGCGACGACATAGGGGCTGTCCTCGGTCCTGGTGCCCACCTCGTTGCACTCGAGCGGACTGCGGTCGGTTTTTTTGACATTGCAAATGCCGTCTCTCTGAACGAGCTTCAGAGCGATGCCTGCCAGACGGCCTGTAAGAAGGCCTTTTATTCGTTGGATGAGGCCCTTTCAGAATTAAAGGAAATAGTCATGGAACAGAACGATTATGAAAAAGCAAAAAATGGAGTCGCAATAAAATCACTTACTTTCAATGACTTAGCTCTGGGTTCCTTTGTCAGGCTGAAAAGTCCTTCAGGCCAATTGTTCGGAATTGGAACGGTAGATAAGGAATATGTCCGCATCGAAAGAATCTTAAATTTATAACCCAAAACTACCCATATGTTAAACTAATTTCTAAGTGTTTATATTGAACTATTTGAAATAACAGTAATATTCTTAAAAAAAACCTTGACATAATTTCTTTTTTCTGGTATTCATAATCTATGCTTTTTAAAGGTAAGGGTTCCATCGGATTAGATTTAGGGTCAAGCTATATCAAAACTGTCAAACTCAAAGAGTCGAAAGGCTCTTATGAACTTGAACTCTTCGACATTCATACACTCCCTCCTGAACTGATCGTAGACGGCTCCATCATCGACTCCATCAGGCTCGTCGATTCGATCAAAGAGATGATCAAAAAGACCGGCATCAAGACAAAGGATACTGTGATTTCCATTTCCGGCCATTCCTCGGTCATCATCAAAAGGATATCGTTACCCGAGATGTCCGAGGAAGATCTTTCGGAGTCGATTAAGTTTGAGGCCGAGCAGTATGTGCCGTTCGATATCGAAGACGTTAATCTCGATTTTCAGATACTCGGGCCCAAAGAGGAACCCGGGGCGATGGACGTAATCCTCGTCGCGGTCAAGAAGGACATCATCAACGAATATATCTCGGTCATAAAGGAAGCGGGTCTCAACCCCATTATTGTCGACATCGACGCCTTCGCGCTGGAAAATATGTACGGCGTTAATTATGAAATCGAACCCGAAAAGAACATTGCATTGCTCAATATCGGGGCGAGCACGATCAACCTGAGCATTCTGAAGGGGGGCATCTCGGTTTTCACAAGAGACAGTTCTCTCGGCAGCAATCTCCATACCGAGGCGCTTCAGAGAGAGTTTAACACCTCGTATGAAAATGCTGAAAGGCTGAAAAGGGGCGAGGCGGTCGAGAACGTTTCTCCCGCGGACGCGGCAGCCGTCATTGAGTCGGCATCCGAAGAGATATTGAGCGAGATCGTGCGGTCTTTTGACTACTACCGGAGCACTACGCTGCATGAGGACATCTCCGAAGTGATATTCGGCGGGGGATGCTCGCTTCTGAAGGATTTTTCTTCAATGATCGCCGGCAGGACCGGAATCGAGACAAAGGTTGTGGACCCTTTCAGGAACATCAAGATACCTAATAAGTTCGATGGTTCCTATATCCGGGAGATTGCACCGATTATGGCTGTGGCGGTCGGGCTGGCGCTTCGCAGACAGGGTGACCGATGATAAAAATCAATCTTCTCCCGGTCAAGAAGAAAAAGAAGGCGAAGCAGATGCCCGCGTTTCTCATCGTTGCCGTCGGGGTAGTGATTGCCTCGATCGCCGTCATGTTCTACCTCAATTATTTTTTCCAGTCCCGGCTCGCCTCGAGGCAGGCCCAGGTGACTGAGAACGAACGAAAACTTGAGGAACTGGCAAAGAAGATAAAGGCCGTTGACGACTATGAGAAAAGGAACGCGGAATACAGGAAACGAAAAGACATTATCGAGCAGCTCCGCAAGAATACCGCGGCGCCGGTAAGGATCCTCGATGAGATCAGCACCCTTTTGCCGGCAGGTGTGTGGCTTACTTCCATGAATATCGCCGGGGAAAACATAACCATGAAATGCAGCGCTTTTTCGAATACGGACGTCGTTAATTTTGTAAATAACCTGAAAGGGTCAAAGATCCTTACGGACGTATACCTGCAGGAGTCGGTCCAGGCCCAGCAGGGAGGATTTACCATATATAACTTTGGCGTCACCTGCAAGGTAAAAATCTGATATGGCGATGAAAATAAGTGTGAAAGGTCTGCCCTCCTATGCGAAGGTTATAATTGCTGCGCTGCCCGCAGTGATT
>JAKAIZ010000143.1 GCA_021814065.1 Nitrospirota bacterium | reverse complement strand
GTAGCGGGAATCCCGATGAAATTCACCGATATCTTCATACGAAGACCGGTACTGGCCACCGTCGTAAGTCTGCTGATCCTCGTGCTCGGCATGCGTTCGATCGGCCTGCTGCCGGTCCTGCAGTTTCCACGCACACAAAATGCCGTCGTGACGGTAACCACCGCCTATACCGGGGCAAACGCAGAACTGGTCGCGGGGTTCATCACCACGCCGCTCGAAAACTCAATCGCCCAGGCAAACGGTATCGATTACATGACCTCTTCGAGCATGCAGAGCGTAAGCACCATCACCGCCAACCTGCGGCTCAACTACGATTACAACAGGGCGCTGACCGAGATCAATACCAAGGTCAACGCCGTGCTGAACCGGCTTCCTCCCCAGTCGCAGCTGCCGGTATTGAGCGTGCAGGTCGGCCAGACAACCGACGCGATGTATGTCGGTTTCGCCAGTGAAGTGCTGCCACCTAACAAGATCACTGATTACCTCGTCCGTGTGGTCCAGCCGAGGCTGCAGGCAGTCGATGGGGTGCAGACGGCCGAGATACTCGGTTCGAAGTTGTTCGCGCTGCGCGCATGGCTAGACCCTCAGAAGCTCGCCGCGTACGGACTCACTGCAGCCGACGTCTCGGTAGCCCTCGCGAATAACGATTTTCTCTCGGCGGTAGGCAACACCAAGGGCCAGATGGTCGAGGTAAACCTCACGGCGTCGACCAGTCTGCATTCGCTCGATGAATTTCGGAATATGATCCTCAAGCAACAAAACGGCGCCGTGATTCGTCTTCAGGACGTCGCCAACGTAACCCTCGGCGCCGAGGATTATGATACCGAGGTGAGCTTCGACGGAAAGAAGGCGGTCTATATCGGGATACAGATCGCGCCGACAGCCAACCTTCTCCAGGTGATAAAGGGCGTGCGCGATGTCTTCCCCGGCATTCAGAAACGACTTCCCGAAGGGCTCAAGGGACAGATCGTCTACGACTCGACAAAATTCGTTAACAGCTCCATCGACGAGGTGGTGAGCACACTGGCCCAGGCGCTCCTGATCGTCACGCTCGTCGTCTTCCTGTTTCTCGGGTCGCTCCGCTCGGTAACAATTCCGACGATCGCCATCCCGCTGTCGCTGGTCGGCGCGTTTACGGTCATGCTGATCTTCGGTTTTTCGATCAACCTCCTGACGCTCCTCGCCCTGGTGCTCGCAATCGGCCTCGTGGTGGATGACGCGATCATTATCGTCGAAAACGTAGACCGGCACCTGGCCCAGGGCGCTAAGCCCATGGATGCGGCCATCCTGGCAGCGCGCGAACTGGCAGGCCCGATCGTGGTGATGACCGTAGTGCTGATCGCCGTTTATATTCCGATCGGCTTCATGGGAGGACTTACCGGTGCGCTCTTCACCGAGTTCGCCTTCACACTGGTCGGCGCGGTGACGATCTCCGGGATCGTTGCCTTGACTCTTTCACCCATGATGTGCTCGCGTCTGCTCAAGCCGCACGATCCTTCGCGGAAGGGCTGGCAGGAACGTTTCGTGCGATTCATTGACCACAGGTTCACCGCGCTCCATCAGGGCTATGAACGACTGCTGCATGGCACGCTCAACTACGTCCCGGTGACCGCAACGTTCGCGCTGATCGTCCTCGGCAGCATCTATTTCCTCTATGGAGGGGCAAAGTCGGAACTTGCGCCGCAGGAAGACCTGGGCGTGATAATCGCCTCTTCTACGTCGGCGCCCGACGCAACGCTGCAGCAGAGACTGCTGTATTCCCACGCTGTCTACGAGACTTTCGCCAGGCACCCGGAGACCGATCATGTGTTCCAACTTGACATGCCCGGCCAGTCCATCGCCGGAATGGTGCTCAAGCCCTGGAACGAAAGGAAGAAGACCTCAAACGACCTGCAGCCGGTCATCCAGCAGCAGCTCTCGCAGATCGCCGGGATCCGGGCGGTTGCGTTTCAGCCTCCGCCCCTTCCCGGCAGCAGGGGCTTGCCTATCCAGTTCGTCATCCAGTCGACCGACCCCTTCGAGCGGCTGCACGGGTCGGCCACTAAATTTCTGCAGGACGCTCAGAAGAGCGGGATGTTCGCGTTCCTCGACAGCGACCTAAAGTACGACCTCCCGCAGTCCTCGGTCGTAATCGACCGGGGCCTGGCCGCGCAATTGGGACTTTCAATGCTGCAAGTCGGAAGCGCGTTGTCTTCGATGCTTGGAGGGGATTATGTCAACTATTTCGACCTCTACGGCAGATCTTATAAAGTCATCCCGCAGGTGCAGCAGCAGTACCGGCTCAACACAGACCAGTTGAGGCATTATTATATCCGCACTGCAAGCGGAGCCGCGGTACCGCTCTCGACGATCGTGCATATCGGGAACAAGGTCGTCCCTGAGTCGCTCAACCACTTCCAGCAGCAGAATGCGGCAACGATCTCTGGGGTGATGTCCCCGGGCGTGACGCAAGGCGAGGCACTGGCATATCTCAGGGACCTTGCCGGCCGGAGCCTTCCCCGTGGCTATTCAGTCGACTACGCAGGCCAGTCCCGCCAGTTCGTCCAGGAATCGAGTGCGCTCATCGTCACATTCTTCTTCGCGCTGATCATCATCTTCCTCGCCCTCGCGGCACAGTTCGAGAGCTTCCGCGACCCGATAATTATCCTTGTGACCGTGCCGATGTCGATCTGCGGGGCGTTGATCTTCATCAGCCTCGGCGTGGGCAGGGCGAGCCTTAACATCTACACCGAGGTCGGACTCGTCACGCTGATCGGACTCATCAGCAAGCACGGCATACTGATCGTGCAGTTCGCGAACGTACTTCAGCGCGAGGGGAAGTCTAAGCGGGAAGCGATAGAAATGGCGGCGGGCATCCGGCTCAGACCGATCCTCATGACCACAGCTGCGATGGTGCTCGGCGTTGTACCGCTCATCACGGCAAGCGGCGCGGGGGCGGTAAGCAGGTTCAATATGGGATTGGTTATCGCCACAGGGCTTTCGATCGGGACGCTCTTTACGCTCTTCGTGGTGCCGGCGATGTACATGCTCCTCGCCGCAGAGCACGCGGCCCGGACGGTTTCTGAAACGACACCGGACAAAGCGTCGGCGTCCTCATAACGCAGGGGAATATGTTTGTCTGGCAACGGAAAATCTCCGCTCACCCGGAAATCATAACTCCCCTTTTACCCCCTCGATAATAATACCTCCCACTTCCCCCTCTTACCTTTTCTCCTCGGCGAATCCGCCTGAGTGCGGAAAGAGGGGGAGAGGCGCCTGCCTGCCGGCAGGCAAGTAGCCTGGGGGCGTTATCTGAACTTTTAATTAGCTTATATCTTAACGTCGGCCTTCGTGACGACCGTAGGATATCCTTCCTGGCCCAGTTGTTCGGCCGTCGAGACCGCACTGTTCAGGCTTTCGAAATTGCCTATCCTTACCCGGTAATAGGTAGCCCCTTTCAGTTCAGTCTCCTGGATGTATACATTGCCGTACTTCAGCCTGAGCGCCACTTTCAGTCTTACCGCGTTGATACTTTCCGCAAATGAACCGACCTGTATCGCAAAGGGGCCGGACTTTCCGGCAGACTGCACCTTCACTTTTCTGATGTACGACATGTCCCTGCCGTCCACCTCAAGAAAGACTTTGCCGGTACCAGGTCCTATTATTCCAATCTCCTTCGCGACCGCATAGGAAAGGTCGATGTCCCTTCCCTCGACGAACGGTCCCCTGTCATTGACGACACATTCTGCGGTCTTGTTATTGGCGACATTCGTGACCTTCACCTTCGTCCCGAACGGATATTCTTTATGGGCGCAGGTCATCGCATACATATTGAAGATCTCCCCCGAAGAGGTCGGTCTGCCGTTGAAATCGGGACCGTACCAGGAGGCCACCGCGTATCCCGAACCCGGAAGCGTCTCCTGCCTTACCGTGGAACAGGCGGCAAGGAGCAAAAACATACTTCCGACAATGAAATACCTTGATGTCATTCCCGCAAACAAAGTGCGCCGGGAATCCTTCTGAATCCGGGCGTGTAAATATAAGAAACCAGGAATGATTACGGACAAGCCGGAATGACGGCACGGTGAACCGTTCATCTGTTTAATTGCCAGATTGATAAAAAAACTATTTCGCCATAACGAACAGTCTTATTGTCTACAATCATCTTAAGCGTTCCATAATTGCACGCATATTTCCGAAAAATCTCCCCTCGCCCCTCTTTTCCAAAGAGGGGTATGATTCCTCCCTTTGGCAAAGGGAGGATGGGAGGGATTTTCTGATACTATACGCCCACACTACTTCGAGACCGTTAATTTGTCCGGTAGATGAACGAACAGTCCGAGCGAAATCACTGCTCCACAGTGACAGGCAGTTCCTACAGAATATATCTGCTCAGGTCCTCGTCTTTTACGATGTCGCTCAATTTCTCACGCACGTATTTCCTGTCGATATCGAGTTTCGTACCGGGCTTCTCAGGCGCGTCGAAGGAGATGTCTTCCAGCAGTTTTTCCAAAATTGTATGCAGCCTTCTCGCCCCGATATTTTCGGTCTTGTCGTTCACCAGCGCAGCGATCTCCGCGATTTCGTCGACGGAGTCCTCCAGAAAATTGATCTCGACGTTTTCTGTCTCAAGCAGGGCGGTATACTGTTTGACGAGGGCGTTATGGGGCTCGGTAAGGATTCTCGTAAAGTCTTCCTTGCCGAGCGCATCGAGTTCCACGCGGATCGGGAACCTGCCCTGCAGCTCAGGCACAAGGTCCGAAGGCTTCGCCGTATGGAACGCACCCGAGGCGATGAAGAGGATATGTTCTGTCCTGACCGGACCATATTTCGTAGTGACCGTAGACCCTTCGACGATCGGCAGAAGGTCCCGCTGGACCCCTTCCCTCGATACGTCGGGACCGTACCCGCCTCCCTTGCTCGCGATCTTGTCGATCTCGTCTATAAAAACGATTCCGCTCTGCTCGACGCGTTCGACCGCCTCCTGCGTAATCTTGTCCATGTCGATCAGTTTGCCCGATTCCTCCTGTTCGAGGAGGACAAGCGCCTCGGGGATCTTCACCTTCCTCCTCTTTGACTTCTCCGGGAGGAGGTTGCCGAGCATCGACTTTAAATTTATCTCAAGGTCCTCGAGCCCTACGTTGGATATCACGCCGAAAGGCATCGCCTTCTCCCTTACCTCTATGTCAACGTACCGGGAATCGAGTTTGCCGCCCCTCAGTTGTTCCCTCAGCCGCTCCCGCGTCTCCCTGCTCTTTTCCCTCTCCTGTTCGTCAATCTCGACCTTCGTGAGCCTCGGCTGGGGCAGCAGGAGGTCCAACAGTCTCTCTTCTGCGAGGTGCTTCGCCTTCTCCCGTATCATTTCGAGATGCTCAGTCTTGACCATATTGACCGAGATCTCGGTCACATCCCTGATCATCGACTCGACGTCCCTTCCGACGTACCCGACCTCGGTAAACTTCGAGGCCTCTACTTTTATGAACGGCGCATTGGCGAGTTTCGACAGTCTCCTGGCAATCTCGGTCTTTCCGACTCCGGTCGGGCCGATCATGATGATATTCTTCGGAAGCACCTCGTCTTTGAGGTCCGGAGAAAGCCGCTGCCTTCTCCATCTGTTCCGCAGGGCTATGGCCACCGCCTTCTTTGCCTTGTCCTGGCCGATGATGAACCTGTTGAGCTCCTCGACGATCTTCCTCGGTGTAAGGGTCTCCATGCTATGACAGCTCCTCAATATAGATATTCTCATTAGTATAAATGCAGATGCCGGCCGCGATCTTCATCGCCTTCTCGAGTATCTCCCTGGCGCCCAGCCCGCTATTGTCATACAGCGCCTTTGCCGCGGCCTGAGCAAAAGGCCCTCCCGAGCCGATCGCTGCGATGCCCTCCTCGGGCTCGATCACGTCGCCGTTGCCGGAGATGATAAAGATGTGCTCCCTGTCGGCGACGATCAGAAGCGCCTCAAGCCTTCTAAGCACTTTGTCGGTCCGCCAGTCCTTCGCCAGTTCGACCGAGGCCCTAGTAATATTGCCTCGATAGGATTCGAGTTTCCCCTCGAATTTCTCGAAGAGGGTAAAGGCGTCGGCCGTGGCCCCGGCGAACCCGCCGATCACCTTGTCTCCGTACATCCTCCTGATCTTCTTTGCATTGTGCTTGAGCACCGTATTGCCCATCGTGACCTGGCCGTCTCCGCCTATCGCCACTTTCCCGTCCCGGCTGACACACAAAATAGTCGTTGCGTGAAACATATTATCTCCTTCTTCGTAATCCGTTATATTACAAAAAGATGAAGCGGCATGTCATTACATTATATGACGCAACTTGCCAATTGCAAAAAATATCATACTCTGGGACCTAATGACAAAACAGGGCTGACGACGATACGAACTCAAACATGCTGCCCTTCGCGTGAGTCGATTTTTTTGGATGGGAGCTTCTGGTTGATACCTAACAGGCTGCTGAAAAAATCCGATGCTGCCCAAAAAGGCTGTCATGCCAGCGAAGGCGGGTATCCAAACTCCCCGGAAAAATGGATTCCCGTCTGCACGGGAACGACGACCGCGGGTCTAATACACTTTTTCAGCAGCCTGCTAAACGGTTTGGTTATTATAAGATACTGTCACGCAAACTGATGATGAAGGTGATGCCAAGAAATAAGTCCATATTGCTCCGCCGGCACTGGTTTCACGCCTGGAAATGAGGGACCAGTTGACGAAAAAGCCGGCCATCACGACCCTGTTTCTCTCCTTCTTCAAGCTCGGCCTGACGGCCTTTGGCGGTCCTGCCATGGTGGCGTACATAAAGGAAATGGCCGTAACCCGCAACAGGTGGCTTGGCGAAGAAAGGTTTAAGGATGGGGTAGCGCTCTGTCAAACCATTCCGGGTGCCACCGCCATGCAGACCGCTGCATATGTGGGGCTCAGGGCAAGGGGTATCGAGGGAGCACTGGCATCATTCGTCGGTTTCGGTCTGCCTGCATTTATTTTGATGTTGATACTTTCATCGCTCTATGCGAGGTATTATGCCGTTCCCGGGATTATCTCACTGTTTAACGGCCTTCAGGTTGTCGTTGTCGCCATTGTCGCGAACGCGACATATTCCTTTGGCAAGGGCACGTTCAGGAATTACAGGGACGCCCTTATTGCCATCGCTTCCGGTGCCCTTTTCCGGATCGGCATAAGTCCTTTCATTGTAATCATGGGCGCTGCCTGTGCCGGAGCTTTCTTTTTCAGAAGTGACAATGCAGGGCAGTTTCATGATCAGGCAGAAAGCAAAGATCGCATTGGTTTCAAAAAGCTATTACTGATAATCCTGCTTCTCTTGTCAGTACTTCTTGCGCTCTATCTTGCAGATCCAAAACTTCTTGGCCTCGCTCTCCTGATGATGAGAATTGATCTCTTTGCCTTCGGAGGCGGTTTTGCATCGGTGCCGCTTATGCTTCATGAAATTGTAAACGTCAGGGGATGGATGGACAGCAAGACATTCATGGATGGCATAGCCCTTGGACAGGTGACACCCGGCCCAATCGTTATCACCTCCGCCTTTGTGGGGTACATGCTCTATGGGGTAAGCGGCGCAATAGTAGCATCGGCAGCGATTTTTACGCCGTCTTTATTGATGGTCGTTTTAGTGACTCCGGTCTTCGACAGATTGAAGGCGTCGGCATTTTTTACCGGGGCGACAAAAGGGATCCTCGCATCCTTCGTCGGGCTTCTTTTCTTTGTGACTCTTAAGTTTGCATTGGCTGTGCCATGGGATCTTGTCAGGGTAGTGCTGGCATTTACGGTCTTTTTGGCGCTGTTTAAGAAGGTTGATATTCTCTATGTCATTCTGATAAGCGCAGCTGTTTCAATTGTTATATTTTAAACTGATTTGTTGGGGCTAGGACATCCATACGTCATCTCCTCAGCGTCAGAGTGCTGCTGTAGGCCTCGGAAACACTATGGGTTTCTGCGCTCTTATGCCTCTTTTGTCCCTTCCGCATCATGTCTTATCTCAACCAGTCTGTCTCTCATTTCGTTGAGCGCCTGCAGGGACTCTCCGAGTTCCCGGCCCCTATTTTCGACTTCCTCTTCGCTCCTGCTTCTTTGCGTCATGCCTTTTTCTACCGCCGTACCGATCCCCTCGATCGTGGCCTCGATCCTCTGGAGCATCTCCCATCTAAAATCCAACTTGCTCTTCTGTATCCTCTCCTCGAAATCATTTCCCGACCTTCCCAATTGCAGATCAATGGCCCGGACAAGATAGTCCTGCATTTTTTTAAGTATGATTTTGTCGCCGATGAATTTAGGCAGCGCAAGTGTCAGGGAAGAAGAGGCAATCTCAAGCCCACCGGGCTGCTCCTTGAATTTATAGTAAAACCGCGACTTGGCAGACCAGAGGGCCTCGGTCTTGATCGCCTCGAACGGGATTTCAAAGAGATCGGAGGAGAATTTCAGCAGCGCGTCGACAGCTTCATCAATCTTTACTACGAACCTCCTGCAGATCGCCTCGAATGCCTTTGCAAGTCTGTCGTCCTCCATGGCCCGCCAGATATTGAAGGCCTGTTTAATATGACCTATAACCATCTCTTCAAGGGCTTCCTTGAGCTCTTTTAATGGAAGTGATTTCGTCCGGGCGAACTCTTCCTCAAGATAGACCTCCTCCCGCGCAAGAAGGTCCTTCCTGAACTTTGTGATGTCCTCGTCCAGGATCTCCCTGCTCAGTCTTTTGGTTTCGCCGTCAAGGAGGATGTCGAAGTCCCGTTTTTCAAGGAGCACGTCCTGCTTCCTGGCCTCGAACGCCTTGATCTTCTGCTGAAGCTCGTCAAGGGGCGTTGTAAGGGATTTAAGCTCGAGTTCAAGCTCAAGCCTTGATTGTGAGATCATTCTCAGGAGATTGTTGGTAACAGAAATAATAAGGACTGTTCCCTTTTCTTCCATGAGGAAGGTATTCAGGGTCTCGGAGAACCGCGGGAGCATGCTTTTTTGGACCATGTCCGCCGCCTTGTTGA
>JAKAIZ010000142.1 GCA_021814065.1 Nitrospirota bacterium | reverse complement strand
AGCAGGGTCTGCTTCGGGTTGGGGAAGATCGCCCGCAGCGTGATCGAGCCTGTGCTCTGGTCAACCGTAACCTCGGAAAACTTCAGGGTCCCTGTCAATGAATAGGTGCTGCCGTCCTCCAGCAGAAGTTTGACCTTTGTCTGGGCTGCACCGTTGCTTTTCAGCAGGCCGCTGGCAAGGTTCTGCTTCAGGCGAAGCAACTCGGCGCTCGACTGAGTTACATCGACATATATGGAGCTGAGGTCCTGGATTGTTGCCAGCGCAGCAGGCTGACTGGCTGTTACCAGGGCGCCGTTGGTAACCGATGACCGGCCGATTCGGCCTGAGATGGGGGCAGTTACCTTCGTATAGGCCAGGTTGATCCTGGCGGTCTCGAGTGTCGCCTTGCCGGCCTCAACGTCAGCCTCTGCCTGCTTAAGCGCAGCGGTAGCATCATCGTAGTCCTGCTGGCTGACGGCATTGATTTTAACGAGGTCCTTATAGCGCTCGGACTTCAGCCGGGCGGGAATCAGATTGGCCTCGACCCTGGCAAGCGCTGCCTTTGCGCTATTGTAGGCTGCCTGATAGCTCGCGGGGTCGATCTGATAGAGCACCTCGCCCGCTTTGACATCCGCACCTTCATTAAACAGCCGTTTCTGGATGATTCCGCCTACCTGGGGCCGCACTTCTGCAATGAGGTGGGCGGAAGTCCTGCCGGCAAGCTCTGTGGTAAGCGCCACGCGCTGCGGCTGTATCACGACAACTCCCACTTCCGGTGGCGTGCCCGGCGCCTTTGCGACTGCTGCGCTCTGTTTTGCGCAACCGGCCAGGGCCAGGTATCCGGCAAGCATTCCTACGATAGTAATTATCGCGGCTCTTCTTTTGATCAGCATAAACACCTCTGCAAGCGTCATGTCAGTTTCCTCCCATTTCTGTAAAACATCTATGTTAACGTTAAATGAACCCTGCGGATCATTTGAACTTCTTCTTAATGAAGAGTGCAAGAGCCGCAAATATCAACCAGATGCTGCTCATAAGAAAAATGATATGCATGATGAACAATTGTTACCCTCATTTCTCAGTTGAACTCTGTTTACCATCACATGCAGGAAAATCTACTTCTGTAATCCCCGCAACAATATGTCGACCAGGGTATGAGCGGCAACGTCGCTTCTCTCCTTCGAGAAATTTGCGCAATGTATATTCTTCGCTATTACGCCGTGGGATGCCATCGACAAGGTATCCACTATCACGTCCACCTCAATCTTCCGCAGTTTCCCGGCGTTAATGCAGTCCTGCACTATCTCTTTGAAGACGAAGTAGGTGTTTCGCGCCATAGATACCTGTTCGACCAATTCTTCCCTGGTTCCGTAAACACTCTTTGTGAAAAAAATCAGTTTGTATTGATTAGGGTTCTTAAGCCCAAAATTCATCAAATAGAGAAAGGCTTGACGAAGTGTCTCGACAGGATCCCGAAAAACCGATCGGATATGATTTAATTCAGCAAAAAAATTGGCAAAAAACTCTTCACATATGGCAAAGAGCAGGTCGTCCTTGTTTTTAAAATAAAGATAAATGGTGGTCGGAGAATAGTCTATTTTTTCAGCGAGTTTTCGCATTGAAAACCCATCGTACCCGTCATTGATAAATACCTCGCGGGCCGAGTCGAGAATTTCCCTCCGAAACTCCTCTTTGTGCTTCGCCCGCTTTTCTATGATTCCCATTTATCTGTTCCTAACTTCGTTATTTATTATTAACACTGTTAATATAGTTAGCCGCACTGCATTTTGTCAACCATCTGTTTTCTGCAACCGGTTTTTGCGGCCCATCTAAAGGGACCGTTCGGCAATAATGGCAATGACCTTATGCTGCGAAAGGTTTGGATATTGCATCATTGACAAACCCTCCGTCAACCGCTATTATTAAACGCCCGTTTAATACTTTTGTTTAGGAGTTATTCGTGGATACAAAGCAGGAGATTCTCAACGCTGCAGAAGTCCTCTTTGCCCGCTCGGGATACCACGCCTCTTCGATGAGAGCGATAACGGAAAATGCCGGCGTCAATCTGGCCCTTGTGAATTATCATTTTGGTTCCAAAGAGGCATTGCTTGAGGCAGTTATCGCTCGGAGATTGAGGCCTCTAAATGAGCTCAGGCTGAAAAGATTGAAGGAGATACGAAACCGGTCGGGAGAGCGGAACATGCGACCCGATCCGGAAGAGATTCTGCGGGCGTATATTGAACCGATCTTCGGAAGCAGAGAACCTGAGAGGGGCTGGGCCTATTTTTCAAACCTCATCGCCAGGGCATTTACCGAATCTGACGAGATTGTTCAAAAGATATTGCTCAGACATATGAAGCCTGTTAATCAGATCATGCTCGATATGCTCAGCGACGCCCTGCCGGGTCTTTCGGACGAGGAAATCTTCTGGAGATACCAGTTCCTCATCGGGGCGTTTGGCAGAGCCATACGCCTGAACTCAAGCCCCGGATATGGGCGATTGAAGAGGAACTTCGAAACAGATTCCGAAACTTTAATAACGATGCTTGTTTCTTTTTCAACTGGAGGAATGAAAACAACCGGCATCCCGGCGCAGCGATAATGAGGAATACCCTCCGCGCTCTTCGTCACAGAAACTAGAGGCTCTATTTCATGGGGCAGGGTGTTTCATTGATAGGCAGACCATAGTAGAACATAAGGAGCGTCATCAGGCTCAAAAGCCCGTCAATCAGGCTTTTGTGGCTGTTAATTTACAATCTTTATGCAACTGGAAGGTTTAGTATTTAACTGCCGAATTAGTAATAACTCAGTGATGGTATAGATGACGGGAAACGACAACAAATGGCTGATCGCCCTTACGGTAATCATGGGAACGATCATGAGCGCACTGGACACCAGCATAGTCAATGTGGCGCTTCCTTTCATGCGCGGCAACCTTGGCGCTTCGATAGATGAGATTACCTGGGTTGCCACGGGCTACATGCTTTCCAATGTAATCATTATGCCGATAATCGGGATGTTGAGCTCGCGCTTCGGCAGAAAGAGGCTTTACGGTTTCAGCATCTTTCTTTTTACGGTGAGTTCCATGTTGTGCGGCATGTCCTGGAGCCTCGGCTCTCTCGTTATGTTCAGGATCATTCAGGGGGTCGGCGGCGGTGCTCTTATCCCAGTGTCACAGGCGATACTGAGAGAATCGTTCCCTCCTGAAGAGCAGGGCATGGCAATGGGGATATACGGCTTCGGGGTTGTCCTCGGCCCCGCATTCGGGCCTACTCTCGGGGGTTGGCTCACTGACAATTACTCGTGGCCGTGGATTTTCTATATCAATGTTCCCATCGGGATAATCAACCTCCTGCTGGTCTATCGGTTTCTGCACGACCCGGCGTATCTGAAAAGGGAAAAAAGGAAGATCGATTTCCCGGGTCTGGGACTCCTTATAGTCGGGCTGGGTGCCCTTCAGCTAATGCTCGAAAAAGGGGAACGCCAGGACTGGTTTCAGTCGGATTTTATCGTCCTGCTCCTGGGAATAGCGGTTATCGGCTTGTCCCTTTTCATATTTTGGGAACTGACCACGGACAAACCGGTCGTGAATCTGCGGCTTCTGAAAGACGCTAATTTTGCATCCGGGACGCTGCTGGGCGGCATTCTGGGAATGGGACTTTACGGCAGCCTTTTTCTGCTGCCGCTTTTCCTCCAACAGATCCTTGGATATCCCGCGTTTGATTCCGGGCTTGCACTCATGCCGAGAAGTCTTGCAATGGCCCTTGCCATGCCGGTCGCAGGCCGCTTTTACAATAAGATGGGTCCGAGGCTTTTGATCGGGGTCGGCCTTGTCATAACCGCCTTTTCTTTCTGGCAGCTTTCTGCCATATCGCTCGATGTCGGTTTCTGGGATATATTTGCACCACAGTTTATGCAGGGTTTAGGCTTTGGCATGATCTTCGTGGCACTCAGTACCGCCGCACTGTCTACGATACGCAAGACAAGGATGACTGATGCGGCCGGGTTGTACAATGTCGTACGACAGGTCTTCGGAAGTATAGGGATATCCCTCACCGCAACGCAGTTAACCAGGGGGGAGTTTATTTACAGCTCGGTGCTGTCTGAGAATGTTAACGTCTTCAATCAGAAGGTAAACAACTGGGTCGGCGTCATGACAGGGGCCTTTGCCCAAAAAGGGGCAGACCGAATCACGGCCCATGACAGGGCGCTTCAATTGCTCAACAGCAATCTCATGAGACAGGCCGCAATGCTGGCGTATAACCGGGTCTTTCTGTTTGTTACGTTGCTTTTCATCGGGGCTATTCCCCTGGTCATTTTGCTGAAAAGCGGCGCCCATTCTCCATCCGGCGAGATTATGGTAGATTAAAAACTGGAGGACTGACCATGCGGGAAGGGAATCAAAGACTTTTGATCACGATCTCCAGGCAGATGGGAAGCGGAGGGTCATACATCGGCCAAAGGCTGTCAAAGCGGCTTGGAATCAAATACGTGGATAGGGATATCCTGAGAAGGACGATGGAATATCTCGGCGAAGATGAGAAGCAGCTCGAATTCAGGGAGGAGCGGGTGTCAGGCCTTCTGGAGAATTTTCTGAGGGGATTTATTCACGGAAGTCCCGAGGCGGCATATCTGCCTCCGCCGATCCGGCCCGTATATGATCCCGAGCTGTTTAAAACAGAAGCCCTGGTCATTCAAAAAATCGCCGGTGAACACGATTCGGTGATTGTCGGCCGGGCAGCCTTTCATGTTTTGAGAGGGCGATCCGGGCTGATCAGTGTCTTTCTGCACGCACCGGAGGAGTTTCGCATTAAGCGTTTGATGGAACTTTACCGTATTTCCGGACGCTCTGAAGCCGCTGAGCTCGTGAGAGAGTCGGACAAAGAACGGGGGCGTTTCATAAAGACGGTTTCAGGAATGGATTGGAACAATTCCCTCTGCTATCATTTGTGTATAGACACCGCGTTCGCAGGACTCGATGCGGCGGAAGAGATCATTACAACACTGGTAGAAAAGGTAAGGGGCGCTTAAGGTCTTTACACTGGCATCTGTTTTTTGCCAAACCCTACTATCCGAAGCCGCACCATACGATTGACAACCCCTCCGCATCATACTAAATGGATAATAGACATCGAACTCAACGGATTTTTCGCATACAGCAAAGCGCGGAATAAATGGTCGCAGACGGTTTGCTTCCGGCTGCCCATCATTGCGGAGGACTCTCCATGACGAAGAAACAGAAAGACGGTGAATGCAAGTGCGGCCGCGGCCTTTCCCGGCGGACTTTTCTGAAAACTGTCGGCGTCGGCGCGGTAGCAGCAGCCGCATCGTCTCACATGCCTTCAAAGGGCCGGGCCGATGAGGTGGCGACGCCCGAGGAAATGACGAAGATCACCCTGAATATTAACGGAAGGCGGCACCGTCTGCTCGTCGAACCCCGCTGGTCTCTTCTGTTCGTCCTCAGGGAGCGGCTCGGTTTTACAGGGACGAAGGTCGGCTGCGAGCGCGGGGAATGCGGCAGAGGTCATAGCCAATAGTCCGATCGATCAGGCGACAGCCAGGAAGGCGGCCGAATCCGCAATGAAGAAGGCTGTACCACTGGCGCAAAACGGCTACAAGGTCGCACTCTTCCGGGGATTGATCGAGGAGCAGCTGCTGGCCCTGCGATAAAAGGGCCTCAGAGTTCTCTTCTGCCTTCGAGCGCCTTCCCGAGGGTGACTTCGTCGGCGAACTCTATGTCGCTTCCCATAGGAAGGCCATAGGCGATGCGGGTCACTTTCACCTTAAGCGGCGCAAGCGTTTCTTTGATATACTGTGCGGTGATCTCGCCTTTCGTGTTGGGGTTCGTGGCGATTATCACCTCTTTTATGTCCCCCTTCCCGACCCTTTCGACGAGTTCCCTGATCTTCAGCCGTTCCGGCGTGATACCGTCTATAGGGGAGAGCGCCCCGAGCAGCACGTGGTAGAGACAATGGAAACTCTTCACCCGCTCGATGACGAGGATGTTGCTCGGCTCTTCGACGACACATATCCTGCTCCGGTCGCGAGACTCGTCGCTGCATACCTCGCAGAGGACATGCTCCGTGATGTTGAAGCAGCGTTCGCAGAACCTCGCCTTTTCCTTCACCTGCTCGATCGCCTTTGCGATCGCGAGCGCCTCCGCCTCAGGCATCGAGAGGATAAAAAAAGCGAGCCTCTGGGCGGACTTTCTCCCGATTCCCGGAAGCCGCGTCAGCTCGTCTATCAGGTTCTCAATTATTCCGTGCATACGACTTCCATGCTATGTCCCGGGTTTCGAAAGGTGAGCGCTGCATCGGCATACGCAAATATACCCAGAGGGCGGGCAGATATGCTGAAAAACAGTCATAGTCGAGGCTCCGCTAAAAAAAAGGGACAGACCCGACCACCTCTTCAAAAAAAAACCGTGCGGTAGTCCTGCGTTTACGTGAATCCAAATCAAATCCTGCCGATTGTATGGCGTTTTTCAGCATGTCTGCCCTCTTCCTCATATGCAACTGGGATGAGCTTATCATCGTCCGAACATGTTTCCGAGGCCGCCCATACCGGGGAGTTGCAGGCCGCCCGTCAGTTTCGACATGTCTTCGCTCACAAGGTCCCGCGACCTTCTGAGTGCTTCGTTCACCGCGGCAAGGACAAGGTCCTGGAGCATCTCGACATCTTCCGGGTTTACAACATCCTTTTCTATCTTTATCGAGACCACTTCGCCTGCGCCGCTCGCCACCACCGTGACCATCCCGCCGCCCGATGTCGCCTCGACCGTCTTCTTCTTTGCCTCTTCCTGCGCCTTCATCATCTCTTCCTGCAGTTTCTGGGCCTGGCGCATCAAATCTCCCAACATTTTTTTAGACATGTTCTCCTCCATTCTGGTTATTGTCGGCGCCCTCCGCAGGGGTCACATCCACTATCCTCCCCTCGAAAAGTTCGAGGGCCTCCCTGATCAAAGGCTCATCCATCACTTTCTCCTTCAGGTCCTTCTTCCGGACACTTTTTTTATGGGACGTCGTGAGTTTGATCCTGAGTTCCCTCCCCGCCTCTTCCGACACCATCTTTTCGAGCGTCTTCAGTTCCTTCCTGATCGACTCTTCAAAAACCGCCTGTCCGCCGTTCAGCGAAAGAAAGAGTTCGTCTCCACGGATCTCTGCGTTCGCATGCATGAGCTTAGATGCCAACGGAGGGTCGACTTTTGCGACAGTCCTCTCCCACACGTCCTGGCCGCCCATCTCCGACGGCGGGTCACCGTCTTCCTTCACGGCGCCGGCCTCAGCCGGGGATTCATCCGTTTCCTGCGCTGCCGCATTCTCTTCCGACACATCGCATTCTTCCCCTCCCGCTTCTCCATGCTGCTCCCTCGAAACAGCAGCTTCAGGCACCGATGGTCTGCTCACAGCCGTTTCCGGCCTCGGACGGGGTCCATCCTTCTTTTTTTTCGGCCCTGCGGGCCTTTCCGGCACCATCGCAGGTCGCCCGGCAAGACGGCCGATATTCTCAATGACTTCGATTATCGGCTTCAGGCCGCTCAGGAAACTCGCCCTGATGAGAGCCATCTCCAGTGCGAGACGGGGCGACGACGCACTTCTCACCTCCGCCTCGGACTTCATGATCTCCGAGAGCATCAGCGTCAACTGGTCCTCCGACGACGCGGATACGATCTCCCTGACAGTATCGATCTCTTCCGCGCTCATATCAAGGACATCCTCAGGCTTCTTCATTACGCTCGCCACGAGGAGGTCCCGGAAGAACTGGATGAGTTCCTTCGAAAAAGCCCGTATGTCGGTCCCCTGTTCGACAAGGTCTTCTATTGTCTCGAGTATCCCGACCCTGTCCCCGCAAATGAGGGCCTTTGAGACCTTAGAAAGGAGACCGAAATCGGCGATACCCAGAAGGCCTTTGACGCTCTCTTCGGTTATCTCGGTGGAAAAGGCAGACACCTGGTCGAGGATGGTAAGCGAGTCGCGCATGCTTCCGTCCGCGGCCCGGGCAACGAGGCCGAGCGCTATGGCGGAAATGTGGAGACCCTCCGCATCGGAGATTTCCTTGAGCCGCTCCTTGATCACGCCGCTCGATATCCTCCTGAACGGCATATGCTGGCAGCGCGACAGCACCGTGGCCGGTATCTTCTTCATTTCCGTCGTCGCCAGCACGAAGAGGACGTGAGAAGGCGGTTCCTCCAGTGTCTTCAGCAAGGCGTTAAAGGCGGAACCTGAGAGCATATGGACCTCATCGATGATATAGACCTTGTACCTCCCGCCGGACGGCGCGTATTTCACCCGCTCCCGGAGGTCCCGGATGTCGTCTACGCTGTTGTTCGACGCACCGTCGATCTCTATGACATCGACGGAGGAGCCGTCCGTAATCGCCGTGCAGGAATCACAGACGCCGCAGGGTAGAGGCGTCGGCCCTTCCTTACAGTTGAGCGCCTTTGCAAGTATGCGGGCTGAGGACGTCTTCCCGACCCCGCGGGGACCGGAAAAGAGATAGGCGTGCGCGATCTTTCCCTGGAGAATCGCGTTTTTCAGGATACGCGTGATCGGCGCCTGACCGACGAGATCGTCAAACCCTTTGGGTCTCCATTTTCTTGCTAATACGAGATAGCCCATATTTTAAACTCAGTGACGCGCATCGTCACGCGTCCTTTTTGCAGCCCACAGGCGACTTGCCGCGGCACACAGAAAAAAATGCTTATCGCTGCTTCCTTCCGGACCTGACGAGGTTCACACCTTCCTGTTGCGCAGGGCCGCCTGCGGGCTGCAAAAAAAACGCGATTCATGCCACCAACCGCCCTTACCTTTCATGGGCATGATTCACGTAACATCACGAAACAGTTTTTTATTTTAGCACATCCCCCGCGCAATTTGGCACAGGCGGACGATCCCATCGGCAAATCCCGTTGCCTCACATAAGAATCGATACGAAATGATATACGTTGCCTCACATAAAAATCTATTCCAAATGGTATTGATTTGACTTGGGCGCAGATCACGGAGGGGAGT
>JAKAIZ010000141.1 GCA_021814065.1 Nitrospirota bacterium | reverse complement strand
TGCTTTTCTCCGGCAAGGTGATCGCACCTACGTCGTCGTGACACTCCTGGTGCTCACGATACTACTTTATAGTCTTTTTGGGGGACGCCGCTGATGATTCAGACAGGAATGAAAGCGGCTCTCCCAAAGAGGACCGCAGATTTTGTAGCCGCGGGAAGGGAGAATAAATGAAAGTCACTGACCCGGTCTGTTACATGACGATCGAAGAGGGCGAGGCCGCAGCCACTTCGGCATACAAAGGCAAGACATATTATTTCTGCTCAAAACCCTGCAAAGAGGACTTCGACAAGGACCCTGAGTCTTTCATAGGGGAGAAGGCGGCAGCCCCAAAAATAGCTTCGACTGAAAAAGTATCTGCCCACACCTGTCCCATGCATCCTGAGGTCAGGAAGACCAAACCTGGCGCCTGTCCGAAATGCGGCATGGCCCTGGAGCCGCTGGAGCCGTCAGTTCCCGTGAGCAAGACCGAATGGACGTGTCCGATGCATCCTGAGATCGTCAGGGATGCTCCGGGCAGCTGCCCTATCTGCGGCATGGCCCTTGAGCCGAAAACGATCACCGCCGAAGAGGAGGAAAATCCGGAACTCATCGACATGGCGCGGCGGTTCAAGGTCAGTGTCGTACTCACGGTGCCTGTCTTTTTGATTGCGATGCGGCATCTTATCCCGGGTCTATCGTTCGTCGGAGGCCCGGTCCCTGCTTCATTTCTTACCTGGGCCGAACTTGTTCTCTCGACGCCAGTGGTCCTCTGGTGCGGGTGGCCCTTTTTTGTAAGGGCGTGGCAGTCGGTCGTCACCTGGAACCCTAATATGTTCACCCTGATCGGACTCGGCACGGCCGTCGCCTATTTATACAGCCTTGTGGCGGCCCTTTTACCCGGCCTGTTTCCTGCATCTTTTCGTGCTGAAGGAGGTCAGGTGGATGTCTATTTCGAAGCAGCGGCCGTGATCACCACTCTCGTGCTTCTCGGCCAGGTGCTCGAACTCAGGGCTAGGAGCAGGACAGGGGCAGCGATAAGGGCACTGCTCGGCCTCGCTCCGAAGACCGCCCGTCGGATCGCTGACGGCAATGAAGAGGATGTTCCGCTTGAACAGATAAATCCCGGCGACCTCCTCCGCGTCCGTCCCGGAGAGAAGGTCCCGGTTGACGGCATAGTTGTCGAGGGGTCGAGTTCAGTGGATGAGGCCATGATAACCGGCGAGCCGATTCCGGTAGAGATGAAAAAAGGAGATCGCGTGATAGGCGCAACCGTAAACGGGACCGGCACCCTCGTCATGAAGGCCGAGAAGGTCGGCTCCGAGACCCTTCTTGCCCAGATTGTCCATATGGTGGCCGAGGCCCAGCGCAGCCGTGCGCCGATACAGAAACTTGCCGATATTGTGGCGGGCTACTTCGTGCAGGGCGTGGTTGCGATCGCTGCCTTGACCTTCATGGTCTGGGCATGGGTCGGGCCGGAGCCCCGCATGGTATACGCCCTTGTGAATGCCGTTGCTGTTCTTATCATCGCCTGCCCCTGCGCCATGGGTCTGGCAACACCCATGTCGATCATGGTAGCAGCCGGGAAGGGCGCATCTGCCGGTGTGCTCTTCAGGAACGCCGAAGCTATCGAGGTGCTGAAAACGGTCGATACCCTTGTTACCGATAAAACCGGTACGCTCACCGAAGGAAGGCCGAAGCTTGTTGACGTGGTCCCCGCCGACGGATTCGACGAGAAGACGCTGCTGCAATTTGCAGCAAGCATCGAAATTGGGAGCGAGCATCCTCTGGCCGCGGCGATTGTCGGGGGTGCGCGGGATAAGGGCATCTCGCCTTCAACGGTGGAATCATTCGATTCCCTGACCGGACGCGGGGTAACAGGTATGATCGACGGAAGGAAGATCGCGCTCGGCAACCGAACACTCCTTGACGAACTCGGGATCGACCCAGGTGAACTCTCCGCCAGGGCCGAGTCGATGCGGCTTGACGGTCAGACGGTCATGTTTGTTGCCGCCGATGGGAAAGCCGCGGGTCTCCTGGGTGTTGCCGATCCTGTAAAAGAGACGACATCAGAGGCGATTGAATGGCTTCATGCGGAAGGCATCCGCATCGTCATGCTCACGGGCGACAGCAGGACGACGGCCGAGGCTGTCGGGAAAAAGCTCGGCATCGATGAGGTGATCGCAGAGGTATTGCCCGACCAGAAGGCCGATGTCGTCAAACGCCTCCAGGCCGAAGGAAGGATCGTCGCAATGGCAGGAGACGGCATCAATGACGCCCCGGCCCTTGCCAGGGCGCACGTCGGCATTGCGATGGGTACAGGGACCGACGTGGCCATGGAGAGCGCAGGCGTCACGCTCGTAAAAGGAGACCTGAGGGGCATAGTACGCGCAAGAAGATTGAGCAGGGCGACGATGAGAAACATCAAACAGAACCTGTTTTGGGCCTTTGCCTATAATTCTTTAGGTGTGCCGCTGGCGGCCGGGGTGCTCTATCCCTTTTTCGGTGTCCTGCTGAGCCCCATGATCGCTGCCGCTGCGATGAGCTTCAGTTCGGTTTCGGTAGTGGGCAACGCCCTTAGGTTAAGAAAAGCAAAGCTGTGAGATCTTTTGAATCTGCGTTCAATTTTTTAACGACCTCATTGGTTTATGCCGATATTTAAGACGATTTTCCGACCAAAATAAGAAAGTATTCCAATACTAAGAAATGAGCAATTGAGTTACATTATGGAAAAGGATGCATACGAACAGGAAGTTGGGATTTAACAAATGACTTTTTTGCGCAAGTTAATGACATGATTGAACACTTTTTCCAGGACTCGGGGTTCTTAAAACAGACCGTTCAGGCAATGAGAGACGGCCTCATGGTCGTGGACGTAGACGGCAACATCCTTTTCTTCAACAAGGCGGCCGAGGAGATCACCGGTTATCGCAAAGAGGAGGTCCTGGGGAAACAATGTACGGTACTTGATACGGATACATGTGCGGTCATAACCGAATCGGGAAGACAGAAAAAATGCGACCTCTTCAACGTCGGCTCTGTCTGCAACAAGAAATGCAGCATAATGTCGGGTGACGGAAGGTCGGTCCATCTGCTGAAAAACGCAGTTGTCCTGAGGGACGGTAATGATGAAATCGTCGGGGCGGTCGAGACGATGACGGACATTACGTCACTATATAACAAGCAACTGGAGATCGAGGAACTCAGACAGGAGCTCAGGCAGGAATACTGGTTCATGGGGCTGTTGGGGAAGAGCCCTGCAATGCAGAAGCTCTACGGGCAGATCAGGAGCGCCGCATCGAGTGAGGCCCCTGTCATCATATGCGGAGAAAGCGGCACCGGCAAGAACCTTGTCGCCAGTGCGATCCACAAATTAAGCAGGCGGAAAGACGGGCCGTTCATAACTATGAATTGTGCATCACTTAACGATCACCTCCTCGAAAGCGAACTCTTCGGCCACACGAAGGGGTCTTTTACGGGGGCGGTCAGCGACAGGATGGGCAGGTTCGAGGCAGCGAGTGAAGGCAGCATCTTCCTGGATGAAATAGGTGACATGCCCCTGCTGATGCAGGTGAAGTTGCTGGGTGTAATAGAGGACAAAGTTGTGGAGCGCGTAGGAGACCACCGACCGATTCCGGTAAACATCAGGTTGATCTCTGCCACGAACAAGAATTTAGAGGGGCTCATACCGACCAGGTTCAGGGAAGACCTTTATTACCGGGTCGGGTCCATCTTTATTAATGTCCCGCCGTTAAGAGACAGGGCTGAAGATATTCCAGTCATCGCCTTCCATTATACGAAAAAAATCTCGACAGTAAATAACAAGGAAGTCAGGAGAATAAGTCCTGAAGCGATCGACGCGATAAAAAACTATACTTGGCCCGGCAATGTGCGGCAGCTCATAAACGCCCTCGAGCACAGCGCGGTCACATGCAAGGGAGATACAATCGAGGCTGCAGACCTGCCCGATTACGTATTTAGCGACCAAGGCAGGAAGTGTGACGAGCCCCGGGATATATGCGACAGAATCAAATCCACCCTTTCGATGTATAAAGGGAATAAGACCCTCGCCGCCAGACACCTCGGAATAAGCAGGGTCACTTTGTGGAAACGGCTTAAAGAACTTTCGATATAGACTGACGCCTGCCCAGAACCTCTGTTTGCGTTGGATAACGAAATTCATATTTAATTCAAATCAATTCTGTTAAATAAGAGTATGTGAGGAAATCCTGAAGGCACTTGTTTCGATGTCCCTGCTGTCCGTTTCTTCATGGTCGTCGGCGTTTATGTCCTCGGTCAGCCGATGGCGCTGGGGCATGCTCACGGGGGCTGACATGCGCGTTGTGATAACCCTCGAGGAGTGGTAGGATGTGCATAAAGGGCAATCTTTCTTCTGGGTAAATAAAGGATAGGGAGGTGCAATGATGCATTGGGGCGACTATGGATCAGGGATGGGGTTTGGTTGGGGCATGGGGTTGGGCTGGCTCTTATTTATTCTCTTTTGGGTCCTTATCATACTCGGCGTCTTATATCTCATAAAGCTGATCGCGGGCGGAGGCCGCTCAAAAACGACTGAAGAGACGCCCCTCGACATTCTCAAACGCCGGTACGCCAAAGGAGAAATATCGAAGGAAGATTTCGAGAAGATGAAGGAAGATCTGGGAAAACCCTGAGAAAGAAGCATGAAAATGGTGACGGCGATTTCTGAGGTGAGGCGGACGCGGACCGGGCTGAAAAGTCCCCGGCGCCGTCGGCCAGTCTGATGCGCGAAGGCAGGAAATGGTATGTGCTGGTCATCTTCCTGTTGGGAGTGTTCATAACTTATCTCCATTCTTCTACTGTCGAGACCAGCCATTCCCTTCATGATATCTACCGTCAGTTGTATTACATACCGCTCCTTATCGGTGCGCTTGTCTTCGGCCTTAGAGGCTCCGCGCTTACCTATCTCTACATTTGTGCACTGTATGTTCCATATCTTGCGCTGACGTGGACCGGCACTGTCTACTTTGAGTTGAAGAGGCTGCTCTTCGTGTTATTTGCCGGGATTGTAGCGTTTCTTGTAGGTTTCTTCATCGACCGTGACAGGAAACAGAAGACTGAACTCGAAAAGGAAAGGTACCTTGCGGGGCTGGGACAGGTCTCGACCACGATCGTGCATGACCTGAAGAACCCCCTGATCACTATCCTCGGTTATGCCAGACGCATCCGGGAGGGAAAGGGAGAGCCTGCCGAGGCTGCCGGAATCATAATGGATTCCGCCGAGGTCATGCAGAATATTGTGACCGACGTGCTCGATTTTGCAAGGCCGATATCGCTGGAAAAGGAGGACGGCGAAGCCGGGGCTTTCATCAGGAAGGCATGCGATTTCTGCTCGGAAAAGGCCGTGGAACGGGGTGTCACTCTGGCATTCGACATCCCGGAGACTCCCCTGAAAATCAGTCTGGACGCGCCCCGAATGCAGAGGGCCCTCGCGAATCTTGTTGCCAATGCCATCGATGCCTCGGAGCCGGGCGGAAAGGTGACTGTCAGCGCCTCAGAAGGTAAGGATAGACTTATGATCGCTGTTACGGACAAAGGAGCCGGCATGGACAAGGAAACATTAAATAATATTTTCATCCCCTTTTTTACTAAAAAACAGTCCGGCACCGGCCTGGGGATGTCGATCGCAAAGAAGATCATCGAAGCCCACGACGGGACAATTCAGGTCAGAAGCAGGCCTGGCCAGGGCACGCAGGTGACGATAGGCCTGCCCCTCAAACGATAGATTCCGCTGCCGCTATCGGCGCTCTCCCCCGTGCTCTTCATGTTCTCCCCCGCCTTCATGTTCTCCCTGCTCGCCGTTTTCCCCGCCCCGCTCCATACCTTCATGTCCTTCAAACCCCTCATGTTCCTCTGGCCCCTCCCCATAATAATGAGGGCCGTAATACCCGTAACCATAGGGAGGTCCATAATTGTAGTCGTATTCGTAAGGGTATTCATAATAGACACCTGTACGGCCGGCACAGCCGCAGGCGACCAGCAATATCATGATGGACATAATTCCCAGCCTTTTTTTCATCGTGTCCTCCTCCAATATAGTGAGCGTTTGCTTCGCTGCCCCAGGCCTATCTGGCCCTTTTCTCATGTATAGCAGCCAAATGCGCCTGTGTCAATGCGCGGTCGAAAAAAGGGAAGAAAGCTCTGGAGTATCTTAAAGTGTTAGAATGTACCGACTGCGGAGTATGTGAGCCCCGGCGACCGTTGCGATTCAGTGCAGTGACGGTATAAGATAATTCGCGGAGGGGACCGCCGCCCCGGACGCTTTTTTTAGGATAAAAGATGAACCGTGACGTTGAATATAATGTGAGAACATTAATCGGCCTGCTGGTGATAGCAGTGGGGGTTGCCGGATGCATTTTTATCGCGTGGTGGCTGAGTTTCGAGGGCGACATTATCGACATTATCCATATCGTGAAGATGCAACTGCCCGGCTGGATGTGGATAGTTTTGAGGATCGGCCTGTCAGGGGTTGCAGGGATCCTGTCCCTTTCTATTTTCGTCTTGCTCGCCATAATAATATTTTCGGGGGGGAGCCGCAAGTAAATTACAGCGAAAGCGACCTGGAAAAAGAAGACAAAAAAAGGCGTTGCAGGGAATGCCGCAATGCATCCTCCGCAACGTCCTCCTCTTTGAACACATCAGGACTATTTCTGGAAAATGCTGATCATTCGGCTGGTGACTGCCGCTCCGGTGACTAGCCCTGCCAAGCCGACTACGAGCAGGCTTACGAGACTAATCATGGTCACGAAGCCGGTGGTGCTGGCGTATACGCCCGCAATGGCGATAATACCGAGCACCATAGCGCCGACGCCGAGAACGTATTCGAGTACTGCGGAAGTCTTGACCGCCTCATGCGCGATCTTCTTGAACCGTGTACTTTCTTCCGAGCCTTCGATCTCAAGCGAATCGAGCCGGTATGTTACTCCGCTGCTCAGGATGAAGGCAAGGCCGAACACGATCGCGGCAGCCGGGACCAGGATCATCGGCGCTATTCCCAGAAGCGAAAGTATTCCAAGAACAACCCCGGTGATTCCACCCAGGTACTCGGAGGTCAAGCCAACTCCGAATTCAGCCTTCTCCAGACGGTCCTGACTGGTTTCTGAGAGAAGCTTCGAGAACCTCATGGATATGGCGATACCTTCAAAAAGGAATGCCGCACCCATAACGATTACCGCGACAGGCAGCATCAGATGAGGCTGGATGCCTCCCAACCCTAACAACGCCAACACTATCGCAGCACCGCTCGCAAAACTCTCAGTGATCGTACCACCGAGTACGTTCTTCGCGGAGATCCTGACTTCTCTTGCCTGTTCAGGCATGGTCTGGTTAATGCTTGCCATATTTCACACCTCCTTTCGGCCCTGTTTCTTGCTCATTCATTTCTCAATTATAGGCTACCACGTGTCAAGCAGTTGCGCAACAGATAAACAAGTGATGAGCGGTGGAAAAGTACTCAAAAATGGCAATATTAAAGATGATAGATGAAGTTTAATTAATTTTTCTCCTCGTTGCTTCCTGAAGTGAAGTTTTTCCCACGATAACGTCGTACGAACGCACCTGCCGGGCAGTTCTGCTTCTTCTGTTTTCGCGGCTGTCTTTTCAACCGGTCGTTGCGGAACGACGGTTGCGCATCTGCGAATTGTCTGCGATAATCTGGTTATATGCCGGATGAGGGGATCCGTACGAATTTATCTGAAGGAGGTTTTGGGAGATGAAAAAAGTATTATTTACATGGTGCTTGATAACTATGCTGTTGATCGCTTTGCAAGTGGGGGCACAGATGGGTGCAGGAATGGGGCAGGGCATGACGGAACAGAACCCCGGGGCTTTGAGCGGCGGAGCAAAGATATTCGCGGACAGATGTGCAAGCTGCCACCCGGACGGGGGGAATGTTATTGTTCCTGACCTGCCGCTGAAGGGCTCGCGCGTGCTCGAAAAGTTTAGGACTTTCATCGCTTTCATCCGGCATCCCAAGATGCCGGACGGAACGCAGGGCGCCATGCCCTCTTTTTCGAAATCCCTCATAACTGACCGCCAGGCGAGGCAACTTTACCATTATATCACTTTCGGGAAAGGGCCGGCGGCGCAGGGCGGTTATGGAATGGGACCCGGCATGATGAGAGGCTACGGAATGGGGCGGGGTATGATGGGCGGTTATGGAATGGGACGTGGCATGATGGGAGGCTACGGCATGGGCCCGGGCTACTACACGTACAGCCCCGAGTGCCAGAAGTTCTACGACGAGACGGCTGCCCTGAGAAGGGAGCTGAACAACAATAGATTTGAATACTTCGAAGCCATCCGAAATCCGAAGACCACAGGCGACGTTGCGGAGAAGATTGAGAAAGAGATCAGGGAACTCGAGGAGAAGATTTACGCCAGGGCTCCTCTCGGCTGCAGATGGTAAAGGAAATGTTTACGGGTTGCCGCGGCATATCCGGGATTCTCGCTATCTTGCTTTTTTTACGTGACGGTACTCCAGCCAGGTCAGGACCACGATCGCGACGTCGAAGACGGTCAGGACAATCATCCAGAACGAATGAGTGAAGGTGTAACGGTAAAGCTGATACCCTATAAACGCGATGAAGAAGACGATGGCCGAAGGATAGGCCCAAAGCTTGCTCTTCCAGAGCGATATGACGATGCCGGCCTTGACGATCCCGTGGGATAGCAGGTAGAGAGAAGCGAAGTGCTGCGTCCCTACCGAAAGGTGCCCTGCCGCCCTGATGAGGAAATTAGCCACCACATCTTTCGGGTCCTCGCTCAGTTCGTGCTGCAGCAGAAAAAATAGTGTGCGGTTTATCTGAGCGGGGCTTACCGCGTACAGAAGTACCCCTCCTACGATCTCGAACACTCCGTCGATGCCCTTCAGGATGATCCCGACCATAAACGTGTCGTGAAGGGCCCTTCTCGATCTGGAAAAAATCTTTCTGTCTTTCTGTGTGCCTGTTTTCATCCTGTCCGGTTTTATTAGATATCCCGGTGAGCCTGCAGCCATTTTAACAGCATTGCTCGTGCTTTTCAAACAGCCGAATTGCCTCATCAAAAAACGATACGAAGTTGAATCGTTGCCTCATATAAGAAAACGATACGAAAAATAATCGAAAATAGCCTTCTGTAATCAAGG
>JAKAIZ010000140.1 GCA_021814065.1 Nitrospirota bacterium | reverse complement strand
CTCACCCGTCCGCCACTAAGTTAGCAATGTATTGCTACATCACTAACTCCGTTCGACTTGCATGTGTTAGGCACGCCGCCAGCGTTCGTTCTGAGCCAGGATCAAACTCTCATTTGATACTGTATACTCAAGAATTTTTCAGAATTGTCAGGTATGCTACGCACCTTTTCCAGTTTTCAAAGAACGAGTAAGTACTATACCTAACGTTTCCTACCTTTGTCAAGAAAAGTTAGGCAATTCAGAAAAAAAATTCACGCCCACCGCTAAATTCTTTTCTACCGGATATCTCTCCAGGCCACTCCCTCGCAACAATTTGATATTTTTCATGTAAAATGGATGTAGTTTCGGTACCTGGAGGCCTATGAAGCAGAACAAAAATGTGCTGATCACCCCGGACTCGCGAAAAATCCTGCAGGAAGAATTCGCACAACTGCAGTCGCCGGTGACCATTATGGTATTTACCGACGACAGGGAAAACAAACCGTTCAACGATTTCTGCCTTGCGCTTATCAGCGAACTGTCGGAGATAACGGACAAGATCAGGCCCGTCGTGGAAACTCTGAGCGGAGACCTGGCAAAAAAGCACGGCGTCACGCGATCCCCCACCATCCTTCTGCAGCCTGACAAATATGACATACGGTTTACCGGTGCTCCGGCAGGAGAAGAAGTACGCACCCTCATGATTTCGATATTGATGGCCTCAACGGGAAACACCGTGCTGTCTGATGCATCCCGCAAGAGGCTGGGTGACCTCAACGAAAAACGCGCTATAAAGGTATTCGTCAGCCCAACATGTCCCTATTGTCCTCAACAGGCAGCCCAGGCCGTATCTGCGGCGATAGAGAAGCCCGGTCTTGTAGCCGCAGAGATGATCGAGATATTTGAAAACAAAGATATCGCGGCGCAGTTCAATGTCGTATCCGTCCCGCAGACCTTCATCAACGATCAACTCGTCGCCCCTGGCCTGCAACCAGAGGAGGTTTTTGTCGAGGAGGTGATTTCTGCGGCGCCGGTAGAAGTCCGTGCCGCGCAGGTACACGAAGGGATCGAAAAAGACCTCGTCATCATCGGGGCCGGACCTGCAGGCCTTACCGCGGCGATTTATGCGGAAAGAAGCGGACTCAGAGCGGTCGTCCTCGAAAAAGCGAATGTCGGCGGTCAGGTTGCGCTCACCCCTGTGGTCGAAAATTACCCGGGCTTCACCCGGATCGCAGGGAAAACGCTGATGGACATGATAGCGCAGCAGGCGATCAATTACACTGATATTAACCAAGGAGAGGAGGTCATCGACATCAGGAAAACCGGTGGCCTGTTCGAGGTATCTACGAGCAGGACGCGCTATACCGCAAAGGCGGTGCTGATCACCACTGGGGCGGAAAGCAAGAAACTCGGAGTGCCGGGGGAGAAACAGTTCCAGGGCAAAGGCGTCAGCTACTGCGCCGCCTGCGACGGATATTTCTTCAAAGACGGGAAAAAGGTGATTGTAGTCGGTGGAGGCAACACCGCTGCCACCGAGGCGCTGTACCTGAAAAACATAGGCGTTTCGGTGACTCTCATACACCGCAGAGACCAACTGAGAGCCGAGCAGTACCTCCGACAGAGCCTCACGGACAACAAGATACCGATCATCTGGAACACTGCAGTGAAAGAGATCAAGGGAGAAAAGCTGGTATCTGAAGTGGTCCTTGAAAATACCATCGACGCCTCAGTCAGGTCCATGAAGATTGACGGTGTTTTTGTCGCAATAGGGTATGTACCGAACAATGTGCTTGCGAAGAAGCTCGGAGTGGAGACCGATGAGGAAGGGTATATAAAAGTCGACAAGTCACACAGGACAAACATAGGAGGTATCTACGCAGCCGGCGACATCACGGGGGGAATCAAGCAGATCGTTACCGCAGTCGGGCAGGGAGCCGTAGCTGCCATGAGCATATTCGAAGATATAGCACATCCGTACTGGAAAGAAAAAAACTAGGAGAATCGAAGCAGCATGCCCTCAGACCTTCATCTTCCTGAGCAACTCGGCATATTGGTCCCTCAGGGTTTCCCATTCCTTAAGCGCCTCAGATTCTTTCACCCAGGCAGTCAGACCAGCATCTTGTTCTGATATTTTGCCGTAGGGAAATTTTTCTGCAAGGACTTCAGCCTTGATATTGTATTTCTGTTCCAGATGCAGGAGAGTCTTTTTGATTTCTGCAATTTTTTTCTCGCAGACGTTCAGCTCCCTTGCAAGCGATATCTCGTACTCGTCGGTATGCATGGCCTTATCCCGCCCGCTCAACGGTCTCTGTCCGCCGGGGATGTCCGTCGCCCGACCTTTTTTCTATCTTCAGGGCCTCGACGATAAAATCCGTGGCAGGCGCAACCTTCAGCCGCGTCACCTCTTCCCCCGCGACAACCTTCACCTCTGCTTCGGCCAGTTTCTTCGCGTCCGAATACCGCGCACAGAGAGATGCAGCGGTCATTATCTCATCTCCCCCTGTCGTACCTATCACGAGAGTAAGCGGGCTGCCATGTCCTATCACCCTCAGGATGATTCCCTTCTCATCTGCCAGCTTGCTCAGGGCCTCGTTCTCCGACATGTCCCTGCCGACAACCGCCTTGCATTCAGGCGTTAGCCTGAAATGCCTGCCGAACCTCAGCAGCTGGAGATCAAGAAGGGAAGGGTTGGGGTCATGACCGAGCAGTTCCTTCAGGCGATATGAATAATTGGGTTCCGTCAAAAGACACCCGCCCGCAGGTGCAGGATATTCAGTCAGTCCGAATTCTTTCGCAAGCGCCATCTGAGGCTTTCTCGAGCGGCCGCCGAAATCATACAAGAGATCTCTGTTTATAAAACCGTTTTCTTCCGCTAAAGTCGGCTTCAGAAGCTTGGCGCTCAAGGGCCTCAGGACAAGCCCCTTCAAGCCGGCTTCCCTGTCGATGATGTTCAACGCGTCTCTCCGCTGGCTCATAGGCCTCTGGCCGAGGACCTCACCCGTAATAATGAAACAAGCGCCGGTCATTTCCATGAATGCCTTCGCCTCCCTCAGCATTAGTATCCTGCAATCCATACACGGGTTCATGTTCTTGCCATGCCCGAATTTCGGGTTCTTGACGATATCGATGAACTTCTCTGAAAGATGACTGAGTTTCACCTCGAAGCCGAACTTTTCGGCCGCCGAAAAGGGGTCCTTGGAACACGACGACCTGTCGGAGATGTCGCAGCCGAAATGGTTCAAAAAGGTAACTGCGGTCACTTCCACTCCCTGTCTCAAAACGGCAATGATAGCGAGAGTGCTGTCCAGACCGCCGGAATACAGGGCAACTGCCTTACTCCTTTTCACTCCTGACTCCTTACTTCTTACTTTCCTGACTCATTGTCTCTAATATCTGTTCCGGCAATGCTACTGCCGTGCCCACTTCGCCCACGACAACGCCGGCTGCATGGTTTGCGATAACCGCCGCTCCTTCCATCGTAGCCCCTGAAGCGTAGGCAAGTGTAAACGCCGAGATGACCGTGTCGCCCGCTCCTGTCACGTCATAGACCTTTCTTGCCACCGTCGGAATATGAGCGACACTATGCTTTTCAAAGAGGCTCATCCCCTGTTCGCCCCTCGTGATCAGCACCGCCGCGCAACCGAGACGGCGCATAAGGGCCCTTCCCGCCTGAAGAAGCGTTTTTTCATCCCTGATATCTATGTTGGCGCCCTGAGACGCCTCCATGATATTCGGAGTGATCAGAGATACCCCCTTGTAGAGATCGAAATGGCCGACCTTCGGGTCGACCGCGACAAATGACTTGGCATGGGCGGCTCCGGGCTTCTTCGAATTCTTTCCTAAAGTACATTTGATCAACTCCCGCGACACCATGCCTTTCCGATAATCCGATATGATGACGGCGTCAAACCTGCTGCGTACCGAGTCAATATATTCCACGACGCCTTTCAATATCTTTCCGCCGACATACTTGCTGTCTTCCCGGTCGAATCTCACCACCTGCTGATTATGGGCAATAACCCGTGTTTTGACCGTGGTAGGCCTGTTTTCGACGAAGATACCGTTACAGTCTATGCCCCTGCGGCCGAGCATTTCGATGAGAGTGGTCCCTGAAATGTCCTTGCCGGTAATGCCTATTACCGCCGCCCTTCCCCCCATCGCCGCGATATTATGAGCTACGTTCGCCGCGCCACCGAGCATAAAACTCTCCCTCGTCACCTCGACGACCGGCACCGGCGCCTCCGGGGAGATCCTGCTCACCTTCCCCCATATGTAATGATCGAGAATGAGGTCGCCTATCACCAAGATACGCCTGTCTCTAAACCCGTCGATTATTTTCCGATAATTCATGTTTGTACTATAACCTACACAAAAAATAAAATTCAAAATTTGGCTCAATCAAGCAGGAGGCAGGTGATTAGTTCGCCTGCCGTCATCTTACAGCGCCGTGCGTGCCGGGCGCACAAAGAAAAGGGGCGGTGGAAAAATCCACCGCCCCTCAATAAAGGCAAGAAATCTTTTACATCTCGGTAAGGGTAACCGCACCGGACGAGCATACGCTCGTGCAGGTCTGGCAACCCTCGCAAAGATCAGCCTGCTCGGCAAATGCCTTGCCGTCTTTCATCACAAAAACGCTGACCGGACAGTTATTCACGCACTCTTCACACGCTTCGCATTTTGATGCGTCTACGGAAACCAGATACATTATTCAATCCTCCTTATCGTCATTAACCAGAAGTATGGTTTTCTTAATTATAAATAAATCTCTTTATAAAATCCAGCGCTTAATCGTGATATCCGCCTTCCTCTCTCACCGCCACCGCGACTTTGTATAATACCGTCAGGACCAGGAACCCGATCGCCCAGACGCCTATTGTAATAATCGTCTCAGGCACCGTCGGCCAATACTCGGTGATGCCTTCGAACATATTTGGGACGAAACCGCCGACTATCAAGCCGAACCCTTTGTCGATCCAGAGGGAGACGAACATCGATACGCAGGCGACCGCGAGGATGTTTTCGTTTCTCCTGAGGGCGGGGAAGACAAGAAGAGTCAGTGACAGCACGGCCAGAATGCTTGACGTCCACATGATCGAAACGAGTTTGCCGTGGCCTTCAAACCCGGTGTAGAGGTACTCGATCGGGGCCATGTGGCCCGGGATATTGCTGTAAAATGCGGTGAAGAACTCGAGTCCGAGGAAAAATACGTTGGCGAACATGGCATAAGTCACGATCTTGCCGAGCGCCTGGATCGGCTCAGCCCCCGGGTCGAATTTCGTCAGTTTCCTTACCAGAAGCGAAAGGATAATCAGGAGGGCCGGTCCGCCGGCAAATGCGGATGCGAGAAATCGGGCCGCCATAATGGCGGTCAACCAGAAATGCCTCCCAGGTATACCCGCATACAGGAAGGCCGTAACAGTATGTATACTGACCGCCCACGGGACCGAAAGGTAGATAAGGGGCTTCACCCACTGCGGGGGGTGCACGCCTTTACGGTCCGCACCAAGCGTCGTCCAACCGATGACGATATTGAGAACCAGGTACCCTGTAAGCACGATGAAGTCCCAAAACATAATAGAGTTCGGCGTCGGATGGAGTACCACATTCATGATCCTCATCGGCTGCCCCATATCAACGAAGATGAAAAGGACGCACATCGTCACGGCAGAGACCGCGAGGAACTCTCCCAGGATCACGATCTTCCCGAACTTCTTGAAGTCGTGGAGATAGTAGGGAATGACAAGCATGACAGCCGAGGCGGCGACGCCGACCAGAAAGGTGAACTGGCCGATATAAAGCCCCCACGAAACATCACGGCTCAGCCCGGTGATTCCCAGACCGTAGCTGAACTGATGCAGGTACTGGATAAAGGCGATCCCGATTACGACGAGCAGCGCCCCTATCCACAGCCAATAGCGTTTGCTTCCGATAAGCGCTTTCTCGAGCATTATTCCCTACCTCCTATCACATAGTAAAGACTCGGCTGTGTCCCGAGTTCAGGCTTCCGCCTGATAGTGTAATTTGCATCGATGACCTTCCTCACCTCGGAGTTTGGGTCTTCGAGATCGCCGAACACGATCGCCCCGTTCGATGCCTCGGCGCACGCAGGCAGGAGTCCTACCGCAAGCCGTTCGTAACAGAGCGTGCATTTTTCGACCACACCGATCATGCGCGTGGGGAACTCCTTGTTCTCTTTCCTGATGAAGGGCCTTCCGTTGGCATCCTTGCCCCTCGGGTCCCGGTAGTTGAAGCTGCGCGCGCCGAAAGGACAGGCCGCCATGCAGAACCTGCAGCCTATGCAGCGGTGCATGTCCTGCATCACGATGCCGTCCTTCCTTTTGTAAGTCGCCTTGGTAGGGCAAACCCGCACACACGCCGGCTGCGCGCAATGATTACAGAAGAGAATAAACGGCTTCTCCTTCAGTTCCTTGTTCATGATCTCGTCTTCCGTTACCGTAGGAAACGTATGCTCGTAGGTGTCCTTCCATATCCACTTCACCGCGTCCTTCGGGTTGCCGAAATCCGGGACATTATGGATATCATGGCAGGCAGAGATGCACTTCTGGTAATCCTCGTCCGTCTTGAGCTTCCTCACGTCTATCGCAAATCCCCACCGCTTGCCCGTAATGGCCCTGGGGTCGGTGGTAAAATGAGGGGTGGTCTGGGAGACGGCCTCGCCCTTTCCGGTCAACGCGCTGAGGACCGAGGCCCCGCCGACCCCGAGTACGGTCGAAACTCCGGCCAACCTTAAAAATTGTCTTCTATTTATACTCATGACTGTTTCTCCTTCGGCACGATATGGCAACTGAAGCAGTATGGGTTCACAGCGAGATAATTGTGGCACTTGTCGCAGAACTCTTTCTTGTTCGAATGGCAGTTCAGACAGGTATTCTGAAGGCTCATATGGAAACTCTCGCCACGCGAATTTACGTAGATGCGGTCGCCGCTGCGCACTACCGCATCACGCCACTGGTTCAGCAACTGCATGTGCTCCGCCGACATGAACGCCTTGGATTCGACGCATTCCTTCTTGCCGTATTGTTTTTCGTACTGGAGGATTGCAGGGGTATCGTACTTCAGCTTGGGTGCCACGTTCGCCTTCCCGATGTTGTAGTAAAACGGAAAGCCGAAGAAGATCACAAAGCCGATCACCACCCCGATGACAACCTTTCCGGCATTTTTCATATCAGTTGCCCTCCTTTCCCGGGAGAGGTTCGCCGCGTAAGTTGGTCTCCCTCTTCTTCTCTCCCTTCATGATGAGGGCGTTGGCAACGAGTTCGTGAACCCCGGTAACCCGGACACCCGGGACCCAGTAGTCCACCGCCGCCGAAAGGGTCGCGCGGTCGATGGCACAGATATTGGCCAGCATGTTGACCCCATGCTTTTCCTTTACGTATTTCACAGCATTAGCCCTTGGGAACCCGCCCCTCATCCTCAGTTCCATGTTCTCCCCGGCATTCAGCCCGGTGCCGCTTCCGCAGCAGAAGGTCTGCTCGCGGATCGTGTTCTCCGGCATCTCATGGAAGTGGTTGCAGACGTTCTTGATGACATAGCGCGGCTCTTCAAGAAGCCCCATGCCCCGCGCGGTATTGCACGAATCATGATAGGTCACGACGAGGTCGTCGTTCCTCGACGGGTCGAGCTTCAGTTTCCCGTGTTTGATAAGATCGGCAGTAAACTCGGCGATATGGATCATCTTGAGCGATTTCGCAGTATCGAACCTGGTGCCCGTGATCGGGGAGACAGGCACCTCGAGAAAATCTGCCGGGCCGTTCCACGTGTCCATATACTGATGGATTACACGCCACATATGTCCGCATTCGCCGCCGATAATGTACTTCACTCCGAGTCTCTTTGCCTCGGCATAGATCTTCGAGTTCAGCCTCTTAGCCATCTCATTGGAGGTGAAGAAACCGAAATTTCCTCCCTCAGACGCGTAGGTGGACCAGGTATAGTCGAGGCCGAGTTCGTGGAAAAGCATCAGATATCCCATACAGGTATAAGTGCCGGGATCGGCGAAGAGGTCGCCCGAGGGGGTAACAAAAAGAATCTCGGCGCCTTTCCTGTTGAAGGACGGATTGATTTTTATGCCGGTGATCGTTTCGATGTCATCCAGCATATATTCTATGTTGCTCACGATGGTATGGGGCTCGAGGCCGAGGTGGTTGCCCTTCATGTAGCAGTTCGCCACCGGTCCCGATATCCAGTCCGTGTTGAGGCCGATAAGATTCAAGAGTTCCCTGCCCATCATCGTGATCTCCGCCTGGTCTATCCCGTAGGGACAAAACAGCGAGCACCGGCGGCACTCCGTGCACTGGAAGAAGTAGTACCACCATTCCTTCAGCACGTCTAGAGTAAGCTCACGGGCGCCGGCGACCTTCCCGAGCATCTTGCCGGCGGTCGTAAAGTGTTTCCGGTAGACGGACCTCAGCAGCTCCGCCCTAAGCACCGGCATGTTCTTGGGATCTCCGCCGCCGACAAAGAAGTGGCATTTGTCCGCGCATGCGCCGCACCTCACGCATATATCCATGAAAAGCTGGAATGAGCGATACTTGCCGAGACGTTCCTTCATACCTTCAAGAAGTATTTCTTGCCAGTTCTCCGGGAGCTTCCAGTCCTCCTCTACGGGAGTCCAGTCGCGTGCATTGGGGAATTCGAGTATCTGGAGGTTCTTCCCCTTTGCGCCCCAGCAGAAGGTGCCCGGCTTGAAGACCGTCGGCACATCCATCCATTCCTTCGGGGGCGGCGTATAATCTATGTTCGAAAGTTCTTCTGGTGTTGGACCCTTTGCCATGTCTACTCCTTTTCTACTGGTAATCCAGCCTTTTTCATTTTTTCCCTGAAGTCATCCTCGTACTGATCATAGGTATGCACGTGGACCGGATAATTCCACGGGTTGATATGCCTGACCTCCCTGCTGTTGTTCGCCATGTTCCTCGTCGGACTGAGGAAGACCCCTCCCATATGCATGAGCTTGCTCAGGGGGAAATAGGCGAGCAGGGTGCTGACCAGGAAAAGATGGATGTAGAAGATAGAGCCGATGCCCTCGGGAATGACCGGCTGGAAGGAGACGAGTCCCATGACAAGCTCCTTTACGCTCACCACCGGCACCTTCGTGAAATACCGCATCATGATGCCGGTTGTGGCGATCCCGAGGATGAGGAACAG
>JAKAIZ010000139.1 GCA_021814065.1 Nitrospirota bacterium | reverse complement strand
GCGGACATGACCAGGAGTTTAAGATCGTCCCTCAGTCCCCGCCTAATATCAAGACAAAGGGCGAGAGCCAGGTCAGCATGAAGACTCCGCTCATGGAATTCGTCGAAGATGACCATCGCCACGCCCTCGAGCCCAGGGTCTGCCTGGATACGACGGGTGAGGATGCCCTCGGTTACGACCTCGATCCGGGTCGATTTCGAAACGCGGCTCTCGAACCTGATCGAGTAGCCGACAGTCCCGCCGGCCTGCTCCCCGAGGGTACGCGCCATCCACCGGGCAGCGGAGACAGCCGCGATCCTTCGCGGCTCGAGCATGATGATGCGCCCTTTTTCAGGCGGTATCAGATCCAGCAGAACGAGCGGGACCCGCGTCGTCTTTCCGGCGCCGGGCGGCGCACTCAGCACGACGGAACAGTTTCCTGCTATCGCCTTTTTAAGTTCAGGAAGAACAAGATCGATCGGAAGGGAACTCACCGGATCAAACGTTCATCGCCTCGGGCGCCGCGTTGCAGAATGCCCGCATCCCTCGGCATTCGATCTTCTTCACAATCATCTCCGGCCGCATACATGGTCATTATGATATCCGCCCGGAACACGATTGCGCAAACAGCGGGACAGACGGCAAGCCATACCTGAAGCCTACCGGGGATCCCTTGGATCCGGATGTGGGCGGAGTCTTATCTGGGGATAAAGGACTAATCGTCAAGAAAAAACAATAGAATACTATTGATTATCACGCCGATCAGTGCTATGAATATTCCACCGACGATCGCATATGCCGCCGCCTGCCATCCGTTGAGGTGGGGTAAAATATTATGAAGGCTCGCGGCTCCCACCGCGGCAAGAACGATGCAGACAACGCCTACTACTAATGAAATCCCGCTCGCTTCATTTTTAGGTCTCACCACGTCTCTCCTTTCCGCAGCATCGAACTCATATGCGCCATTTTACCGCTGATGGAAGTCCGTTTCAAGATATCTCACATAAGAAGAGCAGACCGAACAAAGCGAGAGCAGGACGATTCGGCAGCGCTATTCTATCAGAACCGAATAGTCTTTCAGGGCCTCCACCTGCAGGATTCTCTCCCTTAATCCCCTGGGATCGAATCTGCCGTACGCCATCGAGTTGTCATAGAGACGGAGGCGTTTCCCCGGACGGTCAATCTCGAACTTGCCGCCTCCTGCGACGGTCCAGGCCGGATCATGGATGTCGAAACGTTTCTTCCCCGCATTGTAGACGCCGTCGATATCCCTGTCGCGGCAGAAACGTTCGACGATTTCGGCGTGATAGGCGGTGAGGCCGGAAGGAGAAAAGACAAGATATTCCACGTCGCCCTTCCTCAACTGGACGAACTTTCCGCTCCGGTTATCAGGCAGGGACGCCTTCTCGCCTGAATAATACATTCCGGAATAGTCGATGAAGACGGTCTTCATCGGAGCTGCCGCCCCCTTCTGCCTGCAGCGCTAAAGCGTCGCTGAACCCGGACGGGCGGCGCCAACGTTATTCGTTTGCGAAAAAAGACAATATCTGCGTGAGTATGACAGCAGTCAACGCAATGAATATCCCGGCCGCAGCCGCGTATGCGCCGGCCTGCCATCCTTTGAGATGGGGCATGATCTGATCGAGACTGAAGGCGCCTGCAATGCTAGTCAGAACGCTGAACGCGATCAGTAATATCGCTACCCCGCTGGCCTTATTCTTCGATTCCACTCGACATCCTCCTTTATTAATTAGATTGCGAAAAGACGAACAATTTTACTACAAAGCACCGTCCTGTTTCAAAGGGCGGAAGGAGACGCGCCAGCGGCGCCGGGTCATTTCTTATTTCAGCTCCCTCTTTAGCCTCTCAACCGCCTGACTGAACATCGCCTCATATCGCTTCTCGTGTTCGGGAAGAAACTCGGCCGCCTTCTCCAGAACCGCCTCATCCACCGACATGGGCACCTGTGTCGTCCTCCCGTCTGCGGTCCTGACGGTCCGCACCCTCAGGTGGGGGTTCTGCTCGACCGCCTGCCGCACCTGCTGCAGCGCGCGTTCTTTCACGTCGCTATATTCCCTGCGCAGTTTATCGATCGCGTTGAGCATGCCCTCGATCGACGCGATATTCTGCTTGTCCTTGAGCGCCTCCACGGCAAGCAACCCCTCTTTTCTCAGCGTGAATTCCTCCGGCATATTCGATAACCTCAGAGAATCGGCCATCCCCTGCTGCGCTTCTCTCAGGAGGGAAGGCTTGCTGCCCTTCAGCCTTTCCCATATTTCGTCCCGCTTAAGTTCGCCTCTGTAGAGCCCAGATAGTACTTCACGTATTTTTTCGCGGTCTTTCATCTCCGCTTTTTCTTCCGGGGTAAGCGCTTCTATCCCCTGTATTTTTTCCATAGCCTTTTCAAAGGCGGTCTTCACTTTTTCCATCTTGCCCGACTCCTTCCCTCACGTGGCGCGATCGGCTCTGCCGTCCGCGGTCCCTCTTTGTACAGTGATATAGTATTCCAAAGCCCGGATTGCTTCCGCAATATCTCCGCCGGCCCCGAATGATTCCGCTCCGCGCGGCATTCAGCCGCTTTTTTCGTCTTCCGTCGAATCCAGTTCGACAACCGCATTCCTGAGACATTCGGGGCAGATGCCGTGCGTAAAGTCGGCGTCAGTGTGCTCCCGGATATAGTTTTCCAGGTCGTCCCAGTACCCTTTGTCGTTGCGCGCCTTCCTGCACCAGGCGCAGACAGGGATCAGCCCCTTCAATGTCTTGATCTTGTCAAACGCCTCCCGTAGGCCGGCAATCAGTTTCTCTCTTTCGGCTTCCAGCAATTGTCTCTCGGTCACATCTCTGACTATTTCGACGCCTGCGATGACATTGCCGGCCGCATCACGCAGATTCGACGAAGTCACCTCAACGTATCGCGTCCCTTGGCCTGTCATTACACTCCTCATATCCTTATGGATCTTTCCGTCCAGAAAAGACTTGTATACCGCGCAATCATCACAAACCGTATCCCTGTGCTGATAGGCACGATAGCAATGCTCGCCGACGTGGTTACCGAGAAGGTCACGGTGTGCCTGGTTCTCGTAGACGACTCTGAAGTCCTTGTCGACGATCCTTAGGCCGTCTCCGATTATGTCCAGGAGCGAGACCACTGTCCCCTCAATCCTGGCGGAGGATTCAGTCAAAAGCCTTCGCAGCGTCTCTGATTCACCCTTGATTGGATTCATAATTCGATCACCTGGGCTGACGGAGCATGCGTTACGCGGCCCACCGGCTAGGGTATTATACCGCAGAAACCGCTGCTGGTCCTATAAAACATGCGAAGAAAAAGAAAGATTTTTTGGTCTTTTTTCCCGTCTGCCGCCCTGGGACACTATCTTCAGCGAAAGAGATATTCGAAGACGCAACCTACTATTTACCAACAATTCTTGATAAGTTGTTGATAAGTTCATTAAGAATTCTTAATTCATCGCGGCCTGTAGCGAAGAAGTCCTTTTTGCACAAAAAATAGGCAGTCAACTAAATGAATAATATCAGCATATTAGAAGTGTCACACAACATTTTTGCCCACTCACCTATTAAGGCTCGGCTCTTACCCTTGTCATGCAATATTTTCATAGTGAGCAATATAAAAAGAGATTCGACGTTACATGAGAATCAGAAGTTGAGGTTGAAACTCTTATCCAAATATGGTAACTTTGTCCGGGAGAAGAATGGGAAGGTAACGGAAGCCGGTGGTCGGCCGGGGCGGCTTTCTTGCTATACGGGTGTACGCCAGAATATTCGACAAGTCTTCATTGTATATTGACCTCTGTACGACTCTCAATGAGGCCACCGGCAAGATTTGCGTGCGGTGTAGGACGATATTTCGATAATGGTTCCTGAACAGGACAATTTGCATGGCCCGGAGGGAGAAAGAAAAGAATCGTCTAATGAAGAGACGATAACCCTGGTTTCGTCCGAAGGGAGGACCTTCGAGGTGCGAAACGGGGACGTGGTGGGGCGCGTGGCAACAGGGAAGGAAGTACTGGAGATCCATGAAGAGATATCGAGGCGTCATGCGCAGTTTGTCGTGAACGAAGGGGCATGGTTTATCGTGGACCTCGGTTCAAGCAATGGGACGTTCCTTGATGGGGAGCGAATACCCCCGAAAGAGAAAATCCCTCTCAGAAACGGTCAGCAGATAATGTTCTCTCCCGTGTTTCAGGCCGATATAAGGATTCGGGAGGCCATGAAAGAAAGGGCGGCCCCGCCTTCCGTGCGCGAAGAAGCCGGCTATACAGACAGTCCCAGAAGGACGATGGTGATTCTGTTTGCTGACCTGAAGGGGTCCGTCGACTTCTTCCAGGAAAGGGGCACGATCATCGCGCGCAACTGGATTCTGCAACTCTATCGCATGCTGTCGTCGATCATAAGCGCTCACAGGGGGAGGCACGTGAAGAACATCGGAGACGCAATTCTCGCAGTCTTCGAAGACCCTCGCGAGGCGGCGCGGGCGGCGCTCAGGATGCAGCATGACCTCAGGAGACATAACAGCGTGGCGGATGAAACAGGCCGGTATTATCTGAGGATCGGGATGAACATGGGAAGGGTGCTCTTCGAAGGCAACGACGTCTTCGGAAATTCAGTGAATATCGCATCGAGGGTCCAGGCGCTTGCGCCTCCCGAGAGGATATTTATCACCGAGAAGCTCTACGACGCGATCAAGGACGACAAGGATGTTCAGTGCCGCTTCATCGGCCTTGAGCAACTCAAGGGAGTGAAAGAGAAGACCGGCATATACGAAATCCTCTGCGATGAGAATCCCAATGTTGCATAGAGGGCAATGGCAGACATGCTGAAACCACTGGAGGAGGCTTCATGACAGGAAAGAGACTGGGAGATTTCGAGATACAGGAGGAGATCGGCAGGGGAGGAATGGGACAGGTCTACCGTGCGAGGCAGATTTCCCTTGACCGGGACGTCGCGATCAAAATACTGCCCGGCAACCTGAGCGAGGTTGAAGAGTTCCGGGAGAGATTTGACATAGAGGCAAAGGCCGTTGCATCCCTGGTTCACGAAAATATCCTGCAGATGTACAGCAAGGGTGTGACAGATGACGGGGTCCATTACTTTGCGATGGAATATGTCGACGGCGAAGACCTTGGAAACATGCTGAAAAAAGGGGCCACCTTTTCTGAAGGTGAAGCAATCGGGATCGCAATCCAGATCTGCCGCGGGCTCGAGGCAGCCTGGAAAAAAAACATCATCCACAGGGACATCAAGCCGAGCAATATCATCCTCACGAAAAGCGGGACAGCCAAGATCGCCGATTTCGGGCTTGCCAAGAGCCTCGATGCCACGAAAAGACTGACCCAGACGAATATGTACATGGGGACAGTGGCCTACATTTCTCCTGAGCAGGGGGAAGGGAAGCCGCTGGACCACCGTACCGACATCTACTCCCTCGGGATAGTCCTCTACCAGCTCCTGACAGGCAGCGTCCCGTTCAAGGCAGAGACACCCTCGTCCGTCATCTACAAACATGTCTATGAGGTGCCGCCTTCGCCCCGAACGATCAATCCAGCAATTTCTTCGGCCGCGGAAGCGGTCGTTTTGAAGGCGATCGCCAAGAAGCCGGAAGACCGGTTTCAGAACCCGGTGGAATTCAGAGAAGCCCTCGAATCCGCGAAGGTGCAACCCGAAAAAAAGGGAGAAGCCCCGAAACAGGCGGCTGTTTTCGCCGGCCAGAAGGAGTCCGCTACGCCCGCGGCAGCAGCTGGGTCCGGGAACAAGGTCCCTATCGTGATCCTCGCCGCGGCGATCATTCTGCTGCTTGGCGGCTCCGGCCTCTATGCCTCAATCTACGGCTATCGGGCGCTCCTGTCGAAGGTATTGCCTTTTGCGGCACAGGAAGACAAGCGGAGTGAAACAGTCCCCCAACCTGCTGCTGAGGTGGCTGTGCCTTCCCCTGCGGAGACTGGAGGGCCGTCACAGGAACCGGCCGGGCCTGCCGTTGCGAATGCGCCCAGCTCCCCTGATGTCGTTGTCATCCCTCCGCGGTCATCAGTTTCGAAGGAGACCGGCAAAACAGGTGACTTCAGCGGACGACGCGGGGCAACCTCGGAGGCCAGGAGCATCCCGCCCGTTCAGTCGCAGCCGGCTAAGCGTCCCGCCATACCGTCCGTGCTTGTCGTGACTTCCGGCGAACCGCATATCGCCGACATTATCGAATCGGCCATCGGGAAAAAATTGCTGGCGCGCTCTTTTCCCCTCTCGGCGTCCGGCGAGATCCAGGGCCTTTCCGAGCGTTACGGCCTGCACGGGATCCCGCTGAATGCCCTTGCCCAGCGCCGACTGAAGTCCGAAATCCTCGTCTACGTTTCGATATCTACCATGGACGCCCCTCCTTTGCAATTTTATGGCCATACCGCCGAGCAGTACGCCTCGACGATCTCGATCAAGGTGATCGACACGGCGACAAAAAAAGTAATCGCTTCTCCCCGTTCCAGGACCGTCAATTACACTACGCTCAATATGCAGGATAATATTGAGGAGGCGGCAGAGCAGATGGTCTCTGATCTTCCGAGAAAGATCGAGGCCTTCTGGAAGGGGTGATTTCACGGCACTGGGCCGATATGACGATATATGGAGATGAGCAGATATTATGACATTGCACCACCTCTCCCCTTGTGCTATATATAAACATATCTTAGTGATCCTTTAGGAGGTCGGCAATGAACTATTCGAGTAAAACCCTATGCGTTGCCTTCTGTGCCTGCGCCGTTTTCCTTACTTCATGCGCGACGACAACGTTGACGACAGTATGGAAAGATGAAGCCTTCCACGGGAAGATCAAAAAAATCGTAGTAGTGGGGGCCTTCAGGAAACCTGCGGCGAGGAATTTATTTGAAGACGAGTTTGCAAGACAATTGAAGGCACATGGGGTGGAAGCAATAGCCAGCTATACGTTAGTTCCGATCAACGAGCTGCCCGAAAAAGACCTGCTCATGGCAAAGATCAGGGAAACCGGGGCAGATGCCGCGCTCGTCACAAGGATGGTCGACAAGAAAACCGTAGAAAGCTATGTACCGGGAGAGGTCTACGTTGTCCCCTATTCTTACCGGCGCTGGGGCCCGTACTTCGATTATATTTATACGCCGGGCTATATGGTCAGGGAAGAGTATGCCTATGCGGAGACGAATATCTATGAAACTAATACCCAGCAGCTCATCTGGTCGGCCATGTCGTCAACGCTTCTTTCCGGAGACAAGCAGGACCTCATCAAGTCGTTTGTAAGTACCATGGTCGGCAAGATGGCGGAGGACAAGTTAATTCCTTAGCAGACTCCTCGTAGGTAGTCTGCCTTCTATTGTCGGCTCTTTCGACGTCAAGCCTTTAGAAGCTCTTGGTTTTCGTCCAAGAAAAGGGAGACTTAATATGAAGATTATGGCATTTAACGGAAGTCCAAGGAAGAAATGGAACACGGCAACTTTACTGAGCAAGGCTCTTGAAGGCGCTGCCTCATGTGGAGCCGAAACAGAACTGATTCATCTCTATGATCTTGATTATAAGGGATGTATAAGCTGCTTTGCCTGTAAAACCATAGGTGGCAAAAGTTATGGCAGGTGTGCAGTCAAGGATGACCTGACGGCAGTTTTCGGCAAGATTGAACAGGCCGATGCCATCATCTTGGGTTCCCCGATCTATTTTGGGACTGTTTCCGGGGAGATGAAATCATTTATGGAGCGTTTATTGTTTCCTTATTCAACATATACTGATCCTCCACAATCACTTTTCCCCGGGAAGATTAAGACGGGCTTTATCTATACGATGGGTCTCACGGAGAAGATGATGCAGGAATTTGGCTACATCCAATACTTCAATCGTCTTGAAATGATACTCAAGAGGATATATGGGGATTCTAAGTATATGTGCAGCTTTGACACCTATCAGTTTGATGATTATTCAAAGGTGGTATCAACCCGTTTTGATCCTGTGAAGAAAGCAAAGAGGCGGGAAGAAATATTTCCAATTGATTGTAAGAAAGCCTTTGAAATGGGGGCGAAATTTTCTGGCGGGAAGTAACACACAACAAAAGACCAACACACATTGTTAATAAGTTCGGCGAAAGAATTCGTATCTCCTAATAGATCGGTAACTTATCCATATTGCCCAAAATATAGGCACTGTAACTTGCTGGAAAATAAAGGAACGTACTATTTTTGGCTGTGTCAGGAAAGTCAATATTTTTTTTAAGAAATTCTTATAGCTTCGTGAGTAAGATAAAACCTAAACTATCTTAAAGAATTGGGTAGATACTGCTCTGGAGATAACGACCATGCCAAAGAGATATGTTGGAATTTCCTGATGACGTCACTGCCTCTCTGTCTCTTCATTTTCTTTACACTCTTGGGCATTGAATATGGCAGGGTAGTCCTTTTCCAACCTTGAAAGGAGGGAATTTTTCTCTTCGTGGGACATTGTCTGATAAAGTGATGAGTCCTTTAATATAGAAATCAAAACTTTAGCTTTAGCTCTGTCCATGTTATTTGGCCTCTCTGCATAACATAATATGATACAAGTTGTATGCCATGTTAAAGCATCAAACGTGCGGGCGAGGGGAAAGGATATATTGTGATGAATTGTCTTGGAACTTAAGGGGTTACAGTGGGGGTCATCGGAAAAATAATGTAAGGTACTTTTTTTTGAGACAGGCAAAATGTATTATTAAAGACACTTTTCTCCTTTTTAAAGTACACATCCTTTTGTGGGCTGCCCATCAGGAAGCTAACTTATTGATATCAAAAAAGGGATGGTGCCGAAGGCTGCCGATAGCTTTTAATTTTGTGAGTGATAATTTGTGGCCAACTCCTTTTGTAGCACTTGATTTCATTAAAAGAAGGTCGCCTATAGCTACCCTCTCTAATGTGTCTCTGTTTCTATCATCACCATCCTCTGCGTAACCGTCATACCAAATGCCGTTGCCTAAAAAAACGTCTGTATCTCCATGTACTGCTCCAACTGCCCAATAGTTCATTTTTACAGCCCACTTTAATTTAGCAGTTTGATGATTATTCAAAATACGTTTCAAGCCGTCGTTTTGACCCTGTTGATAAACTCAAGAGGCATAAGGAAATATTCCCACAGGATTGCGAGAAAGCCTTTCTCATGGGTGTTAGGCTCACTTAAGCAGTGGGGTAACGAACAATCTCCTCGTGAACTCCGTACACAGCCCTAAGAGATCGG
>JAKAIZ010000138.1 GCA_021814065.1 Nitrospirota bacterium | reverse complement strand
GCGCGAGCGCCTTCGCGTGGCGCATCATCGCTGCTATTTCGCGCACCGAAGCGCTGAACTTGCTCGATGGGAGGGTGTTGGCGAAAAACGCGGCGGCAAGGGACATAAGCAGCGTGATGAGAAACATCACGATGATCAACTCCAGAAGGGTAAAGCCTTTTTCTTTTTCCATGTCGATACGGCCGGCTACATCGGCAGGTCAGTAATACTGAATATCGCCATCAGCATCGAAACCACGATAAAGCCGATGATCACTCCCATGGCTAGGATCATGGCGGGTTCGACGAAACTGACGAACCGCTTTATCGAGACTTTCAGGCTTTTTTCATAGGTCTCCGCGACCTTCAGGAGCATGGTATCGAGCTGACCGGTTTCCTCGCCGACCTTGATCATCGAAAGGGCAAGCGGAGGAAAAACGTCTGCGGTCGCCAGCGGCGCCGCGATGCCTTTGCCCTCTTTGGCCCCTTTGGCGACGCCGTCGATGGCTGAGGCGATCACCTGGTTGCTAATGACGTCCTTCGAGTTGTGCAGCGCCTGCAGCAGGGGAACGCCGCTTTTCAACAGGGTGCCGAGCGTACGGGTGAAACGGGCCGTCTCGATCTTCCTGATCACCTCGCCTATCATCTTTATCTTAAAGGAGTCCCACGAGTATCTTCCCTCCTCGCTCCTGGTGTAATTCCTGAAGAGGAGCCATGCCCCTGCGGCGCATGCGAGCAGGACCCACCAGTACGTACTGAGCGCGTTGCTCACACTGATGATGATCTGCGTCGAAAGGGGCAACGCAACGTGCATCTCGGAAAAGATCGTCGAGAATTTCGGGAGCACATAGACAAGAAGCACGATGATCGAAAAGCCGCCGGTCAGGAGCAGGATGACCGGGTAGATCATGGCCGAAAAGACATGGTCCTTCAATTCCTGGGAGGATTCGAGAAATTCGTTCAGCTTGTCGAGCACCACGTCGAGCACTCCCCCGGCCTCGCCCGCGCGGATCATGTTCACGTAGAGCTTGGGGAAGGCCCTGGGGTGCCTGGAGAGCGCGTCGGAGAAGGAGCTTCCCTCCCTGATCGACTTCAGGACCGACTTGACGATGTTCTTCATCTCGCCGCTCTCAGAGATGTCCGAGAGGATATTGAGGCTCCTGTCGAGCGGCAGTCCGGCGCTCAGGAGCGCCGACAGTTCCGTCGTGAACGTGAGGATGTCCCCCTTCGACGATTTTCGCAGGAACCTTTTTCCGATCCCTTCTCGGGGAGTGGTGATCTTCAGGGGGATCACCCCGGAATTCTTCAGCCGGTCGACCGCGTCTTTTTCGTCTGAGGCTTCTATCACCCCTTCCACGATTGCACCGTCAGTCGTGGTGGCCCTGTAGGAAAAGATGCCCACTTATACCTCCTGGGTCACCCTGAGCACTTCGCTGAGAGTAGTGACGCCCTCCCGTATCTTGTCAGCCCCGTCTTCGAGCAGCGTCCTCATGCCGTGCCGCCGGCCTGCGTCCCTAAGCTGGTTGGCATCCGCGCTCTTGAGGATGAGCATTCGGATTTCTTCGTCGATCATCATGAGCTCGAATATCCCGAGCCTGCCGTAAAAGCCGGTAAAGGCGCACTGCTCGCACCCTGTCCCGCGGTACATCGGCACATCGGGACCGATGCCGATCTTTGCGAGACCTTCGCGGTCGACGCCTGTCGTGTCCGGGGTTTTGCAGGAAGGGCAGATCACCCGCACGAGTCTCTGCGCAAGGATACCCCTTACCGTCGAGGAGAGGAGAAAGTTTTCGACGCCCATGTCGAGCAGCCTCGTGATCGCGCTAGGGGCGTCGTTCGTATGCAGGGTCGAAAAGACAAGATGGCCGGTCAGTGCCGACTGTATCGCGATCTCGGCGGTTTCAAGGTCCCTGATCTCTCCGATCATGATGATGTCCGGGTCCTGTCTCACAATGTGCCGCAGTGTGCTGGCGAAGTTCAGTCCGATCTGCGGCTTCACCTGTATCTGGTTCACCCCCTTGAGCTGGTACTCGACAGGGTCTTCTACAGTGATTATCTTTACGTCGGATGAATTGATTTTGTCCAGTCCACCGTAAAGCGTGGTGGTCTTCCCGCTGCCGGTAGGGCCGGTGACGAGAATAATGCCATTGGGTTTGGTGATTAGCTGGTTGAAAAGCGAAAGCGTCTTCGGCGGAAAACCGAGCAGGTCGAGGTCGATCACGATCCCCTCTTTGTGGAGGATCCTCATCACGACACTCTCGCCGTGGAGCACGGGTATGGTCGAGACCCTGAGATCGACTTCCTTGGGGCCTACCTTCAGTTTGATCCTTCCGTCCTGGGGCAATCTCCTCTCGGCAATATTCAGCTTTGCCATGATCTTGACCCTCGACACAATCGCCGCCTGGAGCTTCTTCGGCGTGGACTCGGTCTGATGGAGGACGCCGTCGATGCGGTACCGCACTTTTAATTCATCCTCGAACGGCTCGATATGGATGTCGCTCGCCCTGCTTTCGACCGCCCTTGTGAGAATAAGGTTGACGAGACGTATGATCGGCGCCTCCGAGGCGAGGTCTTTGAGATGACCGACGTCCTCTTCCTCGTCCCTGATGAATTCGAACCCCTTCTCTCCCATGTCCTCGACTATCTTGTTGATATTCTGGGGCTCCTGTCCGTAAAAACGGGAGATATATTCGCCGAGGGCCTTGGGGTCGGCCGCGCAGACCGAGACCTCCGCGGACGTCGCCACCCTGAGTGCGTCGATCGTCTCTTCGTCCGCGGGGTTCGCCATCGCCACCTTCAGACTGTCCTGCCTCATTTCGAGCGGGACGATCATGTTTTCGCGGATGAAACGGGATGATAAGCCGTTTATGACAAAGGGCACTTTCGGCAGATCATCCGCGCCGAGCACGGACCTGTCCATCGCGGGAGTAATCTCTGAGTCAGGCATAAAAAATTATAACACACGGCTCGGCCCCTTTATCAAGGACGGGACAGGCAACCGCTTCGCAGGGAGTGGTTGATTCCTGTATAATACCAGGGGATTCGCGGATATCATTACACATACCATGACAAGCATTATTGTGCCGATACGGAATGCCCCCGAACAGGCCGGAGCCTTGCTGGCGAAATTGAAAACCCAGACCGTTTCGGGCGAGATCATCATCGTCGACTCTTCAACTGCCGGGCAGGAAATATCCGCATCCTGGGGCGTCCGGGTGATCCGGGTGGACCCGCGGGACTTCGATCACGGCGGCACTCGCACCCTGGCCGCCGACGCGGCAAAAGGCGATATCGTCGTATATCTCTCTCAAGACGCGCTGCCCTTTGACGACCGGGCGGTCGAAAAACTGGTGGAACCCTTCGGGGACGAGTCGGTTGCCGCTGCATACGGCAGGCAGTTGCCCCATCCGGGGGCCTCGCCCTTCGGAGCGCACCTGCGGCTCTTCAACTATCCTGGGACTTCCAGTGTCCGGAGCATAGCGGACAAAGGGAAATTCGGAATCAAGACCCCCTTTCTGTCGAATGCCTTTGCGGCTTACAGGAGGAAGGCGCTCGCCGGGATAGGAGGCTTTAAAAAAAGGCTCATCATGGGGGAGGATGTTTACGCCGGCGCCAAATTACTGATGGCCGGCTACAGGATAGCGTATGCGGCCGATGCTGCCGTGTATCATTCTCACAACTACACTGCCCTTCAGGAATTCAGAAGGTATTTCGATATCGGGGTGTTCCACGCGAGTGAGCGCTGGCTTCTCGAGGAGTTCGGACGGGCCGGGTCCGAGGGAATGCGGTACATCGGCTCAGGGGTCGCGTATCTGACAAAAGAGGGGAAGCCGTGGCTCGTGCCGGAATTCCTGCTGAGGAGCTGTCTCAAATATGCGGGGTATATGCTCGGCAGCAATTATGAAATGATGCCGTCCGCCCTCGTCAGAAAATTCAGCATGCACCAGCGCTGGTGGGACGCCGTGGTAAAGTAGCGTCTGTTTATAAGTTCATCGATTCACTGAAAGGGCTGTCATTCCCGCAAGTGAAGCGCGTCGGGAATCTTTCTGCAGAAACCTTCGGAAAGATTCTCGCCCCGGCGAGTCGCCGAGGATGACCGGTCAAGCCGGAATGACGAGCAAAAGACCTAAACAACAACTTTTCACCCCGATTCTAACCCGCGATGAAGCGCTGTTCGGAATCGTGGCGAAAAAAAAGGCGTTTTTTTATAATATTCATAATATCGCAGAAAGGTCCGAAGCGCTGAATGAAAACCGAAAATAAGAAGAAGAAAACACTACGGCCCGGCTGGGATGAATACTTCCTTAACATAGCCAAGGCGGTCTCCGCCCGGGCAACCTGCATGAGGCGCAAGTACGGCGCCGTGATCACGAAGAACAACATTATTGTCAGCACTGGATATAACGGTGCTGCCGCGGGGATCAAAGACTGCCTTGCCGTCGGCAAATGCACCAGAAAGGAGCTGCAGATCCCACACGGGCAGCGCTACGAACTATGCCACAGCGTGCACGCCGAGGCGAATGCGATTATACGTGCGTCTGTTGATGAACTTGAAGGCTCCACGATCTATATCTCGGGAGCCGACAGCGATGCGGACGAATGTCATTCGGAGCCCTGCATGATGTGCAAACGGATGATCCTGAACGCGAGAATTTTGAAAGTCGTCTACTCTGACGGCAACGGCAAATACCACGTCGTGAAACCTGCGCAGTGGCTTAAAGGGCGGATTTGACGTAACGTGTAAGCCGTTTGAACTGTTCGAATGACTTTCACATACACATTTTTCAGTGAAGCCATTTTCTCAATAAGAACTTTGCCCCTTCCTTGTCGAGAGGCTCGTTTCTGTTGCCGCACTGGGCGTCCTGCACGCATGAGGGACAGCCCCCGGTGCATGGACATTCTTCGATGATCCCGAGTGTCGCCTTCAGCCAGTCTTCCCCGATTTCGAGCGCCCTTTTCGCAAGCCCGACCCCGCCTTCATAGCCGTCGTACAGGAATATCGCAGGCAGGCCGAAGTCCGGGAAGCAGGTATGGCTGAGACCGCCCATGTCTCCCCTGTCGCATAAGGCAAAGAGCGGCATGGCCGCGATGGCGGTATGTTCCACTGCATGGAGCGTGCCGCCGAGGTCGAATCCAGCAGATTCGACGTCCGATTTGGTCCCCCTGTCTATCACGGTCCAGAGGCCTTCGGTCTCGAAGACATATTCCGGGAGGTCGAGGGTATGGCTCGAAATCCTCCGCCTGTCGAACGTCCTCTTCTTATCATATCCGGTGACCTTGCTGGTGATCCTCAACGATCCCCACGAACATTCGCTGCTGCCGATCTTAACCCTCTTCCTTTCCCGGATGATTTCGGTCTTCCCCTCGCTGACCGGTTGCGTGTAGTACTGAGATTTGTCTTCTCTGCATATCGCCTTCCGCGCGAGCATGTCGAGTTCGACGACTGCGTATTGCTTCCCCCTGTGGAGATATAGCGCACCCGGAAACGCCTCTCTGAATACACGCCGGCCGCTCAGTTCGCCGATATGCCTGCCTGCCTCGGTGACGAGCGCGAAGCGTTCGCCTATTGCGCGAATGCTCACGTCTTTGTGCGGCCGCCTGCCCGCCGAAACCCATATGCCTTCCCTCTTTCCAGTGGAAAGCGCGCCGTCGGCAACCAGTTCGTCCACGGCCGGCATAAGCAAGGGGACATCATAGACAGAGTCATCTTGTCTGAGGGGAAGTTCCGCTGCCGCGCAGACGAGATGTTTCCTGAGAATGTTCTTATTCCCGGGATCTACTACCACGGCCTCGTGGCTTTTTGCAAAGAAATCCCCGGGGTGTCTCATGAAATATTGGTCCAGGGCGTCCTGAATCGCGATAAGTAGCACGACCGACTCATCGCCCTGCCTTCCGACCCGGCCCGCCCTTTGCCATGTGCTGGAGACCGATCCGGGATAACCGCAGAGTATGCAGCAGTCCAGTCCGCCTATGTCTACGCCCAGTTCCAGCGCGCTGGTCGAGACGACTCCGAGCAAATCTCCGCTGAAGAGTCTCGCCTCGATCTCTCGCCTTTCTTTCGGCAGGAATCCGGCGCGGTACGGGCTTATTCTGCCCTGAAGTTCAGGGGCGTAATTTAGTGTCCACGTGTAGATGAGCTCGGTGATCTTTCTTGCCTTGGTAAAGACGATCGTCCTGAAGCCCGCCTTCATGCACTGCACGAAGAGCCTCGTGGCCGCGGTGTACGGGCTTTCGATCGGGTTCATGAAATAGAAGTGTTTCCCGGCTGAGGGAGCGCCGTTTTCGCGCACCGTCTCGAAGGGAAGGCCGATTAGTTCGGCCGCCAGTTTCCCCGGATTGTCGATCGTGGCCGAGGCGGCAATGAACCGGGGATCAGAGCCGTAGAATTCGCAGATCCGTCTCAGCCTCCTGAATATCTGCGCGACGTGAGAGCCGAAGACGCCCCGGTAGGCATGGATCTCATCGACGACCACATATTTCAGAGACATGAAAAAGCCCTCCCATTTCTTGTGGAAAGGCAGGAGCGATAGGTGGAGCATGTCGGGGTTCGTAAAGATGACATTCGGCATCGTCTCCCTGATCCTACGTCTCATATATGCCGAAGTGTCGCCGTCGTATACCTCCCCGGCGTCGCCGATACCCAGGAGACCCGACAGTTCGTTCAGGTTTCTCAACTGGTCCTGCTCGAGCCCCTTCAGGGGAAATATGTAAAGGGCATTGGTGCGCGTATCGGCCTGTATGGATTCTAGGACCGGCAGATTGTACGCCAGGCTTTTGCCGCTTGCGGTAGGCGTCATCAGCACGACGTTTTTTCCCTGCCGTACCAGACTGACCGTCTCTGCCTGATGACTGTAATACTGTGTAATCCCCTTGCGGGCAAGTGCGTCGCGCATCTTTTCGACGACATCCAGATCCCCGTATCGGGCTGCGACAGGCCCGATATACTTATGTCCCGCCGCCTGAAGCTGAAACTCCCGATCGCCCTCAAGAAACCTCACGAATTCTTCAATCGTCATATCTGATTGTAAAACAAATGAAACGGTGGGTTCATGAATCTGATGCGCCGGTCGTTGGCTGAAGTAACGCCCTCTGACTACAGCGGTTCTGCTCAGCCGCCGGCCAACCTTTCATACAAGTCATTCGTGGTTATCTCTGCGTTTACGTGAATCACAATTAAATCCTGCCGCTTTTATGGGCTTTTTCAGCATGTCCGCCTCTTGCGTATACATCATTACTTTTGGGAAGAGGAAAGGGGGTGTTATGGAGCAGTCATGGCACGGCGCCACCTAAAATGTGCTAACATAAAATTGAATCGAAACTACGAGGTGCCATATGAAAAGATCGGTGTTTGTATTATTAGTGCTCGGCCTGTTCGTTGCTTCCTCCGCTTCTGCGGGAGACCTGGTGAGCTGGTATACGCTCAAGGACGGCATGGCGAAGGCGACATCAGAGAAGAAGCCGGTGGTGCTGGATTTCTTTTACGGAAAGGGCTGTCCGCGCTGCGAATTTCTTGAGAAGGAAGTATACAGCAACCCGACGATTGCCAAGAAGATAATGGAGGATTTCGTCCCGATCAGGATAGACCTTAAAAAGAAGCTTTCGCCTGAGGAGCAGAGCCTGGGAGAGAAATACAATTTCAAGAACGACTGCCTCCTCATCTTTCTGGATGCAAAGGGAGATCTGGTGAAAGAGGCCGGCAAAAAGCTCTGTTTCATCGATAAGGTGGACCCCCAGGAGTTCATCAAATACCTCGATGAGGCAAAGGCCCAGGCGGCGAAATAGGGGCGTGATTCATCGCGCTCTTGCACGGAATTGATTACCCCTCGCCGTTGGCGCGCAAAATTGATGGCAGGCCGGGCGCATTTGACAACCACTCAGCCAATAGGTTATTCTCTATACCTCTATCGCGGGGTGGAGCAGTCCGGTAGCTCGTCGGGCTCATAACCCGAAGGTCAGAGGTTCAAATCCTCTCCCCGCCACCAAACAAATTCAAGGGTCTGTGAAAGCAGGCCCTTTTTTATGCCCATTTTAAGCCATTCTGCAGCGGTTACGCTTCCGCCGGATGCCGACGCCCTGGGAAACATTGGGCCATGTTCAACGGACTAATGCTTGGTGTGCCGGATCAGGGATTCCCAGTCTTCCGAGAAGTTCTTCATCCCCTTGACGGTCAGGTCATGGGATATGTCGAAGTCGCGCCAGTCCCGGCCGAGGTCGAGCTCTTTGTACGGGATCGCCTTAAGGCCAGCTGCGGGATAGTTGTAGTCGCTGCCGGGCATCGGGAGCCCCTTCCCCGCCCATTCCCTCAGTATCTTGCCCGGCACGGTGATTATGTCTGAGCCGAGCTTGATCGCATAGAGGAGATGATCGAGGCTTCTCACGCTGGCGGTAAGCACTTCCACATGCCCGTCACTTTTCCGGTACATGCGGATTATATTGGCGATCACGTCCATGCCGTTTTCGCGCCGGTCGTCGAGCCTGCCCACAAAAGGTGAGACAAAGACATTCCCTTTTAGGGCGCCACGGGTGGCCGCATAAACCGCGGCCGCCTGTTCCTGACTGAAACAAAGTGTCATGTTCACCCTCAAACCGTCTTTCACCGCCTGCTCGGCGGCCTTCAGCCCCTCGGGGGCTGAGGGGAACTTGATATGTGCGTTCGGGATCCAGCCGAACATCATCTTTCCCTGCGAAAGCATCTGCTCCGCCTTGGTCTCGGGGTCTGCGTAAACCTCGACCGAGACAGACCCTGCCGGCAGCATCCCGGAGATTTCTTTTACGACAGAGTGGTAAAAGTCTATGATCTCACGTTCTGAAAACTTCTCTCCTCTGTCGAGTCGTTTGCGCGCCTCAGGGTTTTTCGAGATGAGAGTGGGGTTTGTCGTCTGTCCGTCGAGAAACCCCAGGAGGCCCATGATCTCACGGGTCTCTTCCGGGTCCCCGCCATCAATAAATATCTTAGAGGTAAGGTCCTTCGGTTTCATGTCGCTAACTCCTTTCCCGTTTGCCTGTGATCGTTGCCCCGGTTTTGTTCTGTAAGGGATTCCTGCCGATCCGGGTGTATTTGTGAAGAAGCGCCTCTGCCTTTCTCCATGCTATCATAATCAGCACGCCTGTCAAGACATCGAATTGCCTCATCAAAAAACGATACGAAGTTGAATCGTTGCCTCATATAAGAAAACGATACGAAAAATAATCGAAAATAGCCTTCTGTAATCAAGGCGACAGGAGGCAGAAATGAGGTTGACGG
>JAKAIZ010000137.1 GCA_021814065.1 Nitrospirota bacterium | reverse complement strand
GTGGCTCCCTCAGCATGGGATTGTCCAAAAGGTAGATCTGTCCGACCGAAAGATAGTTCGCCGCGCGCCAATAGGCATCGAGGTCCTTTATCTGCTTTTTCGAAAGTGTTGCTGGCATGGCGTCCTCCCGTTCTCATTATTACTAACTGTCTCAGAATTGAATGCACGTTATGACCGAAAAATCTCCCTCTAAGAGTCGTAGACCAAACCCCTCTTTTGCAAAGAGGGGCAATCCCTCCCTTTAGCAAAGGGAAGTGAGGAGGGATTTTCTAATAATTATGTGCATACTATTTAGAAACTGTTAATAACTGAGAAACTTTGATGTGTATGAAAAGTTTTTCTTTTCCCAGTCTACCATACCGGCGTTCAATGTCAAACTGGCGGGACTGGTTCATTGCAGGGACCGGCGGATGCACCGATAAGACAGTATAAAGTTTTGGGGTGCTACTGTCCGAACTTCTCCCTCAGATAGCCGAGTAGATATTCGACGCGCGCGGTGAGCTTGTCGGGATCAGGATCCGAGCCCTTGTTAACGTAGTAGGCCGGTTCGAGGTCCTGCATCTGGTTTTTGAGGGCATCGTCGGCCTTTTCAGCCGAAAAGAAAACGATCGGCACGTTTGTCGCCCTGTTCTGGGCCTCGAGCGCCCGGACCGTTCGGGCGGCGGTGAGGCCATCCATCACCGGCATGTTCAGGTCGATGATCGCCACGTCGACCGGTCTTTTTTCTGTCAGGAGTTTTGAGTAACTGGTGATCAATTCGAGCCCGTTTTCAAACGACATAACGTCAGATGAAAACTTCCTCTCGGCGATGAGCTCCACTATGATCTTTCTGGTGAAAAGCGAGTCGTCGGCAACCAGGGCATGCCCTTTGTTTTCGGCTTTCTGGGGCTCCGCTGCTCCCATCACATCGAGCGTGAATCCGCAGTAGTTGCAGGTGACCTCCCTCCGTTCGTTCCTCACGACGGTACCGAAGGGCACCTGCTCATCGCAGCAGAGGCAATATTTGGTATCAGCCATATCCCTGTCTCCCCTATGGTTCAGTTTTGAGCATTATAAGTCGAGACCGACATTTTTGCAACCGGTCACAGCCTCCCCGACCTGATGATCGAGATGATCAGCCAGATGCCCAGGAGGAACGCTAACCCGAAGGCGGTAAGGCCGAGGATCGAAATGCCGTGGAAGGTGGGGCCGACGCCGGTGGCGTGCATGATCGCCGAACTGAGAAGCATAGCGCCGATGATCATGCTGAAGGATATCCTATTGCTCGACCGGTCCATGTCCCTGATGAACCTGTCGAGTCCGATATGTGTCATCTTGACATGGATGTCGTCCTTCAGTACCTTCCTCACGATCTGCTTCAACTGCTTGGGGAAGAGCACGAAAAAATCGCTGACTTCCATCACATTTTTCTTCGTCTTATCGTAGATCCTCGACGGACTCAGACGCTCCTTGACCAGCCTGGACGCGTATGGTTCGGCGGCTGCGACAAAATCGAAGTTCGGGTCGAGCTCGCGTCCGAGGCTTTCGAGGATCAGCATCGCCTTGTTGACGAGGATCAGGTCAGCCGGGATCTTCAATTTATGTTTGATCGCGAGACGCGTTATCGTGTCCATGTACTCCGCGAAATTCAGCTCCCTGAGAGTGAGGCCGTAAAGGGGCTCGAGGAAATCCGCGAGGTCGTATTTGAATTCCCTCCGGAAGACGTCGAGGTCGACGTCTTCCGGTACCAGGCCAAGTTCAAGGTACTGCTCGATCAGCTTGTCGAAGTCCTTGTGGATCAGGGCAAGGAAGGTGTTTGCCATCGTCTCCCTGAGTTCAGGGGAGACCCTGCCGACGATCCCGAAATCCATGAACCCCACCCTGCCGTCCGCCATGGCGAAGATGTTTCCCGCGTGAGGGTCTGCATGGAAGAAGCCGTCTTCGAGTACCTGCTTGAAATAGGCGTCGACACCGATTCGCGCCAGACTCTTCCGATCCAGCCCGAGCCTCGTGATCCCTTCGATGTCGTCTATCCGGACCCCGTCGATCCTCTCCATGACCAGGAGGCTTTCGGTCGTAAAGTCGCCGTACACCGTCGGGATCAGCACGTCGTGTATCTTTTCAAAGTTCTTCCTGAACCGGATGCAGTTCCTCGCCTCCTCGGTGAAGTCGAGCTCTTTTCTCACCGTCCGGGAAAATTCCTCTACGATGCCGGTGGGGTTATAAAAGACGCTTTCTGGTATGTATCGTTCCATGAGGTGCGCAACCGCGGTCAGGATATTGACGTCCGTCTCGATCTGCTCACGTATCCCGGGCCTCTGGACCTTGACGACCACCTCGCTGCCGTCAGTGAGCGTACCGTTATGCACCTGTGCGATCGAGGCGGCCGCCACCGGTTCCCGGTCGAGTCGCAGAAATACCTGCTGCACCTGCCGGCCGGTCTCTTCTTCTATGATCCTTATCGCCTCCTCGGCAGAAAAAGGCGGCACCCTGTCCTGCAGCTTCTTGAACTCGTCCGCAAACGGCTTTGTAATGAGGTCTGGTCTCGTGGAGAGGAGCTGTGCAAGCTTGATGAAGCTGGGTCCAAGTTCGGCAAAGGCCATCCGAAGTCTTTCCGGAACCGTCGGGCTTTTCAGGGGGGGCCACTGGCCGAACGTCCTGATCCTTTTCCTGAAAGGGACAAACCTGTTCAGGTGGAGCTGGTCGACTAATTTCCCGAAACCGTACTTCAGAAGGACATTGACAATCTGTCTTACCCTGTTGACGTTCTTGTATGTCCTTCTGAGGGCCAGGAGGTTAAAAGGCATCTACGGGTTTTCCCGTCACTCCTTTTTCGACTCTTCGATCTTGGATATCCTCGAACCGAGAGAATCGATTTTTTCGTTCAGCTTGCCGATATCTTCCTTTGTCGCGAGCTTCATTTTTTCGAGCGCCTTCGAGACCGACTCGCTAATGTTTTTGCCGACCTCCTCCGTGTTCTTTTCGAACTTCTCGGACCACTCCTTCACGAGCTTTGCGCCCTGGGATTCGCTCAGCTCCCCCTTCTTTACAAGGTCGTCGATAAAATCCTTCACCTTCTCCTGCATCCCGAATCCGGCGAGCATTGCGTTTCTGATCACGTCAAATAGCGACATAAACCCTCCTCCTCTGTTGTCAGCCGCCGTCACGTCCAAACGGCAGCCGGTTTTTTACGGGTTTCAGCCCGCCTCTATCCTTACTCTAAGATGATTTTACCAGAGTTTCCCTGTGGTCACAACAGATTTTTTGTTGTGATTTGCGTGTCTTAAGGATAAGCAGCGGCTGCGGAGTTTGCCCAAAAGCTTCACTGGTCCCTCTGGTACCTATGGGGTGGCCTTTTTCACATCCACCTCCACGTCGATGTTTTCGATTCGACCGTTACCGCATGTTGCAACGACAGGAGATTCATGCTAAAAGATGCTTAGCAACCAAAAATTGAAAAATCTTCGAAGATCCGGTGCTGCAATGGAAGGCAGGTTAAAGAAAGTCCTAGTAGAAACGAGTCTCATCTTGGTTGGAGTGTTTCTTCTTATTGGCACGGCATGGGCGGGACCTCCCTTCTTTACCGATGACCCCGAACCAGTAGAGTACCTGCATTGGGAAGTCTACTTGGCCTCGCAGTGGGCACATGACACAGAGGCAGGGACATCGGGTACGCTGCCTCACCTTGAAGTTAACTACGGACCGGTTCCGGATCTGCATCTCCATGTCCTCATACCTGCGGCCTATTCTGCTCCTGTTGAGGGTTCAACGCAGTATGGCATCGGCGACATGGAACTGGGCGTAAAGTATCGCTTTATTCATGAAGACAAACAGGGGTGGAGACCACAGGTCGGAATCTTTCCACTGCTTGAGGTCCCGACTGGCAGCAACTCGCAGGGATTTGGGTCAGGATATCTCGCGGCATTTTTTCCAGTCTGGGTCCAAAAGAGCTGGGGGCCGTGGACAACATACGGCGGCGGCGGATACTGGTACCATCCCGGCAAATATAATAAGAACTACTGGTTTGCAGGATGGCTTCTTCAGAGAGATTTCTCCAAAATGCTTGTATTGGGAGCCGAGGTCTTCAATGCCTCCCCAAAGGCAAAAGGAGAGAGACGAAACCGCCTTCAATGTGGGCGGTTATGTTAACCTCAGTGAGGAGCACCATATCCTTTTCTCTGTAGGACGGGACATGAAAGGACAAAACACTTTATTTGCGTATTTTGCCTTTCAGTGGACATTCGGTCCTGGAGAAAAGGAGCATCTTCTATGGAGGCAACAGGATAACCCTGAACATTAATCTAATTTTCTCATTCTGGGGTCAGGCAGGGCTGAGGAAGGAGGATCGGGCCTCGGCGCTCACATTTCTTCAGATATTACTTCATTTCAGCGACAATCTCGTATAACGATTCCAGTGCCTTGTCCAGCATCCCGATCTCTTTTGTCCCGCCCTGCGCGATATCGGGTTTGCCCCCTCCACTTCCGCCTGCGGCGGCGGCAACCTTCTTCAGAAGGTCTCCTGCGCTGAATTTCCTCACAAGATCTTTTGTCACCATAGCCACCATCGCCGCCTGATCGTCCTTCACCGAGGCAAGCAGCAGGATGCCAGAGCCGAGGCCGTCCCTCACGCTGTCGGCCAGCACCCTGAGGTCTTTTGCGTCCATCCCGTCGGTCCGGTGGGCAACCACCTTTACGCCGTCGATAAGGCGGGCCTTCCCGATGATAGCCGAAGAAGTCTCCGCGGCAGACCTGCCCTTGAACTTCTCCAGTTCCCTCCCGAGCTCCTTCATCTCCGCAACGAGCTTCTTCAGACGTTCCGCAGGGCTTTCCGACGTCTTCAATATCTCGGTGACCTTTTCCAGTTCCTTTTCCCGGCCCCTGAAGTAACGGACCGCCTCTTTTCCGGTGACCGCCTCTATTCTCCTGATGCCCGATGCAACGCTCCCTTCAGAGAGTATCTTCAGCAGACCGATGTCGCCGGTAGCGCTCACATGCGTCCCCCCGCAGAGTTCCGCAGAAACTCCCGCGATCGAAACAACCCTCACCATATCGCCATATCTTTCGCCGAACAATGCGGTCACCCCGGACTCAACCGCTTTTTTCGTCTCTTCGACGGTGGTTTCGACCCTGATGTTCCTCAGGATATTAGCATTCACCGCGTCTTCAAGCGCCTCCTTCGTCTTTTCGTCAAGCGCGGAGAAATGATTGAAATCGAAGCGGAGACTCACAGGCGATACGTATGACCCGGCCTGCTTGACGTGCCCGCCGAGCAGGTCCTTCAAGGCAGCGTGGATGAGATGCGTCGCGGTATGATTCCGCATTGTAGCGAGCCTCTTCTCGCGGTCGACGCTGCAGTGTACAGTCGAGCCGGCCTTCAGCAGTCCCTTCGCGACTTTGACCTTATGAAGGTAAAGTCCCTCCACCGGCTTCTTCGTATCGAGCACTTCGGCCCTCATGCCTTCGGCCGACAGCTTGCCGATATCCCCGACCTGCCCTCCGGATTCCGCATAAAAGGGCGTGATGTCAAGGAGGACTTCGCCCTGGCGTCCTGCACCCAATTCCTCCACCTGCTCACCGTTGACGACAACGGCAAGGACCGTTGAGCCCGATTCCATCGTCTCATAGCCGCAAAATTCGGTCTTTCCGTGCTCTTGCAGGAGTTCTGCGTATACCGGGGCCGCTCCCGCCTCTTCCCCGACCCAAGAGGCCCTTGCCTTTGACTTCTGTATCTCCATCTCTTTATGGAAGCCGGGCTCGTCGATCCCAAGGCCGTTCTCCTCGGCGACGTCTCGGGCAATGTCGAGGGGGAAGCCGTAGGTGTCGTAGAGTCTGAAAAGCGACTCCCCGCCGACGGTGCTTCCCTGCGATGCCTTTACGTCCCTGATGATCGAATTTAAAAGCGAAAGTCCCTGTTCGAGCGTCTTGTTGAACCTCTCTTCCTCCATCCTGAGCATCTGCCGGACCCTGGGCATCTCGCTGCCTAGTTCAGGATAGGCGTCGGACATCGCCTCGACCACCGAGTCGCAGAGTTTAAAAAGAACAGGCTCGTCGATATCCAAAAACTTTGCATACCGCGAGGCCCTCCTGATTATCCTCCTCAGCACGTACCCTCTGCCCTCATTCGACGGCGTCAACCCCTCGGAAAGAAGGAAGGTGATTGCCCGTATATGGTCTGCGATCACGCGTATTGCGGTGTCGGTTGACCGGTCCTCACCGTAAGTCTTATGCGAAAACCGGCAGATGCTCCCGATAATCGGCGCAAAAAGGTCGCTGTCGAAATTATTGTGCTTTCCCTGGAGGACGGCGGCGAGCCTTTCGAGGCCCATGCCGGTGTCGATGCTCGGCTTCGGAAGCGGGTTCAGGTTGCCTGCCTTGTCCCTGTCGTATTGCATGAAGACCAGGTTCCAGATCTCCAGATACCGGTCGCATTCGCAGCCTACCGCACAATCAGGACGGCCGCAGCCGATTTCGCTTCCCTGGTCGATGATGATCTCGGAACACGGACCGCACGGCCCGGTGTCTCCCATCTGCCAGAAGTTGTCTTTTGCCCCGAGCCTCACGACCCGCTCCGCGGGGATACCGGTAAGTTCGGTCCACAGACCCGCCGCCTCGTCGTCATCCTGGTATACAGTGGCCCAGAGCCGGTCCTTGGGCAGGCCGAAATGCTCCGTGAGGAGCTCCCATGCAAAGGCTATCGCATCGCGTTTGAAGTAGTCGCCGAAGGAAAAATTTCCGAGCATCTCGAAAAAGGTATGATGCCGCGCCGTATGCCCCACATTTTCGAGGTCGTTGTGCTTTCCGCCCGCCCTCATGCACTTTTGGCTGGTCGCTGCACGTACGTACTGACGCCGCTCCTGGCCCAGGAAAACAGACTTGAACTGCACCATGCCGGCATTCGTAAAGAGCAGCGTAGGGTCGTCTCCAGGTATGAGGGACGAGCTTGGCACGACCGAATGTCCCTTGGAGGCGAAAAAATCCAGAAACGTCTTTCGTATCTCGGAGCCTTTCATACCAGCCCTATGCCGTCCGCCCCGCAACAGGGTGCATATACTCACAGAAACATCCACATATACTCATCAGTCATCTCCTTCGCAGAACTTGAGATCCCCGAGCGCCTTGCCGATCACCACAGGGGAATACCCCCGCCGCGCAAGGAAATCATAAAGTCTTTTTTTGTCTTTTTTCGTCAGATAATTTCCCATAGTCCTGCACTTTTTGTCCAGCAGTTTCCGGGCGTTCCTCAGTTCCGTATCCTCATCGTACCCGAGCGTCTGCCCGATCAACTCCCGGGGTAGGCCCCTCTTCTGCATAAACTGTCTTGCGGCGCCATAGCCGAGATGTTTTTGTTCGAGGGCCTGTCTTATCAGGTTCGCGGCAAGTGCGGCGTCATCGATTAATCCGGTCTGTTTCAGGTAGTCAAGCGTGCGGGATACTATGTCTTCGGAGAACCCCTTCTTGATGAGCTTCTCCCGCATTTCGCGCTCGCTTCTTCCCCTGTAGCTGAGGAGTCTGAACGCGCACCGCTTCGCGTCACCGTCCGAATCTGTCAATTTTCATATCGCCAGTCTCTTCCTTCGGAGCAGTATCGTCATACGTGAGATCACTCGTAGATTGTATGCCTTTGACCTTCAGCGCGAAATCGTCAGGGTTCGTCGCCCTTCTGAGCGCCTCATCATAAGTGATAAGACCCGATTTATAGAGCTGAAAGATAGACTGATCGAAGGTCTGCATCCCGTAATGGATCACGCCCTGCGCGATCACGTCGGGGATCATCTTGGTCTTGTCAGGGTCGAGTATGCAGTCTTTTATCGTGGCAGTGGCAATAAGCACTTCGACCGCCGGCACTCTGCCTTTGCCGTCCGCCTTCGGCACAAGTCTCATCGAGATAATGCTTCTCAGCACCGAGGCAAGCTGTATCCTCACCTGCTTATGCTGGTAAGGCGGGAAAACCGAGATTATCCTGTTGATCGTTTCGGTGGCGTCTATCGTATGAAGGGTGCTTAGCACGAGATGCCCCGTCTCGGCTGCGGTCAGTGCGGTCTGGATCGTCTCGAAGTCCCTCATCTCGCCCACCAGGATGACGTCGGGGTCCTGCCTCAAGGCGGCCCTGAGCGCCTTGCTGAAAGACTCGGTGTCGTTGCCGATCTCACGCTGGTTTACGATAGACCTCTTGTCCCTGTGCAGGTATTCGATCGGGTCTTCGATCGTCATGATATGGTCGGTCCTGCTGGAATTAATCGCATCGATCATCGAAGCGAGTGTAGTGGACTTGCCGCTTCCCGTCGTCCCCGTCACCAGGATGAGTCCCCGGGGCTCCATGGCGATCTTCTTGATCACCTCGGGGAGCAGGAGTTCCTCCACTGTCGGGATTCTCATGGGGATTACCCTGAAGACGAGTCCTATCGTCCCCCTCTGGATAAACACGTTGCACCGGAAACGTCCCAACCCCGGTACGCTGTAAGCGAGGTCTATGTCGTTCTTTTTCTTGAACGTCTCTCTCTGGCCGGGGCTCATCACCGAAAACGCAATCTTCAGCGTCTCCTCCTGACTGAGTCTGTTTCCCTCCATGGGAGTAAGTTCACCGTCTACCCGGAGGATCGGCTGCGACCCCACCTTGAGATGCACATCGGATGCGCCCATCGAATGGGCCGTCTTCAGAAGGTCGTTGATTTCCATGACCGTCTCCTCAAAGTCATTTTTTGAGATTCGCCGCCTCGATGATTTTTCCCTCTATCTCTGCGGCGACCGGGGCGTTGTTCCGCAGGTATTCTTTTACGTTTTCCCTGCCCTGGCCGACCCTGTTGCCGCCGTAACTGTACCAGGCCCCGGCCTTTTCGATAATGCCCTTTTCGACACCGAGATCGACGATCTCGCCTTCCCGCGAAACGCCCTTGTTGAAGAGGATATCGAATTCCGCCTGCCGGAAAGGAGGCGCCATTTTGTTCTTGACGACCTTCACCCGTACGCGGCCTCCGATGACCTCCTGGTTTTCCTTGATGCTCTCGATCCTCCTGATGTCCAGTCTCATGGAGGCATAGAACTTCAGCGCGTTGCCGCCAGTGGTGGTCTCCGGACTCCCGAACATCACCCCTATCTTCATCCTGATCTGGTTGATGAAGATTACCGTCGTGTTGGACTTCGAGATGGACGCAGTCAGTTTTCTGAGCGCCTGGCTCATCAATCTCGCCTGAAGGCCGGGCAGCGAATCCCCCATGTCTCCTTCCAGTTCTGCCTTCGGCACAAGCGCAGCGACAGAGTCGATCACAATGATGTCCAGGGCCCCGCTCCTGACCAGCGCCTCAGCCACCTCGAGCGCC
>JAKAIZ010000136.1 GCA_021814065.1 Nitrospirota bacterium | reverse complement strand
ATCTCGCCGCCCTGAAGAAGGGAAGGTTCGCCGACCGGGTGATATCGGCATTTTCGATATCGCTTCTGAGTGTTCCGGTCTTCTGGTCGGGACTTTTACTCATGCTTCTCTTCGGGCTCGTCCTGAAGCTCCTGCCTCCGTCGGGCACCGGGGGTCTCCGCTATATGCTTCTTCCTGCGATAACTCTATCGCTCCCGGCCCTCGGCACGATCGCCCGGGTCACGCGCGTCTCAGTTCTCGATGTCGTTGACATGCCTTTCATCAGAACGGCCAGGGCGAAGGGAATTGCATCTTCCCGCATAAAGGCGGTGCATATCCTGAAAAACGCGCTGATACCGGTAGTGACTGTCATAGGTCTTGATTTCGCCAGTTATTTAAACGGTGCGGTCCTTACCGAGACCATCTTCGGATGGGACGGTATCGGCAGGTTTACGATGGAGGGCATCATTAAGAGGGACTATCCGGTCATTATGGGATGTATCATCGTGGGGACAACGCTCTTTGTCATCAGCAATCTTGTCGTCGACATCCTCTATTATTATATCGACCCGCGCGTGAGGATCCATGGGACTGACCGGTAAAATATCCTCACTCTTTATCTTATCCATTTTTTTGATTTCGGTGTTTTCTCCTCTGCTGGTGGATAAAGACCCCAATGCGATCGATCTCGACAGTCTTCGTAAGCCGCCATCGCTCGGGCATCCCCTCGGCACAGACAACAAGGGAAGGGATATCCTGACGAGGGTGATCTACGGCGGCAGGATTTCAATCAGCGTTTCGGTGATTGCTGCTCTCCTCTCCATGGGGATAGGCCTTATCGTGGGCCTTTCGGCTGGCTATGCCGGTGGAAAGGTCGACACGGTTTTTATGGCGGTTGTCGACCTGGTGCTTTCCTTTCCATCGCTCCTGCTGGCCATAGGCGTTTCCGTGCTGTTCCCGCCTGGAATTTACACGGTGATGATCGCGCTCTCATCAGTCGGCTGGGCATCTTTTGCGCGACTGATAAGAGGGCAGGTCCTGATGCTCAAGGAAGCGCCATACATCGAGTCTGCACGCGCCATCGGGTGCAACAGCTGGAGGATTGTGTTTGTGCACCTTCTGCCGCAGTGTATGCCTCTTGCCCTTGTGATGACCGGCCTCAGGCTCGGTGGCTACATATTGACCGAGTCCGCTTTGAGTTTCCTCGGCCTCGGTGCGCAGCCTCCCACTGCGACCTGGGGTTCGATGATAAGCGCGAACAGGGCATACATAAATTCCGCCCCCTGGATGGTGCTTTCGCCGGGGATTATGATCGCGGCTACTGCGCTTTGTTTCAACCTGCTCGGTGATTCACTCCGGGAGCGATACGGGATTAACCGGGAAGGGCGGGCCGGCTGATGATAGTCGGCCCGGACATCAGCGCAGCCTGAGACGGTGCAGGATGATTCCTCCATATTTGTTCAGAAAATGCCGTCGCGGCAGAAAAGGAAACAAAGGTCTTTTCCTTGTTCCGAGGTCTTCAAGAAGCGCCCTTATTTCGCTGTTGTCTCCGGCGGAAAGCCCTTTTCTGAGGGCCGCGATAGCTTCGTCTTTTCTCTTTGCCCTGAGGTAGACCCTTCCGAGGTTGAGATAGTGTTCGGGTGTCCCAGGGTCGGCTTCGATCGCGCCCGCGCACAGCTTCAACGCCTCGGCAATCTGTCCTCTTTGCGCGGCGATGCAGTATCCGAGATACGACTGGATTTTGGGTGTCTTCTCACTAAGATAGGCCTTTTCGAAGCAGGCAAGGGCACCAAGGGAGTTAGATTCACGCAGGAACTGAACGCCCTTTTCAAAGAGATCGTCGGAGAATGTCCTATCGGTCATATCCTATTTAAAATACAAAAAGATTGCTTTCAATACAAGAGGAAAGAGACAGGGGAGGAACCGCCGCTTATTTCGCGATCTTCTTCAGATAAATCTCTTTTGCGATCTCCGGATCAATCGCGACTGTCGTCTCATCTATCTGAAGGACACAAGAGGGTATTCTCTGCAGGAACCTAATAACACTTCCGGCAGTGATGCCGAGGGAATTGAGTTTGCTTATCCTCGAAGGGTCCGACGGGACGATAAACGTAATCTTCCCTGTTGCGCCGACCTCGAATTCCGAAAGTCTTGTCACTACCGGCGCCACTTCCACTTTCAGTTTTTTGCAGCATTCTCCGCGAGGGATAGGTTTTCCGTGGGGGCAGGTAGGGGGATGACCGAGAAATATGCAAACGCTCTCGGTCAGTTCTTCGCTTAAGATGTGTTCCATTTTGCAGGCGTCGTCCAGGACGGTATCCTCCGGCATCTCGAATACATCGGTAAAAAGACGCTCGGCCAGCCGCTGTCTTCTGATCAGGCCCCGCGCGATTTTTCGACCTTTCTCCGTAAGGTGTATGTCCCCCTCGGCAACGGCAGCCAACCCGTCTTCCTTCAGGGTTTCGATGAGGGAGGAGACATCCGCGTCGTCGGAACTGAGACTGAAGCGGTCGACTTCCCTGTGGCCCTCCTCCTCGAGCACCCAGAGCAGTTCCAGCGCTTCGTCTATTCTCTCTTTGTCGGTGATCATGCCCATGCGATTAATTATATTTTAAAGGCGTGAATAACTCAAATACAAATTCGCATCCCCGCCCTCAGAATAAACCCATCGTCTTCACTTTATTGTACGACTTTCTGTGGATGACGCAGGGGCCGTGAAGCGCCAGCATCGCAAGATGCTCTCGCGTGCAGTATCCCTTGTGCTTATTGAAGTTGTACTGGGGGTAGGTCTCGTGATATCGCAGCATAATCGAGTCCCTCACATACTTGGCGACGATTGAGGCAGCGGCCACGCATGCGCTTTTAGATTCGGCCTTGAAAGGAGAAGTCTGTTCGATCGGGACGGAGGGGAGGGCGACTGCATCGATGATCAATAGGTCCGGCGCCACGTTCAGATCACGTATGGCAAGCGTCATTGCCTGTTTCGTTGCCCGCAAAATGTTCAATCGGTCGATTTCATCGTGCTCGACTACCCCGACCCCGATCGCCCCTGCCAGGAAAAGCACATCACGGAAAAGTCCCTCCCTCTCCTTTTCAGGAACTTTCTTGGAATCACGGAGACCCTTTATTCTGGCGGAGGGAGGTAGAACGACTGCTGCGGCGACTACAGGGCCCGCAAGGGGCCCCCTTCCTGCTTCGTCAATTCCGGCGATGAGTGCAAAGCCCCTTTGTCTCCAGGACTCGTCATGCCGGTATAAATCCATCGCAACGCGTTTATCCCGCCGGCGTCGATTCTTTTTCCTTTATCTTTGCGGCCTTGCCTTTTTTCTCTCTCAGATAATACAGTTTCGCCTGCCGAACGTGACCCCTCTTCATCACCTCTATGCGGTCCACGGCCGGCGAACAAACTGGAAATATCCTTTCGACTCCTACACCGAAGGAGACCTTTCTTACCATAAACATCGCCCTTGTCCCGCTGCCTTTTCTGCCTATAACGACACCCTGAAAAGGCTGGATCCTTTCCTTGTCACCTTCGACCACCTTAACAAAGACCTTTACGGTATCCCCTATACTGAATACGCCGAGGTCCCTCTTGAAGCCTTCTTCAACTGCCCCCATCAAATTCATTATACTTCCTCCCTTATTTCTTTTATAATATCTTCATCCTCCGGCGTCGGAACGTGACTTTCTGCAAGTGCCGGCCTTCTCTCCATCGTCAGCTTCAGCGACTGTTTTTTCCTCCACCTCTCGATTTCGCGGTGATTGCCGGAAAGCAGTACGTCGGGTACCCGAATGCCCCTGAAGTTCTCCGGCCTCGTATAATGCGGATAATCAAGGAGACCGCACGAGAAAGAGTCTTCCTCAGAGGAACGGCTGTCTCCGAGAACACCCGGTATCAATCTGGCGACAGCATCTATTATAACCAAAGAGGGCAGTTCTCCGCCAGTCAAAACGTAGTCGCCGATCGAAATTTCTTCATCGGCAAGGTTTTCGCTGACCCGCTCATCGATAGCCTCGTACCTGCCGCAAAGAAAGACTATTTCGACCTGTTCGCGCGACATCTCGAGCGCCCTTTCCTGTCCGAACAATCGGCCCTTCGGACTCAGCAGAATGATCTTCCTCTCTTCCTTGCGGGGCCAGCATTCCTCCACAATAGTGAAAAAAGGCTCCGGCTTCATCACCATCCCTGCTCCGCCGCCATAAGGGTAATCGTCAACGGTCTTGTGTTTGTCAGCAGTGTAGTCGCGAAGATTATGAACGGTAACGCTGATAATGCCTTTTTGGATGGCCCTTTTCATAATACTTGCCCCCAGATAGGCCTGAACCATCTCGGGGAAGATCGTGACGATACTGAACTTCATCTTTCAGTCAAACAATCCTTCCATCTCCCGCAGGATGATTTTTTTCTCGTCCAGGAGGACCTTTACGATAAACTCTCTCACCGCCGGAATGAGATACTCCTTTTCGTTCCGGCGGACGACATAGATGTCATGGGCCCGGCTCTGCAATATGTCGATGACCTTGCCTATCTCAGCACCTCCGGTTGTAATTGCCGTAAGGCCGATAATTTCCTCCTGAAGGAACTCGCCCTCGGCAAGCGACAACGAAGCAGCAGGAACCGCGATCATGGACCCCCTTAATGATGACGCCATATTCATGTCCGTAATGTCGTAACAGGAAAAAATGAAATACCTGCCCATATGCCGCAATGAGCGTATCGTGCATTGTCGGACATCACTGGGGGTGCATAGATACACTGACGTCTCGGGGGCAAGCAGGACAAATTTATTCGAGAGGGGTAGGGCCTTCATTTCTCCCTTTACCCCCCATTCCCTGATGATTTTTGCTAATGAGGTGAGTGCCGGAACTTCTAAGGATTTCCCTCGTTTAATAACGAATTATTCGAGAATCTCAAGCACGCAGCGCTTGCCTATCTTCGTACCCGATGCGCTAAGTATTGTCCTCATCGCGCGGGCCGTCTTTCCCTGTTTCCCTATTACCTTTCCAAGGTCGGTCGAAGCAACTTTCAGCTCATAGACGGTAGTTTTCTCCCCGTCGATTTCATTCACGGCGACTTCTTCCGGTTTGTCCACCAATGCCTTCGCCATCCGCTCGACTAATTCCTTCATCGCAAGCACCTCCATGTGAAAAATTGGCAGCCTATAAGCCGGCCCTTTGCATCAGTTTCTTCGCGGTATCAGTAGGTTGCGCGCCTTTTTGCAGCCAATACCTGGCTTTCTCGATGTCCACTTTGATTTCGGAAGGTTCTTTCAAGGGATCATAGGTGCCGAGGATTTCGATGAAAGGTCCGTCCCTTCTCGCCCTTGTATCGGCAACAATCAGTCTGTAAAACGGTCTCTTATGTGCTCCCAATCTCGTCAGTCTAATCTTAACCAACAAACACCTCCTGTAAAGTATCGTAAATTTTAATATATTAGAGTTTGGAAAGTAAAGTGGGTCAGAGGCAAAAAAACTTGGGCAGTTTGATGTTCTTCTTCCCCCTGAACATCTTCAGCATTTTCTTCAGCTCAACATATTGCTTAATCACCCTGTTGACGTCGGCGACGGTCGTCCCGCTGCCGAGCGCGATTCTTTTTCTCCGGCTGCCGTTCAAAAGGTTGTGATTTGACTTTTCCCTGGCTGTCATAGAGTTGATGACCGCCTCGACTTTTACGAACTCTCTCTCGTCAACGGTGATGTTTTTTGCCTTGTTGAACCCCGGAATCATACCCAGGACACTTTCGAGGGGGCCCATGCTTCTCACCTTCTTCAGTTGCTCCCTTAGGTCGTCGAAGGTGAACGAATCTTCCAGAATCCTTTTTTGGAGCGTTTCCGCTTCCTTCTGGTCAAAGGATTTCTGTGCCTGCTCGATCAGGCTGAGCACGTCGCCCATGCCGAGAATTCTCGACGCGATCCTGTCAGGATGAAACGGTTCCAGCATGTCGATCTTTTCACCCATGCCGATGAACTTGATTGGCTTCTGGGTCACAGCCCTTATCGAAAGCGCGGCACCCCCGCGCGCGTCGCCGTCCATCTTCGTCAATATGATACCGTCAATGCCTATCTGATCATTGAAATGCTTCGCGATGGTGACTGCGTCCTGGCCTGTCATTGAATCTGCGACGAGAAGCGTTTCTTTCGGAGCGATTCCTTCCTTGACTTTTTTCAGCTCCTGCATAAGGGACTCATCGATGTGCAGTCTTCCGGCAGTGTCGATAATCACGATGTCGTGGGCATCGGCCCTGGACTTGGCCAGCGCATCACGCGCCACCCGCACAGGGTCCTTCGTATCTCTGGAAGCGAAGACAGCTACGTCTATCTGCTTTCCGAGCGCAATCAACTGGTCTATCGCGGCGGGCCGCTGGAGGTCGCATGCCGCGAGAAGGGGACGCCGCCCCTCTCTTTTGAAGTACCGCGCGAGTTTGGCGGAGGTCGTGGTCTTCCCCGAGCCCTGAAGCCCTATCATCATGATAACCGTGGGAGGATTGGGAGCGAGCGCGATCCTGCTGGCTGACCTTCCGAGAAGATCGCAGAGTTCATCGTTTACGATCTTTACGACCTGCTGCCCCGGGGTCAGGCTTTCGAGGACTTCCTTTCCCACCGCCTTTGACTTTATTTTTTCTATAAGGTCCTTTGCGACCTTGAAATTGACGTCCGCCTCAAGGAGGGCAAGGCGAATTTCCTTCATCGCCGCATCTATGTCCTCTTCTTTAAGGAGTCCTCTTCCCTTTATTTTTTTCAGTGCGGCATCGAGTTTCTCGCTGATATTTTCGAACATCGTAAATCCTAAATGGTTTTGTCCATATGCTCGGAGACGACCGCGGAGAGGTTATCGACATACCCCACATATGAGGCGACGACCTTTCCATTCCTGTCGATGAGAAACGTCATCGGTATGCTGCTTACATTGTACGCCCGCTCCGTCTCTTCATCGCCGATTAAGAGGCGGTAATTGATCTTAAATTCCTTCGAAAAGGAGGACAGTTTCGCCGGGAGGTCCACCCCCTCATCGAGAGAGACCCCGAGAACCACCAACCCCTTGCCATAGTATTTTTCCTGAATCGCAGTCAGCTCAGGGACGGTCGCTCTGCAGGGAGGACACCATGTGGCCCAGAACTCCAGTAAGACCATCTTTCCCCTGAAGTGAGAGAGGGATACCTCCTTACCATCAACGCCCCTGAGGACAAAATCAGGCGCCTCCGCGCCCAATTTTGCAGTATGGTGCTCCCCCGTTTCCGTACTCCTCTTGCAGGCAACAGGACCTATTAACATCACCAGGAACACCAAAAGCAATACCTTTTTCAATAATTCACCTCTCGAATGTGATGCAATCGAAACGGATTGATAGACTATGCAAAAGAACAGAAGAACGCCTCAGGCACTGATAAGCGCGTCAAGCTTTGCCTTCAGTTGCGGCTTTGGAACAGCACCTACGATCTGATCCACTTTTTGGCCGGCCTTAAAAAACATAAGTGTCGGGATCCCCATTATTTTATATCTGCTCGCAATTTCGGGGTTTTCATCCGTATTGAGTTTTACGACCTTGACTTTTCCGGCGTACTCTTTCGCCAGTTCTTCTACGGTCGGTGCTATCATACGGCATGGGCCGCACCAGACAGCCCAGAAATCGATCATCACCAACCCGGCATCGTTCAGCACTTCCTTTTCCCATGTCGCAGTTGTCACCTCAAACACACCTTCAGCCATATAGTACCTCCTCAGAAAAGTTCTTTCATTATATTGCGACATTTCGCTCTTTGTCAATGAAACGCCCCACAACTGCAGGATGAGTCAAAGGGCCCAAAATCCGCGATTTAAAAAATATAGGCAATAAAAAACCTCGTTAATGTGATAGGTTAAGGTTAATGAGACACAAAACCGAAAACACCAACGAGGTGAAATAATCATGACACAAACGATTCTGTCTTTCAAGCTGGGAATCACAGAAGAGAAACTAACAGCTCATGCGGGTCTGGCGATCTTTGGAGAGTTTGTTCATGCCACGGGGATACTTGCGGAGGCGAACAAAGCACTGAGGGGACCGGGAAGCGGCGCAGGGTATATGCCGAGCGAGTATGTAGAGCCGCTAATGCTGATGCTGCAGGGAGGCGGGCGAACGCTTGAAGACTTAAGGGTAATCCGCAATGATGCAGCGCTTTGTGAATTGCTGGGGATTCAGGAGATCCCCAGCTCTGATGCAGTAGGCGATTGGCTGCGCCGTCAGGGCAGCGGTGAGGGGCTGTCGGGGTTGGGCGTAATCAGGCAGTTGATAGTGCGCCGGACACTGAACCGGGATACAATCGCCGACTATACATTGGACATAGACGCCACACAGATTGTGGCGGAAAAGGAGACAGCGAGGCTTACCTATAAAGGCGAGAGGGGTTATATGCCCATAGTCGGGCACTTGGCAGAAAACGGGCTGATCATAGGGGAGGAATTCCGCCAGGGCAATGATGCTCCTGGGGCGAGGAATTTAGAATTCATCAAGTATTGCGCAGGGCAGATGCCTGCGGGAAGACGGATAGCAGCGCTTCGGGCTGACAGTGCAGCGTATAAGGCTGATATAATCAACTGGTGTGAAGAGGACGACAAGGCTCGGGTGTTGTTTGCTATAGGAGCGGATTTGGACGCTGGGGTTAAGTCTGTTATCAGGGCACTATCCCCGGAGGACTGGAAGCCGTACCAGGATGGTCATATTGGAGAGACAGTGCACAGTATGAACAGGACAAAGAAGGCGTTTCGGTTGATCGTGATTCGTCGTCCTGCGCAGATGGATTTACTGACAGGTTCCGAAAAGGTAAGTGAGAGGTATACAGTGATAGCCAGCAACCGTATAGAGACTGCGCAAGAGACGGTGTCATGGTATAACCGGCGAGGTGATGCCAGTGAGAACCGGATAAAGGATTTGAAGATTGGCTTTGGCATGGAACGGATGCCCTGCGGAGACTTTGCAGCTAATGCGATGTTTTTCAGGCTCGGGACAATAGCCTACAATCTCCTGGTGTTATTCAAGGTTTCAGCGTTGCCTGGTCAGTGGCGAAACGTTCAGGTACAGACGTTACGGTGGCGACTCTATCATGTGGCCGGCAAGGTGGTTCGTCATGGGCGTAGTTTGATGCTCAAGGTGGCAGTATGGATGCATGACCTGCTAGCCGAAATTCGTGTACGATCAAAGGATTTGGCCTGTGCAACTTGAAAACGCTCTGCGTCAATCAGAGTAAACAAAATCGCCTGGGGAAACGTTTGTCCAAAAATGGAGATTACATGGCCTGAGTGATGCAAAATAGCCTTTTCGATCTCTTCGCATAACTATGTCACT
>JAKAIZ010000135.1 GCA_021814065.1 Nitrospirota bacterium | reverse complement strand
CTGCAAGGATGACGACAAGCAGCCACAGCGCCGAATTTGCCCCAGCGGCGACCACATAGAATTTTCCTATGAATCCGGCCGTCAGCGGGATACCGGCCAGTGAGAGGAGCATCGCCGTGAAAATACCTGCCAGCCAGGGCCGTTGCCCGGCAAGCCCCCTGTAATCGTCAAGCGACTCCGCGTCGCCCTGCTTTCCGGACAGAAGAGTAACAACACCGAAGGCGCCGAGCATCGTCACAAAGTATGCCGCCAGATAATAACTCACTGCGGTCACCGCCAGCCTGCCCCCGGCAAGAAAGGCAACGACCAGATAGCCAAGGTGAGCGATGGACGAATAGGCGAGGATGCGCTTCACGTTCTGTTGAAAAAGGGCAAGGAGGCTGCCTGCCAGCATCGACGCAATCGACAACAGGGAGAATATCAGAAAGAGCGGCCGGTAAGACTGAAGATCTGTACCGCCCAAAAACCGCAGCAGAAGCGCAAATACCGCGCCTTTCGAGACGGTCGCGATAAAGGCTGCCACTGGGGCAGGCGCACCTTCATAGACATCCGGGGTCCACATATGAAAAGGGGCCAACGCAAGTTTGAAGCCGATCCCGACAACAGTCAGCGCAAGGCCGGAGATGACCAGAGGATTGCCCGCCGCGATAGAAACCTTTTCAGCGATCCGCCCAAATTCCATCGTGCCGAGGCCCGCATATACAAGCGCCATTCCGAAGAGAAGGAATGCTGAAGATACCCCGGCAAGGACAAGATATTTAAGCCCGGCCTCGTTGCTCCTGGCAGCCCCCCCGACGTACGCGATCATCGCATAGAGTGAGACTGAAAGCACCTCGAGTCCGAGGAAGAAGGATGCGAAGTGTCTCGCCGAAACGAGCACCATCGAGCCGAGAGTGGCAAGCATAAGCAAAAGATAAAACTCCTCGGGGGTTACTTCGCGGCCTTCCAGATATCCGTAAGACAAGGCCGTGACGACAAGGCCCGACACCAGGATCAGCCCCATATAAAAAAGGGAGTAGCCGTCGATGACGATCAGAGGCATCACCGCCCTTGGGGCCAGTCCTGCCGCAGGGAACAGCGCGAAGAAGGAGCCGGCGAGTCCCGCCACTGACAACAGGACGGTAAGTATGTGGCTTCGGTAAAAGGCGATCAGCATCATCACCGCAACCGCAGCGGCCCCAACCACGATAACCGGTGACAGGGCGATAAAGTCAGACGTGCTCATCGGAGCCCTCCGAGCGACTTGATAAGGAGGTCATACGCAATTATAAAATCCCTCCTATCCTCCCTTTGCCAATGGGAGGTAATTTGCCCCTCTTTAGCAAAGAGGGGTGAGGGGAGATTTTTTGAAGGCGTCGTCTTACTTATGCTCTTATCGGCAAGCCTCTTCTCCGTTTCCGGAGGCGGCCTCATATCTTCTGCCGTCGCGCCCGGCGATGCTATCATTTTCAGGTTGCTGATCGCCTGCTTCGATGTATTGAACACCGCCTGCGGATAGATGCCCAGCCAGATCAGGGAAAGCATCATGGCCAGCATTATTGCCATCTCGCGGACCGAAAAGTCCGGGATCTTCCATTTTTGATCATTCGGCCCGTGAAAGGTGCGCTGGACGATCCAGAGAGAATAGACAGTCGCGCCGACAATGCCCACAGCGGCAATGACCGTGATCGCAACGCTTGCCTTATACGCACCGAGCAGCACCAGGAACTCTCCTAAGAAATTCCCAAGACCCGGCAGTCCGAGCGACGCAAGAGCGAAGAAGAGAGCCGCCGCAGCCATACGCGGCGCCGCCTCCCATAGACCGCCCATCCGTCCCATATCACGGGTATGGATCCGTTCCTGGAGCGCGCCGACTATGATGAAGAGCGCTCCGGTAGCAAGCCCGTGGCAGACGATCTGCATGACCGCTCCCTGTAGCGCGATTTCGCTCCAGACGAAGACCCCGAGGAGCACAAAGCCCATATGACTAACACTCGTATAGGCGACCAGACGCTTCAGGTCCGACTGGCCGAACGCCGTAACGGCGCCATAAATGATGCCGACCACCGCCAATATCATTGCCGCAGGGGCGAATTCAGCCGAGGCGCGGGGGAACAAGGGTACTACAAACCGGATAAGACCGTAGGCGCCGGTCTTCAGGAGCAGCCCTGCCAGGACCACGCTGCCTGCCGTCGGGGCCTCGGTATGGGCATCGGGGAGCCAGTTGTGGAGCGGCACTACCGGAAGTTTGACTGCGAAGGCGACGAAGAATCCGAGCATAAGCCAGAATTCGGTGCCCGTACTCATGGAGGTGCCGAGGAGCACCGTATAATCGAAAGAATAATTCCCGGTAGCCTTCCCGTGGACAAAATAGAGGCCGAGGATCGATATGAGCATCAGGAGACCGCCCGCCTGTGTGAATATGAAAAACTTGAAGGCCGCATACCTCCGGTTTTCATGCCCCCAAAGGGCGATCAGGAAATACATCGGCACGAGCATCAGTTCCCAGAAGAAATAGAAGAGGAAAAGATCGATCGCAAGGAACACACCGACGATCCCTGCGAGTATCCAGAGCAGGTTCAGGTAGAAAAACCCCACCCTCTCCCTGATCTCGGTCCAGGATGAGGCAACTGCCGCAAGTCCGAGAAATGCCGTGAGAAGCACGAAGATCAGGCTTAGTCCGTCAAGACCGAGGTGAAATCCGGCACCAAGCTGCGGTATCCAGCTTAGGCGCATTTCCATGATCCAGGGGCCGTGGAGCTCCATTTCCTTGAGCGAGGCATAATGCAGGATCCAGATATTCACAGAGACCCAGGACATGAGCAGCATCGCGATGAGAGATATCCAGCGGGGCCAGGCAGTCCGAAAGCGGCCGGCATACCAGGCTATGGCTCCTCCCGCAAGGGGTATTACTATCAGCCAAAGAAGAATCATAAGAACACCGCGATCGCTACCACGACCACTGCGCCGAATGCGATCCCCGCTGCGTAGAACCTTACTTTTCCCTTCTGCGAAAGGCTCAGCAGATTATTGAAACGCCCCGTCAACCATATCATTCCGAGATACACAAGATCGGTAAAATCATCCTTATTGCTCCTTGCAAACCAGACAAAGGGCCGTACTAAAAGAAGGTCGTACAGCCAGTCGAACCCCCACCCGGAAAACCAGATCCGGTGAAGCATCCGGCCTGGCGCAAGACCGGCCAGGAGGTCGGCGGCCCGGTTTTTTCCGACGAAAAGGAAATAGGCCGCGAATATCCCCGCCAGCGAAACCGCAGAGGCAACGATCATCAGTGCCATGCCGTCGCCGGCACCGCCGGGACTGACTGTTTCGGCGGGAAGCGCGCTTCCAAGGAAGTTGGTGAAGATTCTGACGTCCCCAAGCGTAGAAGGCAATTCGATAAACCCTGCAAGGACCGACAAAACCGCCAATATCACTACCGGGGCCGTCATTATTCCACCCGGTTTTCTGCTGACCTGCATCTTCGCATCGCCAAAGAAGGTGACAAAGACCATTCTGAAAGTATAAAGCGACGTGAGAAATGCGCCTAACAACCCGGCGGCCCACAGCCAGCGACTCCCTGCAGGGGAGGCCCAGGTTTCAAAGAGAATGAGGTCCTTGCTGTAAAAACCGGCAGTAACGAACGGCAGGGCAGACAGTGAGGACGCGCCGATCAGGAAGGTCCAGAAGGTCACAGGTACCTGAGTCCGCAGTCCGCCCATTTTGAACATATTATGTTCTTCATGCAGTGCGTTGATCACGATACCCGCCCCGAGAAAGAGAAGCGCCTTGAAAAATGCGTGGGTCATGAAATGAAAGATCGCGGCAGACCATGCGCCTACACCGAGGGCGAGAAACATATAGCCGATCTGGCTGATCGTGGAGTAAGCAAGGACCCGCTTGATGTCGGTCTGGGTGAGCGCGCTGAAGCCTGCCAGCAGCAGCGTAAGGGCCCCTATGACCGCCACAGCCTCCTGCACCACCGGCGCGAGAGAAAAAATGACATGCGTCCTCGCGATGAGATATACCCCGGCGGTCACCATCGTAGCCGCATGGATGAGCGCGCTCACAGGCGAAGGCCCTGCCATTGCGTCCGGGAGCCATGTCTGCAGAGGCAGTTGCGCCGATTTTCCAAGGGCGCCGCCCAGCAGCAGTGCCGCGGCCGCAATCGCCAGGCCGGAGCCGGCAGCCCAGCGTTCAGCTGCCAGGCGCATGACTTCCTGTATCTGAAGCGTGCCGAGGTTCGTAAACAGGAGAAACAGGCCGATAATCATCGCGGTGTCGCCGACGCGGGTGACGACGAAGGCCTTTCTGGCGGCGAGGCCGTTCGCAGGCTCCTTATACCAGAAACCGATGAGGAGGTAGCTGCAGAGGCCGACGCCCTCCCAGCCGAGATACAGCAGAAGAAGATTGTCGGCGAGGACGAGGGTCAGCATCGAACCCACAAATAAATTCATATACGCGAAAAACCTGCCGTAGCCTTCTTCTTCGATCATGAACTCCGAGGAATAGAGGTGGATGAGGAACCCGACAAAAGTGACGACCATCATCATGACGAGGGAGAGCGCGTCGAGGTAGAGAGAAATTTCAGGATTGAACCCCCCGACCGAGAGCCATGGCCAGAGCCGCTGTACGTAGAAATGTCCGGGCAGAGCCTTACCGATAAAGCCTGCGGCCACCGCGAATGCCACGATACATGAAAGCCCGACCGAGCCTACGCCGACCGCGGCGATCCCCCCTCGCGAAAGACGGCGGCCTGTAAGCGCAAGGACAAGGAACCCCGCAAAGGGAAGCGCAGGTATCAGCCACAGGAATTCGAGCATGTCACCCTTTCATACTGCCGGCCGCGTCCGCGTCCAGCGTTTTGAGCATATGGTACATCCGAAGCATCAGCGCAAGACCCACCGAGACCTCGGCGGCGGCCATCGCAAGGATAAAGATGAACATCACCTGACCGTCGGTCTGCCCCCATTTCGCCCCCGCGACCACGAAGGCAAGTCCCGTAGCGTTCAACATCACCTCTATCGACAACAGAATAAAAATAATATTTCTCCTTGCAAGCACCCCGAAAAGTCCGAGTACGAAGAGCGCCGCCGCAAGGATGAGCCCATGATCGAGATTCACGGAGGCGGTCATGACGTCCTCCTCTTTTCCTTACGGTCACGCCTCCCCAGGTGATAAGCGCCTACAAGGCCGGCAAGAAGAAGCATCGAGGCAAGCTCCACCCCGATCACATATTTCGTCAGAAGCGAGACGCCGACCTGTTTGGGACCGATTATGCCGCTCCCCCCCGCGCCGGAACCTCCCTTCACGAGCACGTAAATAAGCTCTCCAAAAAGTACCGCCGCGAGCACGGCAGGTCCCGTCCATGCCTGCGGGCTAAGCAGCTGTTTTTCCTTCTCCGCGGTCTCGCTTCCGATGTTGAGCAACATGATCACGAAGACGAAGAGGACCATAATCGCCCCCGCATAGATAATCACCTCGAGCGCCGCAATAAAGGGCGCGCCAAGCACAAAAAAGATCAGCGAGACTGAAAGCAGGGAGACGATGAAGTATAGCAATGCATGCACCGCATTCACTCTCGTGATGACCATCATCGTCGAGATGACTGCTACAAAAGCGGACAAATAAAAGACCGCGTTCACGGCATCAGCCCCCTCACATCCACCGGCGTCTCCTCGTTTTCGGCCTGTCCTTTGTCCTTCCCCCCTATCGCAAGCCCGGCGACCCTGTAAAAATCGTAGTCGTGATATTTTCCGGGACCGCTGATCAGAAGGTCTTCCTTCTCGTAGACCAGGTTTTGACGGTTGTGCTCGCACATCTCGAAATCCGGCGTAAGCTGTATCGCATAGGTGGGGCACGCCTCCTCACAAAAACCGCAGAATATGCAGCGCGAAAAATTTATCCTGAAGAATTCCGGATAGCGCCTTCCGTGCTCATCCTCCGTCGCCTGGAGCGATATGCAGTCCACGGGACAGGCGACTGCGCAGAGATAGCAGGCGACGCAGCGCTCGGCGCCGCCCGGACCGCGTGACAGTATTATCCTTCCGCGCCACCTGGGCGGAATGGAAGGCTTCTCCTCCGGATAGAGGATCGTGGCCCTCTTCCGGAACGTATGGCGAAGCACCGTCCACAACGTCTTCAGAAGACTAAACATATCTTCCCTCAGCGTGCAAGCAGGATACCTCCTGTCACGACCAGGTTCAGAAGCGACAGCGGAAACAGCACCTTCCATCCATAAGACATAAGCTGGTCATACCTCGGCCTCGGCAGGGCGGCCCGAAGCAGGATAAAAAAACAGATGAATACGAACATCTTTATCAGAAACCAGATAATAGGCGGCAGCACCGGCCCGAGCCATCCCCCGAAAAAGAGCGTCGCGATCATCGCCGAAATGAGCGTGATCCCCAGGTATTCTCCAACAAAGAACATCCCGAACTTCATGCCAGAATACTCCGAGTGAAAACCCGCCACCAGTTCGCTTTCTGCCTCGGGAAGGTCGAAAGGAAGGCGATGCGTCTCTGCAACGCCGGCTATCAGAAACACCGCAAAACCGAGGAACTGGGGGATGCAGAACCACAACCCCTTCTGCGCCTCAACGATCTCGCGGAGGTTGAAAGATCCGCTCAGCATCACTACGCCCATGAGCGAAAGTCCCATATACACCTCATAGCTCAGCATCTGGGCAGCTGCCCGAAGGCCTCCGAGCAGCGAATATTTGCTGTCCGAAGCCCATCCCGCCAGCGTCACGCTGTACACCCCCAATGAAGACATTCCGAGGAAAAAGAGAAGCCCGATGTTCATGTCGACCACATGGACCGAACGTGTAAAGGGTATCACCGCAAAGGTCATCAACACCGTAAACATGATCACGGCAGGTGCGATGATGAATACCGGCTTGTCTGCAAAGGGCGGTATCCAGTCCTCCTTTGCGAAGACCTTTATCATATCGGCAAGGACCTGCAGCAGGCCAAAGGGTCCGACCCTGTTAGGGCCGTAGCGGTCCTGCCAGAGCCCGAGCAGCCGGCGCTCGACCCAGATGAGTCCGGGAGCGATCGTCATCACCGCAACGAGCACTCCGAACACCATGATGAGAGGGATGATGATCTCTTTCATATCAGCCGCCCTCCCCTTTCTTCAGCCCGCCCCAGGCAGGCAGGGCGCTGCTGCTCAGGTGAGGAACGACACCCGCAGGGACCCCGGCTACGCCATCAGGCAGTGATGGCGTGATCCTGACCGCCAGTAGATGCGAGCCCCCGGGGAGCACCAGCCTGATCATCCCGCCGCCCTCCACGCCAAGTCCTGATGCGTCTTTGACGTTAAGGGCAATATAGGGAAGGGGCGAGCGTTCTGCAATTGCCTGTGCCCGGCTGCTAAGTTCCTCAGAACCGAAGATATGATAGAGGGGAATTATCAGCCATTCGCCTTCCCGCCGCGAGAATGGCCCCGGCACCCTCCCCAAATACTTCTCCTGATACTCCTTAACCGGCTCGATCAGACGCCTGCCGGGGTTTCCGCCCCGGAGGGGACCACCAACTTCCTCCTGGAACTTGTTGAGCGCCTGGACCGAATTCCAGCCCCCCGCCCAGTAACGGGGGATCAACGCCGATGGAGGAATGCCCTCGTATCCCTCCATCGAAAAAGACAGGGGAGAGTCATGATCGTCAGGTGGTTTTGGTTCATGCACGCTAATGTCGGCGAACAGGGCCGTGCGGCCGCTGTACCGGTGGGGTTGACGAGGTATCTTTCTGCCTCGCATGCGGAAATCCGCCTGAGGTGCGGCGTCCTTCGTCCCTGCCAATGCCGGATAGGCGTCACACAGCGCGTTGGTGATGTCATCGAGTCCCGACCAGGTGTCTGCCTCGGGTCGGCCTGCGAGTCTGAGCATGCGAAGGAGCCATCTCCAGCTTTCCGTCACCTCATCCTCGGGAAGAAAGACCTGAAAGAAACGCTGCGCACGGCCCTCGTTATTGACGAAGGTGCCTCCGGTCTCCGCAAAGGTGGAGGCAGGAAGCACAACCCCGGCCCTGACCGTAGTTTCATTCTGCAGATGGTCGATCGAGATCACCTCTCCGGCGGCTGCGAACAACTTCTCTGCAGAAGCTGCCTCTGTGCGGAGGAAGATATCGTTTTCAAGTATGATGACCGTAGAGGCCTTCCATTCCCGGGCGGCCGCAATCGCCTGCTCCAGACTGCCGCCGTCCATAAGGCCGAGCCCCAGTGAGTTACACTCCGGCATCGTAAAACAAAGGCCGGTCTGCTTTCCCGATTTACAGAGCGCCCGGGCCACATTGGCGGCGGCCTCTATAACTTCCGCGCTCCCACAACTCAGTCCCGATAAGACAAGTGGACGTTCAGAGCTTTTCAGCCCACCGGCAATGACGCGCGCAAGGGACATCACCTGTTCCGCCATTCCCTCAACCGCCGGCGCTTCAGGGTCCAGCTCGTGCGCGACTGCAAACCCGAGCCTCGCGATGTCGTCGGGTGCGGCGTGAAACGTGTGTTCTGCCACCTCCTCCAGTTTCGTCCCGTACGGCGTCGCAATAAAAAGAGGTCCCCTTTCGCTCTGCATCGCCCCGCGCACTGCGGCGTCGCTCCATTCCGGGATATGCATCTTCCGTGCGATCGCCTTAGGCTTCTGCCGGACCGACTGGCGGAGCGCCAAGGCCAGCATTGGGGCGCTGTTCGTCACGTCTTCACCGAGAACGAAGACCGCGTCCGAACCTGCGATATCGGAAAGGGAGGGTGAACGTGCAGGCCCTTTTACGAGGATATCGACCATCAGCCGGACCAGCAGGAGGTCCTTTTCGGACATCCCAGTAAAGAAATTGTCAGGGCCGACCAGTGAACGCAAAGCAAAGTTTGCTTCGAGGGAGGCCCGGGGAGAACCGATGCCGATCACCTTGGCTCCGAAGTGGAGCAGATTGGCGACACCTTTCAATGCCTCCTCCGCAGTAACGCTCACGTGAGCGTCGCCTGTCGCGCGACGGAGCCTCGGCCTTCTGATCCTGTCATTGCAGTTTACGAAGTCGTATCCGTATCTTCCTCGGTCGCAGAGGAAATAGCCGTTCACTTCACCGTGGAAACGGTTGCGCACCCTCAACAGGTCCCCGTGCCGCTCGCCGGGGATGATATTACACCCGGTGCCGCAGTGGACGCAGACGGACGGCGCAGTCTGCAGGTCCCACTTGCGCGCGTAATGCTGCTTCAGGGTCTTATCGGTAAAGACGCCTGTAGGGCAAACCTCCACAAGGTTGCCGCTGAACTCGTTTTCGAGCACCCCATCTTCATGCCTGCCGAAATAGACCTCGTGGTGGCAGGCAAATACATTGAAGTCGCGGCCGCCGGCATAATCACGGTAGAACCTGACGCAACGGTAGCACTGGATGCAGCGGTTCATCTCGTGATTG
>JAKAIZ010000134.1 GCA_021814065.1 Nitrospirota bacterium | reverse complement strand
AAACTTCGTCTTCTTCATGGCAAAATTCTCCTCCTTAAGAGTAGTTATTTTGCCAGAAATCCCCAATTTTAAACTGCCCAGTTTATTGGGAGAAGGTCAGTTGTCTACTCTGAGTTCTTTGGCCCATTTTAGAATCAGCAGGTGTGCATCGAGGGCCTTATCATTTTTCAGATATTTCAAATATTCCGCATAGAATTCTTTTGCAAGTTTCACTTGGGGGGAAGTTGCCTTAAATAGAGGGCTTACATCATGACCGAATAGATCCCTGAACTGATAACTATGGACGAGACTTAAAATGATATTGGCAGTTCTTATTTTCGCCGGGGTGTACTCCAGGACTTTCTTGTTCGTTGCTGCATCTATATAGTCCTTGAGCAGTATCTGAAGAGAAAGGAACTGAAAAGGCCGTAATTGTGTGTAAGTTTTATAGAGAAAATCTTCAATGAATAAATCAACCGGCGTATTATAGGTCTGGCTGTTGATTCCATTGAACAGGGCAGTGATAAAATCAGCGATTGACTTGTCATCAAGACCTTCTCTGTTCAGTCTTTGAATTATGGGTTCATTTTCTCTAATGAAAAGCTCTTTCTGCTCCTTTTTCGCAAGAAATAAGAAGTTCGCATTCCGTTTGCGACACTGTATCGCAAAATCCAAGTGGACGAGCTCATGCATCATAAGATGGGCTACAGCCAGCCTGTCCTTTTTGAACCGGATAACGTGTTTCTCCCGCTTATAATTCTCAGCCATCTCGAACTTGGCCGGCGTCGGGATGTTATCATCTTGCACAATGTCTATGTTCTTCCCAGATTCAATGGCTAGCCGCTGGGAATACTGATTGAACATCTCAGAGGCATCTATGCCCTGCGCTGCTCTTAAACTCGCCTGCTGTGCCATCTCTAACGCATTGCTATATACGGGATGTCCTGGTTTGCATTTCTTCAGTGCCTGAATTGCATAGTCGAATGAGGCGAGATGGTTACCCTTCATCTCGCTTATCATCCCCAAACCATACAGGGTGTTCGGATAGTCGCTGTTTATTGATAGTGCCTGTTCGAAATATCGCTGTGCGTCATTCACCCTTCCCAACTGCATCAGATTGGCGCCGATATTATTCATTGCTATATGATCATCAGGCTTTACTGCGAGGGCATGCTCATAATAGGACATTGCAGTTGATATATCGTTTTTTGCTCGCGCAAAGATATTTCCCATCATGGTCAAGGCATGAGTGTTTTTTGGGTCCCAACGCAAGGCATCAATTAGGCAGTTAATAGCGTCTTCCTGTCTGCCTTCGTCGGAATAGATCTGGCCTAATATCCGGTGGTATTCCGAGACCGTGGGATTTTTTTTGATAAGTTTTTCGAGGATGGGTTTTGCTTTATTGAATCTGCCACCTTCGCAATGCTTTACTGCTGCTTCGAAGTCAGGCTTTTGAGTAGAAATTGAAGATGTGTCGATCTCTATACTTACAATATCATTTTCGATGGTGACCTTAGGCTTATAAGGTCCGAAGGTATAGTAGTCCGTTATTTCTTCTTTTAATGGCGAGAGGTCTCTATCTCCGTCCGTCCGTCCGTCCGTCCTTAGCAGCCGGGAACAGATTGAAGAGAAAATCATCGATTTTGTGAATAATGATCATCGTTCCTCTATTTGAGTTCATTAATTATCTTTATTTTATAGTCTCTTTCTGTTATTTTCTTCTCCATCAATTCCCCTCAATATTAAAACCTTTCCTTCCGCATTTGCAATGGGGAGCCGGTGACATACCCGGCCCTGCAAGGGCAATTCACGAATTGCCCCTACTTGACTATTGAAATGCATTCCTTGAAAATCAATATCGATGAGATACATTAAATTATTGCTCGAATACGACGGGACGAACTATCACGGCTGGCAGTCGCAGAAGTCGGGCGGGACGCTACAAGACATCGTAATAGAGAAGATACGCGGCGTCACAGGAGAAGAAGTAAAACTCACCGCCGCAAGCAGGACGGATGCGGGGGTGCATGCCCTAGGACAAGTTGCCGTTTTCGGAACAGCATCTAATCTTGCCGCGGATGTGATCATGAGGGCCCTGAATGCGAAGCTTCCCGCTGACATCAGAATAATGGATGCGGAAGAGACCGCCTGGGAGTTCCACCCTCGTTACGATGCGATCAAAAAAAGCTATTTTTATATCATTTCCGAAGACAGGCGGCACTCTGCATTCCTGCACAGGTATATCTGGTATGTACATTCAACACTCGATACCGAACGCATGGCGAAGGCCGTCTCGCTCGTCGTCGGCGAGCACGACTTCACTTCCTTCAGGGGCGCGGGTTGCGGCGCGAAACATCCGGTGAGGACAGTGGGAGCCGCCGATATCGCGAGATTCAACGAGATGAATTTCATGACTGCAACCTTTCAGGGGAACTTCATCAAATTCCGGATCGAGGCGAACGCCTTTCTCAGGCATATGGTGAGGAACATAGCCGGCACGCTTGTGGAAGTGGGAAAGGGGAATATGTCTGTCGAAACATTTGCCAGGGTGCTTCAATCGCGTGACAGGACGATCGCCGGACCCACCGCACCGGCGCAGGGACTGTTTTTGGAGAAGATCGTCTACTAAGCAGGAAAACAGCGCATCTATGGGCTGTCATGCCCAGAAAAATTTGCTACATCCTTCTTCAAAAAGAGATTCCCGACAAGCGGGAATGACAGATTATTTCGCTCGCGACTCACGCTGACTAATTCTGCCTTTGCTTATCAGATATAAGAAAGAGTGGCGAATGTGCTGGAAAAAGGTCCATAATCTGAGGCTCCGCACAGTCCGCGGATATGGGCAATACTTTTTGAAGGTCACTCTAGGTTAAAAATGCGTTAACGTGAACTACAATCGATATTGCCGAATTTATGGACTTTTTCGGCATGTTCGCCCTCCTTTACTCAACTGTAAAGTATAGACATCTCTACTACCTGTCATCCATCAGCACCGGTTTGATGTCAATAACCGGAGTTCCGTCCAATGCCTCCAACGGTCTTACCCTCATGCGGCCTAAGCCTTGGATCTCCACAATCTTGACGCGATGCAACCCTATCGGATTCGGTCGGTGCGGCGAGCGCGTTGCGAACACCCCTTTCAAAGGCGCCTCCGGATTTCCCCGCGGATGGACCCTGAGGAGGTCCCGCCTGCCCCTGTCAAGCCAGGTCAATACGATAATCTCCTGACCTGCTGCAAGCCCCTCAAGCGCCTCTGAGAAGGCAGGATCGATTTCGAGCCATGCCTCCGGCGCCCCTTCGGCTCCTTGCTTGGGGCAGCCCTCCAGAGACGTCAGCGGTGAGCGGACAAAACCTACAGGCCTGAGCTGATAATATGAATCTTTCATTCCGCGTCCCTCTGAATCGTCACAGGTAAAGGAATTCCGTCCTCCAGAATTTTCAGTGCCTTCTCCTTCAGCTCTTCCTTCCCGAGGTCCTCTTTGCCGGTCATCTCCTCTATGTCTATCCTTACCACTCCGGTAATCTTGAGCTTTTCTTCCCGGAAGTCGCCGTATCCGCCTTCAGGCTGATACTTCCGCATAAGAAGCCGCAGGGCCATGATCTTCTCTTCTTCATCCTCGACTATCCGGGCCTTTCCCCTGATGATAACGCTCCGGTAGAGATATTCGGCCCTGCAGGGGTCGGCCCCATCTCCCTTTACGAAGGCTATCGGGAGGTCAACCTCGAAGCAGACCCTGCTGTCCCTTCTGATATCGTCGATCTTTTCGCCTTCCTTTGCAGTATGAAAGTAGATCGTTCTCTCATGGAAGGCGAAATTGAGCGGCTTTATCATGGGATAGCCGTCCCTTCCGGTCGTGCCGAGCCTGCCGACATGGCTGTGCGTAAGCAGGTCGAAGATCGACGCTTCATCCCGCATCTCCTTCTTAGCCCTGCGCATCGCTGTTATTCCCCGAACTCACTGAGCATCTCTTCGAACCTTTCCATTTTTTCGGGCCCGTATTTTCCGATGCCCCTTCTCACCTCTTCAAGCGGCTTTTCCTGCCCGAGCGCGTCCTTCTTTTTCGAAAAGAACTTGTCGGAGAAGCAGATTATTCTCTCTTCCAGGGTAACGGGCAGCATGTCACGTCTCGGTATCGGCAAGCTGTTCTTGTCTATGTCTGCAATACTGATCCCGACTCCCACGTGCCGCTCGCAGACTAGCGCATGGATGGGAAGGCCTTCCCTTTCGAGTAGTTCTCTTCCGAGATATCCGTGGCAAACGTACGGTTTATCGCCGTAGCAGCCGATATCGGGAACGTTCGTCCCGAATATTCCGATATCGTGAAGCATCACCGCCTCTTCGATAAAGACCATGTCGGGCTTCATCTGCATAAGTCGCCCTGCAATAACAAGGGCTTTTTGCGCAACCGCCCTGCTGTGGCCGATCAATAAATTGTACGCCAGAGAACCCGGCTCATAATATTTCCTGATAATCCCGGCTACGTCGACAGTGCCTCTCTTCATGTCTGTCTCATCTCGGCAAGGAACTTCCTGATTCTCTTCGCGTTCGTTCCGATGTCACTTACGCCGACACGAGATACGGAACGGATATCTACACGGCTGCCCGCCCCACTTTGTTCGACCCGGATGACGATGTCGTCCTTGAAGCCGAACCACAATGTGGTGGCAATCGCCTCGATCCGGCCGGCGGCCTTGTTCGCGTCGACAATGTTCCAGCCCATCTTTCGGGCCACGGCGATCGCCTTATCGAAAGCCTCTCCCGGGGGGATGCCCAGTATAAGAGGTTTGATGTCCGGATAGGCCTTGTGCTGCTGCGCTGCGATTGCCGGTCCGCCATAGTCAGGCGGGTTCGATGCATTTTTCCTTAGGGGCAGAATCGCGACGAATTTCGGAGGGTTCTCGGTGTCTGTGGTAATGTCGTGAATAGGCGGCAGACTCTTTGCCAGTTGCATCCAGTGCCAGGCGACAAACACAAGCGCACCGGCGATCGCAAGTCCGAGGAGGGCAAGGAGAAAGCCGCGTTTGAAGACCAGACGGACTGTGGCCAGCAACCCTATGAGAGACAGGACCGCCGCAGCCACGCCGCCGTATGCGGACCACTTCAAAATATCGAGGCCGATCCTGAAATTCCATATCGCGTAGCGCGTGCCGAGCCCTGCAGCGACCGCGGCTAGACCACAGAGTGCGGCAATGAGGAAAGCCGTTTTAGCGATTCTGGACGTTTTGTCATTTTTTTTCATCTATCCTCCAACCTTACGTCCAATGCGCAGAACCGATTGAAGACGAATGTGATGAAAAATGTCCATAATCTGTCCTCCTCGGGCGGATCCGCCGGGGCGGAAGGCACCGCATAGCCCGGCATATGGGACAAACCTTCTTCCCGATGTCCCCCATGGTCAGTGACTCCGTTTACGTGAAATCACAATTAATGACTGCCGAATTTATGGACTTTTTCAGCATGTTCGCCTTCTCACGTTTCATTTCTCTTGTTCTAGTCATGTGTAAATTTCTCCAGCATCACGCGGTAGTCCTCCTCCGTGTCCATGTCCAGGACAACCCCTTCATCATCGACTTCGACATATTCGACCCGCGAGGGATCTGCGGAGACAATCTCCCTGAGATTCATGCCGGAAAAGACCTTCATGACCGCGTCGGCAGGGAATACACAGGGGTGGCCCCTCCTTCCGTGATAGACAGGGATAACGATCAGGCCGGGCCGCCTGTCATAAGCCTCGATTAGGGTCCTGATCGTTGCAGCCGAGACGAGAGGATGATCGGCAAGGCAGATCAGAAAGGCGCTGCACGCAGCAGCGGCGGCCGCAAGCCCGACCCTGACCGATTCCGCCATCTCGCTGCCTGCCTTCCCGTTGACCGTTATCCTGACCGGGGAGCCGTTCACAGCCTTTCTGATCTCCTCATGTCCCGGACCGATCACAACCGTGATGTCCTGGATTCCGGCCGCCACAATGGCGTCGATACAGTGATGGATCGCGCTCTTGTCAGCAAGAGGGAGGAGCTGTTTCAGCCTCCCCATCCTCTTTGCCGACCCCGCTGCAAGAAGCAGCGCCGATGCCTGGTGCAATGGATTCCCTCCTCTTCTGGATGATCTGGGCCATAATGCTGATCGCAATCTCCTCGGGCGTGACAGATCCTATCGCCAGACCGACCGGGGTGACGATCCGTTCGATATCCACTTCTGAAAAGCCCGCCTCCCTGAGTGTCTTGAAAAGAAGCGCCCGTTTGCGCCTGCTCCCGAGCAGACCGATATACTTAGCCTTTGTTCCGAGCGCCGCTTTAAGTGCATCGAGGTCATGGTTGTGGCCCCTCGTCGCGATGACTATGTAGGCGCTCTCATCGACGAAGATGCGCGCAAACATATCCCCGAAACCATGGGTGACTATTTCATCGGCATCCGGGATATTCTCCCTGTTAGCATATTCTTCACGGTCGTCGGCAACCGTCGTCCTGAACCCGGCAAACTTCGCCGCCCCGGCAAGCGCCCTGCCGACATGACCGGCCCCCAGGATAATCAGCCTCGGCTCCGGGATGACCGGTTCTATATATACCAGCACCTTTCCCCCGCAAACCAGGCCGCCGTGCCGCTCGGTCAGCTCGAACGGGACCGTCCGGGGAGAGCCGTCCCTGATCGTCATCACCGATGCCTGGATCACCTCGGCCTCGAGGCATCCTCCTCCCATCGTGCCTACGATAGACCCATCGTCCCTCACCAGCATCTTCGCGCCTTCCTTCTGGGGCGATGAGCCGATGCACTGCACGATCGTGGCAAGGGCCGACGCCCTGCCCTCTTTTTTGAGTCTCACTACCTCTTCAAAAATTTCCACTTGCACGTCCTCTTTTCATATTTAGCGATGACCGATAAGCTAAATTCATAAGCGGGGCATTTCGCTCCCAAAAAGATTCCGGACAAGCCGGAATGACAACATCAATCCTACCTGATAGTATCTCAAAAGAGGGGAGGCATGGTAAAAAAAGTCCATAATCAGCGGCTCCGCACAATCCCTGAGAGGGTAATTCCGCCCTCTTCTCTGCAACTGATTTGGAAGAATCTGCGTTTAAGATGGTCATAATAGAATCCTGCCGCTTTTATGGCTTTTTAGGCCGTGTCTCCCCTCTTTGTGTGCATTAATGCTACTTAAATATTTCTCCGAAGAACATCTTCATCGCGCTCCATGCCCGCTGGGCGGCCTTCTCGTTATACGCGATTCCCTTCGAGGGATCGTTTCCCGAGGCCGGGTTCGTGAAGCTATGCACCGCACCGCTGTAAATATTGACCTGCCAGTCGGCAGACGTCTTCCTCATCTCGTCCCAGAAGGCATCTACCTGCTCCTGCTTCACAAAGGGATCGTCAGCGCCCTGAAGGACGAAAACGCTCGCCCTTATATTCTTCGCGTCGGCAGGATTGGGGTTGCTGAGGTCTCCGTGGAAACTCACCACCCCTGCGATGTCGGTGCCCGCGCGTGCCATCTCAAGCACCACTCCTCCTCCAAAGCAGTAACCTATCGCTGCGATGTTCTTCGTATCGGTAAGCGGATATTTCCTGAGCACTTCAAGCCCGGCGTCGGCCCGCCTCCTCATTAATTTCCTGTCCGACCGGTAGATGCCGGCCAGTTTACCTGCCTCTTCCGCGGTCTTCGCCCTTACCCCTTTGCCGTACATGTCAATCGCAAAGGCCACATACCCGAGGTTCGCCAGTTCCTCCGCCCTGCCCTTTGCGTAGTCGTTGAGCCCCCACCATTCATGCACGACGACCACTCCGGGCCGCTTCCCCTTCATCGCGTCGTCATACGCAAGATACCCTTCGAGAATAGTGTCGCCGTCCCTGTACTCGACCGTCTCGGTACGGACCTTCGCCTCGACAGAAGATGAAAAGGCGAATGCAAACAGCGTCAGCAAAAATAGTATCTTCATTTTCTCCTCCTTCAATCCGCCAGCACACTTGATTTTATAGTTTCATGCTCAGTCATGTGAAGAGAGGCGAATTCGAGGAAAAAGGTCCATAATCTGAGGCACCTACAGCACCCTGCAATAGCGACCTACCTTTATCGGGAAGTCACACAAGTTCAGAACTGCGTTTACGTGAATCACAATGATGGTTGCCGAATTTATAGACTTTTTCAGCGTGTTCGCCTCTCCTGTTTATTCCATATCAGGGGTTACACCTTCTTCATCGCCGCCAGTACGGTCTCGGGTTTCATCGGAAGCCGTCTAACTCTTATGCCTGACGCATTGAAGACCGCGTTTGCCACTGCAGGCGCGAGCGGCGGAAGGCCGGGCTCTCCGATTCCGCCCATCTCGTCTTTGCTTTTGATGATATGCACTTCTATCTCAGGGACCTCAGACATCCTGAGAAGAGGGTAGTTGTCGAAGTTCGAGGACTCGACGCCGCCCTTGGCAAAGGCGATCGCTTCTTTCAATGCCGCGCTGAGCCCCATGACGATCGCGCCCCTCATCTGTGCGGTGATGATCGCCGGGTTGATGATCGGTCCGCAGTCGACCGTGCAGACCACCCGATGGACCTTTATCGACCCGTCCTTCTTATCGACCGAGACCTCCGCAACCTGAGCGATATAGCTTCCGAACGACATATGCTGGGCAACGCCCCTTCCCTGCGCCTTCTGAAGCGGCTTTGCCCAACCCGCCTTCTCGGCGACCATCTCGAGCACGCGGTACGCCCGATGATGTTTTTTGAGCAGGCCGAGGCGGAACTCGACGGGATCTTTGCCCGCTGCGTGCGCAGCCTCATCCACAAAACTCTCGACAGTGAACCCGTTGTGGGAGCTGCCGACCGACCGCCAGAAGCCTACCGGCACCGGCGTATCGATCCTCACATATTCGACCTTCAGGTTAGGGACTTCGTATTCCATATTCCGAAGCCCTTCGACCGCAGCCGGGTCTATCCCGTTTTTGACCTGGCCAGGGAAGACCCTCGAAAAGATCGAGGGACATACGATCTTGTGCGACCATGCGGTCATCCGGCCTTTCTCATCGACCGCGCCTTCGATCCTCGAAATGTTTGCGGGACGATAGAAGTCGTGCCGCATGTCTTCTTCTCTTTTCCATATCAGCTTTATGGGTTTTCCTGCCGACTTCGCGATCTTCACCGCCTCTTCGACCACGTCGATCTCGAAGCGCCTGCCGAAGCCGCCGCCGAGATAGGTGGTATGCACCTTGATCTGGTCCGGCTTAAGCCCGGACTCCTTTTCAGCCAGTTCAAGGACGCCGGTCTGATTCTGGGTCGGCACCCAGATCTCACAACTGCCGGGACCGATCGCCACCGTACAGTTCATAGGCTCCATCGTTGCATGAGAGAGATAGGGCAGGGTATACGTCGCCTCTATCTTCTTCGGCGCAGCGACTAGCGCCGCCTTCACATCGCCGTCGTTTCGGGCGGTGATGCCTTCTTTAGCAAGATCGGTCATAAAACTTTTTTCGAGATTTGCGGTATCGAGACC
>JAKAIZ010000133.1 GCA_021814065.1 Nitrospirota bacterium | reverse complement strand
GGCTTTCACCTCCGAGTATTCAGAAGAAGATGCCATACGCACCGGCGCCAGCGATTTTATCAGGAAGCCATTCACCCTGGCAGAATTTTCCGCTCGCCTGCAGAGGATGATCCGCGACCGGAACAGGATGTACGATCTTCAGGACCTCGCTTTTTTCGACGCCCTCACCGGCCTGCCCAACCGAAAAATGTTTCTCGACAGGACGACCCAGGCCCTGGAGCATGCGAAGAGATTCCCTCACATGTTTGCGCTCCTGTTTCTGGACGTGGACAACTTCAAGATGATCAATGATTCCTTCGGCCACACTGCGGGAGATCTTCTTTTGCAGGAGATCGCCGCCAGATTGTCGGATGGCCTGCGCAAGTCCGAAACCGTCGCAAGGATATCAGGGGATGAGTTCATCGTCACGGCTACGATCAACAAGACAGATGACGCCGCCGTGATCGCGGCGAGGATTCTCGACTCTCTTTCCCCCCCCTTCAACCTCCAGGGCCACACCTGCTCGGTAAGTTGCAGCATCGGCATAAGCATTTATCCTGCAGACGGAGACAACGTTGACATACTGCTGAAAAAAGCCGACTCGGCAATGTACCAGATCAAAGAGGCAGGCGGAAACAACTACGGATTCTGTAAGGGAGAATAAAAGAAAGGCTGTCTAAAGAGGATTTTGCGCCCTGAAAAAGGCTTGTCCATATGCCTTCTGAGGCCGATTTCTCTTTTGTTTATAAGGCATTCCGACATGTACTGTTTCAGTTAGTACCACGCAAGGTCGCTACAGTTTCTAAAATTAGAATTTATAGGTGACCTATTTTTTTTGCTTGACAATATCCATAAAGCATGGTTTCATATAATCATTAAGCGCCTCGTTACCTCCCCTAAGCTGCTGCCCACATCCCACGGGCAGCAGCACTTTTTTTTCTAGCCGACATCGATCAGATCGTATTGCCGGTTGCCCAGCCCGCGCCGCGAAGCTTCTTCGACCTGCAACTGATAAGGGACATTGTGAAGATGCATGAGAACATCCTCACCGACTCCTGCATGTTTGTCTACCGCAAGTGAACCGGGCAAGGCCTTGGACTTGAGCAACATGTCTATACTAGCCTGTTCGATCGATACAAGATCGTCGGAGACCAGTATCCCCGCGTCCTGCATGACCGGGACATCGGCAGCCGGCATGCAGTCGCATTCAGGCTGGATTTCGGTGAGTAAATTGACAAAGATTACTTTCTTGGGTTCAAAGGTGCTCATCACGGCGGAGGCCGCCTCGGCAAGAGACCTCAGGAACCGTTCGCTGTTACCCGGCATGATTAGGGATTCCGACTGGCATACCCTCTCGCACCTGCCGCACCTCCAGCAGTTGTCACCCTCCCAGACGAGTTCGTCGCCGCTGAAGCTGATCGCGTCTTTCGGGCAGATGTCCCTGCACTGAAAGCAGAGTTCGCATTTTTCCTGGCTCCAGATGAGTTCTCCCTCTCCTATTGCATGCATCGCCCCCCTGCCGCACTTCCAGCCGCAGGTGCGGTGGTATGCGCTGACGCCCCCCATCGCAAGGTTCTTAATCGCGCCGGCGTATCCCGCATTGATGTGTCCCTTGACGTGGGAACAGACGACCATCGCGGGGACGTCATGAATCGCCGAGGCGACCGCCACCTCGCCGAGCAATTCACCGGCCTTCACCATGATATTGTCGTTGCCGTATAGTCCATCGGCGATGACCACCGGCGCCCCGACCGAGAGATGGTTTATCCCGTTTTGGTTGGCGACATCGAGATAATCAAGGCCCTTTATTCTAACCGTGTCCGTGACAAAGGGTTTCGCCCCAATTCTCCTGAGCGACTCGACGACCTTTCGCAGGAATATCGGCCTTACGATCCTGTGCGCCCCCTCGGAACCGAAATGGGTCTTCACCGCTACCCATTCCTCCGGGCTGAAATAATTCATCAGTCCCAATTCCTTGAGGAGACGTTCCAGCTTGCCCGGCATGCTGTCTTCGTATCTCCATTTCTTCACCCGTGCAGACGCAAAATAGACTTTTGACATAATCACTCTCCTTACAGGATCCGTTTATTTATTCAAGAGAGTACTTCCAAATGTTTTTTTATAATACCCTAAAAAGAGCGGGACAAGAAAAGTAAACGGATCTTTTGAGTAGCAGTGTCTTCGGGTTAAAACATAGTTGGTTCGTCTATCCTCGGTGTGATCCTGTTTTCGATGATGCACCGGAGCATCTCCAGTTCGTCGGGGTCGAACCATGTCACCCCGCATATGCCGCACTTGTCGATCTCCACAAGGTAGGCATAGCTGTAAAATGTCCTGAACATCGGCCTTCCGCACTTTGGGCAAAGCGTCAGCGGCTCCTTTCTCCTGTCGAGCTGCCTCAATTTTCTGATCGCAAGGCTCCTCTGATTGTCCGCGGTTACGGCCCTCACAAGTGAAATTATCCTCTCGCTGCATTCGTCTTCATTCCTGGCAAGGATCCTTTGGAGCTTGTCGTTGTCTACAAGGGTCCCACGGCAGAACATGCAGCGATAAATCGTCGTCTTTTCATAGGACGCCCAGGCAAGCGGCCTGCGACAGGTCGGGCAGTTCACCCCCCCCTGTTGCGCCTCCGTCCCTGGGGAGAGGCCTGTAAACGCGCCGCCCAGGCCGGGAAGACCTGCGGCCCTTTCCGCCTTTCCGCCAGCTACGCTACAGATCCAGGTCTGGGGGGAAAACCACGGAAACGTGGCCAGTTCGGCTATAGAGAAGGGGCCGAGCCAGACATTGTCCGGATCGAGGGCGTAGTGGAGGGGTTCCGCAGACTCCGCCGCCGGAGGTTTCGCCGTCTCCCTTTTTGTGAGAACAGAGGCACTCACATGCGCCATTCCGAGGAGGATATCGATCCGCTTTTTGATCGGGGGATGGGTGGACATGAGATCGTCCCACCACCCCTCTGATTCGTCGTGCTCTGAGATGCGGGGGCTGCTGATGCAGAGCATTTCGAGACCGTCGCTGATGAGGCCGGCCCCTGACCACCTCCTCCCGATAATGTCGAGGGCCTCCGCAAGAGCAAGAGGATTGCGAGTGATTCGGACCGCCCCGGCGTCCGCCCGGTATTCCCTTTCCCGTGAGATAAACATGTTGACCGCTGTCGCGAATTTCACGAGCACCCAGAAGACCACTGCGATGGGCAATACCCGCGGCTCCTCCGCGAGTCCGGATCTGAGCCTGTCGAGCGCCGAGGCGTACATCCCGAAGAAGCTCGTGGCCAGAGACGTTTCGAGACAGTCGCCCGAAAGCACGTGATACGCCTCATGCGCCATGACCGCCTCGATCTGCGGCCTTGTGAGCCGCGACAACAGCCCCTCGGTTATAGCTATCACTGCCTCTCCCTTGAGGTCGGTCACAGCAAGCGCGTTGGCAGACAAGGTAGGGATGACCATGCACCTGATCCTCTTGCTCCTTCCCGAGGTTATCTGTATCTCCTCGCTGATGTTCATCAGCTGCCTGTGGATTCCGTCCTCGGGATCAGGGTCCTTCGCGCCCACCTGTTCGACGACCTGCCGGGCCGCGATGAGTCCGGAGGTCAAGAAGTGCACCGAGGCGATGAAAAGCGCCGAGAATCCTATGGCCGCCAGATACTTCGGGTCTTCCACCACGAGAAACGAACCGTGCATCACCGAAAAACCGGGGATGAAACAGACGACCAACTGGACCACGACAAAGGCAAACACGAAGTAGAGTGCCGTCAGAAACAGAAAGAGCAGGCTGATCCTCCAGCTCTTCTGTCTCTCGATATCGATAAATGTCATCGGCATACGAAGTCCCCGTTGCGCACCATGCGCCTCTCTAGTCGTTGCTCCGCGTGCCCAGTCCTGCGGAGGGCAGTGCCTTGTCTTCCTCTCCGGCTGAAAAGTACTCCGCGCCCCGGAATGAAAAAAAGGATGCAATGATATTATCCGGAAACACCTCGATCTTCGTCCTTAAATTCGCGACGAGGTCGTTGTAGAACTGGCGCGCAAATGCGATACGGTTTTCGGTCGAGACGAGTTCCTCCTGAAGCTGCATGACATTTTCGCTGCTCTTGAGGACCGGATAGTTTTCCATCACCATAAAGAGCCCGTCTATCGCCCGGGTCAAACGGCTCTCTGAGACGGCCTTTTCATGGATACCCACCGCGGCTGCTGCCGCTGCCCTCGCGGAAACTACCCTTTCGAGTGCGTCCCTCTCGAAATCCATGTAGCCCTTTACCGCCGCAACGAGGTTAGGGATCAGGTCATGCCGACGTTTTAGCTGCACGTCGATCTGGCTCCAGGCGCTCCCAACGTCGTTGCGGAGCCTTACGAGCCGGTTATAGATGAAGACCATCCAGAGGGAAAAGAGAGCGATTGCCGCAATGAGTGTCAGTCCCGCCATATTCTCCGCCATTCTTTCATAAAAGAATATGCACAAACCATCCGCCGGGGGGCTTTCCGTGCGTCAAGATCAAGTCCCATGGCGTTTTTCAGCACGTCTGCCCTCGGCGCTGTCACCGCCCTCCTTTTTCACCATGTCGTTTACCATCTCGGTCACCGTCCGGAAGTCGATCTTCCCGCTGCCCATCTTCGGAAGCTCCTCGATCACCACGATAAGCTTCGGCAGCGCGATATTGGGAAGATGCGCAGCCATCTGTTTCAGCATCTTCTTTTCGTCTATCTTCTGCGTTACCGCCGCAACGATCCTCGCGCCCTTGAGCGCATCCGGGACCTCGACCACGCAGCAGGAGACGTCCTCGGGCAAGAACCGCTCCATGACATTTTCCACCCTCACAAGTGAGACCATCTCCCCTCCGACCTTGACGAACCGTTTCAACCTCCCCGCATGCCAGAGAAACCCTTCTTCATCGAGATACCCCATATCTCCGGTGTCATACCAGCCGTGGCGGACGCGCATAGACGTCTCCTCGAAGTCATCGAAGTATCCTTTCATCACAAGGTCGCCCTTCACCAGTATCCTCCCGGTCTCTCCCGTTCGGCAGTCCTCGCCGGTTTCGTAATTTTCGATTCTCACTTTCACCCCGGGGAGCACCCTTCCGATACTCCCGGGTCTGTGGTGGTCAGGCGTGTTGGTCGAGATCACCGGGGAAGTCTCCGTAGTCCCGTAGCCCTCGTACACCGTGATCCCGTGTTTCCTGATGAACTCTTCCCTGAGCGAGTCGGGACATTTGTCCGCGCCGCAAACGACAAGACGCAGACTCCCGAAGTCGCCGGGTTCAGACTTCCGCAGATACCCCCAAAGGAAACTCGGCGTTCCTACCATTATCGTAGGGGTCTCCTCCTTCACGACCTCGCATATCATCCGGTAATCGAGCGGGTTGGCATAAGTGACAACCGTCATCCCGTGGTATAGAGGCGTCCACATGTTGACCGTCAGGCCGAAGACGTGAAACAGGGGGAGATTTGCGAGTATGCTGTCTCTGCTCGAAATCGTGACGACCTCGCTGAAGCTCCTGATATTCGAGGAAATATTGCGGTGAGTTAGCTGCACCGCCTTCGGGTCTTTTTCGCTTCCGCTCGTGAAAAGCACCACCGCATCGTCGTCTTCCTTACCGGCATGCACGCTCCTGAGAATAAGCGGCACGGGCAGCTTTGAGATAAGAGCGCACTTTATTTTGTCAGCAGCCGAAATCCCCGCCGCAATGTCCTCGATGAATACCATACCTTCGACGACGGGACAGTCGATCTTCTCGATAAGCGCCTTCGATGTAATGATCGTCCTGAAGCCGCACTTCTTCTGGGCATATTCCGCATTGCGAGCGGCACCGGTGGAGTAGTTGATCATGACGGGTGTCCTGCCGCTCATCAGCGCGCCGAGGACCGCAAGACAGCACCCGGCAGACGTGGGGACCATGATCCCGATGTATCCCTTCTCGAAGCTCCTGAACTTCTCGGCAAAGACGAGAGATGCGATAAGCGCCTTCGAATAAGTGATCTTCTTGTCCGCCATCCGGTCGATGATGGCCGGCTTACTGCCGTACTTTTTCGCGATTCTTATAAAAAGCCGGTGCAGGAGCATTCGTCTTATGGTTGCGTTAAGGAGAAGTCGAACATACTGAAAAAGTCCATAAATTCGGCAAATATAGATTGTGGTCACGCAACCGCACATCTGACCTTGTCTGACATGCAAAAAAAAGTATATTGCCGGATGCAGGGGCTGTGCGGAGCCTTCCGCCCCGGGCGGACCCGCCTGAGGAGGACAGATTATGGACCTTTTTCAGCACATTCGCTTCTCTCTTCATCATGTTGAATCGTAACGCCGAGTGTGCTTATGCTTTCTCTGCATAGTACAATTGCCTGGGGTTTAGAAATTCAGTGTGAGCTGCGCGCTCAAGATGTTCACATAGGCGTCGTAAGTGCCGTTCAACCCACCCCGGGTCGCATCCTCTGCCGTGGGGGTCTTGTTGATCACGGGGTCTTTGATGAACAGATGCGCGTATCCAACGTCGACGGTCATCAGCTTCGATATCTTGTACCCGAGACCTGCGGCCGTCCAGAAACGGTTTCCGTCCGGGATACGGGGCGTCCTGTGCTGCGTATCGGGAATCGGCGTTTCATCGTATGCGACGCCGCCGCGATAGGTCCATCTTCCGCCAGGAGCATAGGTCACGCCGAGCGAATACCGATAGCTGTCCCTCCAGTCCGTAACCGTGACCGAATCCGCCTGAGCGGGGTTGTCGAACCTCACTCTCAACTCATTGAAGACGCTCCAGTTCGTCCAGGTCACGTCGGCCATGACCGTCCACTCCGGGGTGATCCGGTGGGTCAGACTGACCGACAGAGAATCCGGGAGCTTGATGTCCGCCGAAACCCCGCCGTCTTTGAAGACCGGAAAAGGAGCGAGTCCGGAAGGCACGCCCTGGAATTCGGCGTCTCCCTTCAGTGTATGCTTCACGCTCGAACGGTAGGCAGCGCCGACGCGAGTATTCCCGTTGAATTCATACAGAAGGCCGAGGTTATACCCGAAGGACCAGTCATTACCTTCGACCTTCACATAACCGTCTGCGGCCTGCGGGACCAGTTTGAGAGCGCCGGGTGCAAGCCCCAGGGCCTGAAACGCGCCTACCGCATCGAGAGTGCCGAAATCGATCGCGTTGGAAAGCGTTGCATTGATATACTGTATGTCCAGGCCTCCGCCGACGCTTAGATGGTCAGTTACTTTATATGCGACTGACGGATTGATATTTATGGTCACGACATCCGACTCGAGGGCATGATAGCGGCCGACCCAGGAGCTTTCGTAATCGGTCGCAAGGCCGAAAGGAGAGTTGACACCCAGGCCGAGCGCGAAACGGTCACCCATCTTTCTGACATAGTAGAAGTTGGGCGCGAGCTTCGCAACCCCGGCGTTGCCGCCGTCCCCGCCCAGAAGAGGCACGCCCGTTTTTGCCTGAAGGACATGGGTCGAACCCTCATTGTGGAACTCGGCAGTAGGCATAATGAGATGAGCGCCTGCAACTGCCTGCTGGTTCGCAATCCTCGTCATTCCCGCCGGGTTGAAAAATATCGTGGTGGCGTCATCAGCGCTGGCAGCCCCGCCGGCATACGCATTGCCGAGTCCCGCGACCCCCTGTTCGATCAGCGCGAAACCGGCGCCAAGGGCCGATCCTGCGTAAAACAATACTGCCGCCACGACAATGGCCGCCTTTGCTACTCTGTCGAAAAGTCCTTTCATAATGCCCCCCCCTTAAGTATGGTATGAGTGAAGAAATATTTTCACGGACCGGCCGTTCTGCCGGCGTCTCTTTTTTGAAATTTAGAATACAGACCGCAAAAAACAAAGTCAAGAAATTTACGCAGGAGATGTCACATTTAAACGATTTCGCTAAACACTGCCAAGCGGCGAATTCCGGAAATCACTTTCCCTCGAGGCTGCGGTCGTAAAGTTCCTTTTTTGACAGGCCGTACTGCTCCGCAATGCGTTTGACCGCCTCTTTTCTCCCCAGCCCCTTCTTCATCAAAGCCGCGATTTCGCCCAGTGCGTCTTCCTCCCGCTGCATGCCCTCCCCTTCCTGTCTTCCCTCGATAACAACCACATACTCCCCCATGACTTTCGTCTCGCGGAGACGTGCATACAATTCGGTCATGGTCCCCCGTGTGACCTCCTCGTGGATCTTCGTGATCTCTCTCACGACCGCCGCCCTTCTCGCTCCGAACACCTCCGCCGCGTCGGCCAGGGATTCGAGGAGCCTATGGGGCGATTCATAAAAGACAATGGTCCTCTTTTCGAGGGCAAGTTCCATGAGCCCCTTTTTCCTCTGTGACGACCTCGCCGGAAGAAAACCCGAAAAGACGAACTCTTCGGTCGAAAAACCCGACAGTGCCAGGGCGACGATAAATGCACTCGGGCCGGGAATCGGGACCACCGGAATTCCTTCAGCCAGCGCCCTTCTTATCACCACGCTGCCGGGGTCCGATATCCCGGGAGTTCCCGCATCGGATACCAGTGCAACCGATTGGCCGGCGAAGAGCCGTTTAATCACCTCCTGCGCCTTCACCTTCTCCTTCTCTCCCCAGTAGCTTATCAACGGTTTCGAGATGCCGTAGTGGCTGAGGAGCTTCAGGGTATGCCTCGTATCCTCGGCGGCGATGAGATCTACCTCCTTAAGAATGCGCAGGGCCCTGAGGGTGATATCTTCGAGGTTTCCTATCGGCGTAGAGACTATATAAAGGGTGCCTTTCATTTCCCGATATTTTCCACGCCTTGCCGGCGGAGTTTCTCGGCAATCCCCACGCCGGCGTCAACCATGCGTTGAGGCTGCATTCGAGCGGCATCAGCGACGCGTATTGCCTCACCGTACGGTGAGGCGCGGCGGTGGCATCGGAGTCCCGATGTATCGGGACGAGAATGAGCGGCAATGCTGCCTTCACGCTGATCTCGTTCTTCCCATCGTAAATTCCGTGAAGACATTACCTGATATTCAGCATCTTCCTCAGCTTCCGGTCGGTCTTTACGATCTCGTCGGCGTCGTCGCCGCTCAGCTCCCAGCTGTATTCGTCTTTGGCTGTCCTCTTCAGTTTTATCCTGACCGGCTTCTTCGGCTTGATCTGCTGAAGCTCGGTCTGCTTCCTGAACTGGAAGCCGCCCTTGTCTGCGGGATACGAAATCGACGCGAGCATGATGAACAGTGTAGTGATGATGATCTGCAGTGGCCGCACCATCAGTAGCTCCTGTACCTGTTCGTAATCGGAAACCGCCTGTCCCTGCCGAACGCCCTGGCGGTGATCTTTATACCGGGCGGCGATTGCCTCCGCTTATATTCAGATCGGTCGACCATGCGTACGACCTTCCGGACCGTTTCTTCATCGCACCCGAGCTTGAGGATCTCTCCGAAGCTCAGTTCCTCTTCGATATAGGCCTTTAGCACCGGATCGAGGAGATGATAGGGCGGGAGCGTGTCGGTGTCTTTTTGATCGGGCTTCAACTCCGCAGTCGGCTCTTTCCAGAGGACCCGCCCGGGAATGACCGCCTCACCGAT
>JAKAIZ010000132.1 GCA_021814065.1 Nitrospirota bacterium | reverse complement strand
GTGGGGTGCGGCAGGTGCACTATCACCTGCCCGGGGAAAATCGATATGGCGACCGTAGCGAACCGGCTGGAGAAGAAGGACTGAGAGAAGGACGGCGGGACGCTGGAAAACGCAAAGGTGCATTGGACATGAAAGAAACGACGAGAAAGAAAAACGGGAACCGCGGGGAACTCTACGCTCCTATGATGACGAGGGTCCTTGACGTGGTGGAGATGACCTCGGACGTCAAGCTTATCAAGGTCGAAAAACCGAAAGGTTTTTCCTATAGTCCCGGGCAGTTCCTCATGGTCTCTGTCTGGGGCGCGGGGGAGGTCCCTATTTCGATCACTTCCACCGAAAGCGTCCACAATGAGATAGAGCTCTGCATAAGAAAAGTCGGCCTCGTCACGTCCGCGCTGCACAACCTTAAGCCGGGCGGTCTGGTGGGCATCCGCGGCCCTCTGGGCAACAGGTTCCCCGTTGAGATGGCCCTGGGCAAGGACATTCTCTTTGTCGCGGGAGGCATAGGACTTGCGCCTTTGAGGTCGCTGGTGAACTTTGTGCTTGCGAGAAAGGGCGATTTCGGCAGGGCGGCAATGATATACGGTTCGCGGGGTCCCTCCGAGGTGCTCTTCAGGGACGAACTGAAGGGATGGGCGGCAGAAGGTATGGACATTACCGTGACGATTGACAGAAAAGCGGAGGGGTGGAGGCAGAACGTCGGCCTTGTCACAGAATTTCTGGGCAAGCAGAAAATCCCGATCAAGGAAGGATATGCCTTCATTTGCGGGCCGCACATCATGATAAAGAACGTGATGAGGGACCTCTCCCTCATGGGCATGCCGACGACCCAGATCGTTACGACCCTGGAGGCCCATATGAAATGCGGAGTGGGCAAGTGCGGGCACTGCTATATGGGTGGGAAGTATATCTGCACGGACGGACCGGTATTTGAGTATCCCGAGCTGAAGAAGTCAGGCGCGTTTTAGCCTGGACCTTTCAGTCTCAAGAAGTTAAAAGGGGGAAAAGCGTGGAAATGGTCGGGGCGAGAGGATTTGAACCTCCGACTTCACGGTCCCGAACCGTGCGCGCTACCAAGCTGCGCTACGCCCCGAACTAAAAGACCGGTACCTGAAATATTAAGTGTCTTTGCGGGATAAAGTCAAGTCGATTACCGCAGAGCTTCTCTGTTAAACTGTCATATGGAACCCTACCGCAAGATACCGATTTTGAAGATCACAGGCGATTCCATGCAGGCAGCCGACGACCTGGTAGCGGTCGAAAAAAAGATCAGGATTTCGGTCAACGGGGAAAGCGTCCTCAGCCTCTATTGCAGCCCGACGATGGTGAGGGAATTCGTGGTAGGCATCGTCCATAACGAGGGGCTGATATCCGGAGAGTGGTGCTCCGAGAGGATGACGATAGAATACGGCGACGAAATACGCGTCGATATCCCTTCTTCCGGAACAGTCAGACAAGGGGAGCGGGTAGTCACATCGGGCTGCGGAGGAGGGGTGAGTTTCAGCCGGGATGAGGTCGGGCGTGTGACGGACAACGCCTGCTTCAGCGCCGGCGCGATTAGGGGCATATTCAGGGAGTTCCAGCACCGGTCCGATGCCTATAGGCTCACCGGAGGGGCGCACAGCGCCGCCATCAGCGACGGTGAAAAGATACTTGCCTTTGCCGAAGATATCGGGAGGCACAACGCCGTCGATAAGGTGATCGGTTACTGTCTTCTCGAAAACATCTCTTTCGGGGGGAAGATCATGCTCGCAAGCGGAAGGCTTTCCTCTGAGATCGTCAACAAATGTGCGGTCGGCAAGGTGCCGGTACTCGCCAGTCGCGCCGCGCCGACGAGTCTCGCGGTCGATATTGCTGAAGCGGCCGGCATCACGGTCGTCGGCTTCGTCCGCGGCGACCGGATGAACATATATTCGGGAAAAGAGCGGATTACCCGATAAGTCCAAGGAATGCGCCGCCTTGTCGGTCATCTTGAACGATGGGGAAACATTTCACATCCGGAATGCAGTCCCCAGTTGTCTGAGGCCGAATCCCGGTGGATTCATTCAGACTTCAAGGAAGGCGCTATGGAGAACGGTCCGGGAGAAAGGAAAAAATAAATGCTTGAAGAAGAAAATCTCACTTTAAAAAATAAGATCGTCGAGCTCAAGGAACGTCTGAATCAGATCTATTCCCATGCCGCAGTCGATGCCAGCAAGAGCAAGGCCTTTGAAAGCGAGTTTTCTCTCTATCTGAAGGCATGTGAGCATCCGCGCAGGGAAAGGATGGACGGCATCAGGCTTCAGCATGACGCCACAAAGTTCGGTCTGGTCGTCCTGGCGGTCGTACTGGCGTTTGCTGCGTATGTGTTCAATGTCCAGATCCTCCCCGGCATTCTCGTGCTCCTGGGATTCGGGTTTATTGCGTGCGGACTTATGTATCTGCTTCTCGAGGGAGAAATCCGGAGCAAGAGGGCAGGCGACTATTGTGCTCAGGTGGAAACATATTTTATGCAACACCGCTGGACTTCGGAGCATAACGAGTCAGTCAATCTGCCCAAAATGCCGCTGTGGGAAGAATACAGGGGGCGGTGGGAAGAAGACCTTTTTGACGGGGGGCGATATGGGAAAAGGGCCGTATATGCTCCCCTGCGCGTTGCGCTGACCCTGACCGATTTATTGGCACTTTTCTGTCTTCTATACTTTTTTGTTGCGCACAGGTCCGAGATTTCGTGGGTTGTAATTATCGCAGGATGCCTCGCATGGGCTTCGGTTGTTGCCGTGCAGATGCTTCTCCTGCAGGCGATAATCGTCAAGGTTGGGAGAAGACTGCAGAAGGGGCACGAAAGCCCGGGCGAATATCAAAGGACGGCGAGCGCTCGGCGGTCCGGCACCTGGCTCAGCCTCCTCAAACTCTTTTTTGCCACTGATATCATCTTCCCCGAGGAAACCGGTAAGGGACCTGCGTAAAAGAAGGCCGAAAACGTCCTTTCTCCAGGGGCGGTATCTATTCGAAGAGAGGCAGAATAAGCACCACCCTGGTCCCCTCGTCTTTCACCGGCTCGATCCTGATCCCTCCCATGTTGTTTCTTACCGCCTGTCTGGCGATGGGCAGGCCGAATCCGGTGCCTTCCGGTTTCGTCGAGTAGAACGGCGAAAAGAATTTTTCCATGTCTTCTGCTTCCAGCGGAGTGCCGGAGTTGAATATCTCGACGATGACGCTATGGGGCGGCGCCCCAATAAGATGTGAGGATATCCTCACGAAAGGATTTTTGCGATCGACCGCTTCCAGACTGTTTTCGATCAGGTGCCAGAAAAGCGCTTTCATGTCCTTACGGTCGGCCAGGACATGCGACGCTCCCTCGGCGATTTCAATCTCCATGCGGGGCCGTGAAAATTTCCCCCGCGTGAAAAGGCCTTCCAGCACTTCTTCGAACAGGTCCCCGAGCGAGACTCTCTCACGCGACGGCTCCCTTTCAAAGACTTCCATATAGGTCTTGATATCGCGGACCATGTGCTCGCATTTCGTGCTCTGGGAGAATATGAACTCATACACGGGATATGCGGGGTCCTTTACGTCGGCATTTTTCATCAGCCGGTGAATGTTGCCGCCGATCACGGTGACCGGGTTCCTGATCCTGTCGGCGATGCCCCTGATGATCTCGGCGTCGCAGCGAGTGGTCGTCTCTATATAGGCGTCCGTCTCGACAAGAAGGCAGAAGTCGACGAGCTTGTCCACCAGGCGTATGGCCTCCGTCGCTTTTTCCGGTGGCAGTTCCGAGAGTATGACCTCCTGGCAGAATTGGCGCACCACAGAAAATCCCATGTTGGAGAAACGCTTGTCGAGTTTGATCTCGACATGCTTCACGCCGACCCTCCAGAGATAGCCCATGAATTCTTCATCCAGCCCCCGGGAAAACAGGGAGTCGAACCAGTGCGCCCATGCCTCAAGAAGATGGCCCGGTCTTTTTTCATGCTCGATAATGAGTTTTGCCTCTGGAATATTCGCGAAGAAATCGTGAAAATAGACGGCGAACCGATCCTTCCTGGCGGCAAAGAGATCTTTCAAGTGTGCAATTTTCGCGATTTCAGACTCACCGAGGCCGAGCCACTGTTTGAACGTATGAAGCTTATCGTATGGGACTTGAACGTTTGGCATAATTGTCGTGATTAAATTCTATCACAGAATTGCGCACGGCGCTGTCGCCCTTATCGCCAGGCCATTGTCAGGGATGCAGGGTTGTGCTATATTCGAAGCGGGAAGCCAAATGAAACCGTTTTTGATCATCTGCCTGATTTTGGTTGCGCTGCCCGCTTCAGCGGACGAGGAGACCCCCTCATCCACGATGATCTGCGGAAGCTATGTGATATCACTCGGCGCTAGACAGCCCGATGTGGCGAGAAAATGCGGCGAGCCGACCTATGTACAGTCCTGGGAAGAGGAGCGGATCAAAAGGGACTACTATCAGAACATCCCTGCCCAGACGCCGGAGGAGCTTTCCCAGGTTCCGTTATTCATGAAGGAATATATCCCGGTCCAGGAATGGACCTACAATTTCGGCCCCACCAGGTTCATCTACTACCTCAGGTTCGAAAACGGAAGACTCACGCGCATCACCTCCGGCGATTACGGATATTAGGATTCCATCCCTCCGGTTGTTCTTCTTGCATCCCCCTCGGGTAACGTACTATGATTAGGATAGGTAGCGCGCAAAGAGGTAACCGCCTCAAGGAGGTAATTTATGAAGACGGCCGATACGATCAGAAAGGCGGTTGTTCCGTCTGTAAAGGAAGAAGAAAGCGGACTGATCAGGTTCCTGGCGGGGGTGCATCGCGAGGTGGTGAATTTCGGCAGGGCGTTCGAATTCGGCATCGCCCCTGTGGCAACCCCGCCGGGAGAAATTGACGGCAGCACGAAAGAGTTAGGAAATGTCGGGTTCGTGATCGTCCGCGATAACAAGCTAATCTCAGGAAGGACATATTGTCTTTACACATTGCTGAAAGGCGACATGCTCTGCGCCTACATCGGGGTTTATAGCGGCGGCAGCATAGAGACGATCAGGGAACTTGTTCCGCTCCGTGACTATGCAAAAGGCAGAACCGTATTGCTTGAATGGTTGAAGTCGCTGGTAAAGGCTTCATGCGAAAAACCCTGAAGTGATGCAAAGGTCCGGTCTTTGTCAGGATGAAGTGAGATGAACATGAGGCTTCTCGGGCTCCTGTCTGTTTTCGTCATCTTCTTTTCCCTGACCGGCACGTCCCCTGCCGTGGTCTACCAGTATTTCGACGACGAAGGCACTCTCATTGTCACCAATATCCCTCCCGGCGGAAAAAGACCCGCCCCGGCGGCAGACGAGAGGCGCGAGCAGGAAACAGAGCAGAAACCCAAGGCACAGTACCCGGCAATCAGGCTCGACTTCAAAGACGACGTGTATTATGATTTTTATCCTGTAACGGCGCATACGTTTCAGGAGGCCGTGATGGGGACGAATATGAACGGCCCCTTCGAGGCCCGGGAGAACAAACGTTATGCCGCGCAGACGAAGTGGAAGATGGGATGGTCCTATAAACTGAGGTCGAATTACCGGATAGAACGTCCGTATGTCTACGTCTCGCCGCAGATCTATGACGTCCAGTTCAGGTCCGACATTACCGTCCTTCTGCCGGCGCTCACAGAAGATTCGTCTCTCAGCGCACACGACAATATGCTCTGGGAGAAGTTCGTCCAGGGGCTCCTCGCCCACGAACATGACCATGTTGCATTGATAAAAGACGCCTCCTTCAGGCAAGAGGCGACTAGAAAGATGTCCGCACTGACGGAGATGACGCTCGACTATGACCCGGCCGCAGTCATTGAAGACGCGATCCGGGGCGCGGTCGAGGCCCAGACCGCAAAGATCGGCCATGACCTGATCAGGGAGATAAAGGCAAGAAACGACGAATACGACAGGCTCACCGAGCATGGGCTTAAGCCGGAGATGAGGCAGGTCTTCTTCAGGTAGCATGGGAGAGGCCTGGAGGCTGATAGACTCGGGGCGCTGCGGGGCTGCCTTTAATATGGCCCTCGACGAGGCGATCGCAACGCGCGTCAGAAGAGACGGTCTTTCGCCTGTGCTGAGGCTCTACGGATGGGACAGGCCGTCACTGAGTCTCGGATGCTTTCAGAAGGCTTCGGAGGTGGATGCCGGATACTGCAGGTCCCGGGGCATCCCCATCGTACGGAGGCCTACCGGCGGAAGGGCGATACTCCATGATGAGGAACTTACCTACAGCTTTGCAGCGACAACCGGTTCAGGCCTTTTTTCGCATGGTCTTCTCGACAGTTACCGTAAGGTGGCGGCCGCCTTTCATCTTGCATTTCAGAAATTGGGGGTGCGGGCCGAGGCAAAAGAGCGGAGGGAGAAGGGAAGGGTGCTTGCCGGCAGTCCACTCTGCTTTCAGTCGAGTTCCTATGGCGAGATCCTGGTAGAAGACAAAAAAGTGGTCGGCTCTGCCCAGAAACGCTGGGAAGACGGCATGCTCCAGCAGGGGTCTTTTCCCTACGTCTTTCGCGAGGATGAAATTCGCAGGATCTTCGGCGACGGACAGTACACGGCACTGAAAGAATGTACCATAGGTCTAAGGGAGGTCCTGCCGGGCATCGTGGAAGAGAGGTTCAGGGAGGCAATCATCTCCTCCTTCGGGGAGGTCTTCGGTATCAGCTTTCTTCAGGACCGTCCTTCTCCGGAAGAACTGTCTCTTGCACGGGGGCTTGAGGAGGAGAAGTATCTTCAGGACCACTGGAACTTCCGGCGGTAGCCTCCTCAGGCGGCGGTTCGATTGCTGCAGGAGCGGTCTTTTTTATTTCGAGCTCGTAATAGTAGGTCAATACGATGGCGATGATCACGAGGCCGAGATACCCCTGTACCACATAGGAGAGCAGTTGGAAGGGGATCGAGATGATCGTCCCTATGATCGGTATCAGGTTGAACGGATAAACGACCAGCATCACAAAAAAACTTACGATGACGTAAGCGATAAGCAGGATGACATAGAGCCAGAAGGCGTTCTGATGGTCCCAGACGAACCTAAACCCTTCCATGAAGGACTTTGTCGCCCCCTTGCCCTTGAAAAAAAGCGCGGCTATGCCGTAGACCGTGACCGCGATCCCAACGAGCACTAAGCTCACCCCCACCAGTATCACAAGGAGCGAAAAAAAGATGCCGAGAAACAGCGCAAGCGTGGAATCATGGCTTTTTGCGGCCGACACGATCGCCGCTACGCCGCCGCCGAACAGGCCGAGGATGAAGGCGATGAAGATGAAGACGACGCCTGCGACGAGAGAAAACCACATGATCGGGAAGAAGAGCTTCTTCGCCTCTGCAAAAAAGCCCCGCATGCTGAACTTCAGGTCCGGCTCGAGAATGCTCCGGCCGATGAAACCGACTGCTCCGCCGAACACGTACAGTCCGAGCGTCGTGACCAGGACGATATACACGAGGAGACTCAACAGGACGATCAGCACGAGGCCGAAGTATTTGGACAACAGTTCGGCCGGGTTTCGAAGCATGCCGAAGACGTCCTTCATCTGGGCTAGCCCGGTAAGGTCGAGGCCGAAGATTATGAAGGCGATGCCGAGGGGAATCCCGACCATGATGAAAAAAGCGATGCAGTTGAACAGCATCAGTCCCGCCTGTATCGCCACGAGCTGCCACCTGCTGTTTACGAGTCTCAGTCCGCTTCTGATCGCCTGTGAATAGGTCATCTTATTTCTTCCTCGTTCTTATACGTTACCATAAAGCTTGCAGGAGCAAAAAGGCGAATGTGCTGAAAAAGATCCATAATCTGAGGCTCCGCACGGACCCTGCATTTTTGCTTGCTCCCTACGCAATGACCGCTATTATACATCCTCTACGGTCATCTCCTCAAAGGAATCTTTCGGCAGTTCTTTGAGGAAGCGGGACGGCCTCAGAAATCCGAGCGTGTTCCAGTCCTCGTACGAAATCGGGTAACACAGGCGCAGGTCCTCTTTTGCCCTCGTGACGCCGACGTAAAAGAGACGCCGTTCCTCTTCCTCGTCGTCGCTCTTGAGCGATTTTGCGGAGGGGAACTTCCCGTCGTTCATCCCTATGAGGAAGACCGCTTCCCATTCGAGTCCCTTTGCCTGGTGCACCGTCGAGAGGACCACTTTCCCTTCTGAGCGGTCGGCATCCCCGGCTTCGGTCTCGGCCACGCCCTGGAGCGCGAGTTCGCTCAGAAACGTATCGAGAGAATCGTAACGGAGGGCGAACCTCGACATCTGCTGGATGTCCTCTATCCGCATTTCCGCATTGGGATAAGTGTTGTACAGGTAGTCCTCGTATCCGTTGTTCAGGACATATTCAATCGCCGAGGACGGAGAGGAAAGATATTTCTCGGCCCTCAGTTCCCCGAGGGCGCCGACAAGACGGTTGAATCCGTCGGCGGATTTCTTCGGCACAGTCCGGTATGCCTCCGGCAGAGCGTCTGCAGGGCTGTCGGACCTGGCGATGAATTCCCATATCTTGCCTGCGGTGATGTTCCCTATGCCCCTGACCAGCTTGAGGACCCTCTTCCAGCTGATCTCGTCAAAGGGGTTTACGATGATCCTCAGGTAGGAGACGATGTCCTTGACGTGGGCCTGTTCGAAGAACTTCAGACCGGACCGGACTTCGAAAGGGATTCCCCTCCTCTGCAATTCCATCTGCAGCTGCATAGACTGGTAATGAGACCGGTAGAGCACCGCGATATCGTCGAAAGACCTTCCGTCTGCATTCATGTCGATGATCACCGAGGCGACGAATTCCGCCTCTTCGAAGACGTCTTTGAGCGGCACCACGTTCGGCGTCTCGCCGGCCTGCCGGACCGCCTGCAACTCCTTAGAAAACTGCTTCCTGTTGTTCGCGATGATCCTGTTTGCGAGATAGAGTATCTCGGGGGTGGACCGGTAGTTGGTAGTCAGTTTGAAGATTACCGCGTCGGGATAACGTTCCGGAAACCGCAGGATGTTCTCGAAATTGGCCCCCCTGAAGGAATAGATCGACTGGGCGTCGTCGCCCACTACCATCAGGTTCCGGTCGCCCCCGACGGTGAGGTCGATGATGTCGGACTGCAGCTTGTTTGTGTCCTGGTATTCGTCGACAAGGATATGCCTGAACTTGAGAGAATAATATTCGCGGATCTTCTCCTGGCCTTCGAATATCTTCTTCCATGAGACGAGGAGGTCGTCGAAGTCCATGAGGTTCAGCGTAAATTTCTTCTTTTCATAAAGCGCGATCACCTTTTCGATCTCCTCGATTGCGTTCACGAAATGGGGAAACCTCAGCGTCACGACCTCCGGCGTCGCCGAGCCGGTATTTTTCGAGAGGCTGCAGATCTCGGCGAAGACCGCACCCTTCGGGAGCACGATCTCCTTCCTGAAGATCTCGGAGACGCAGGACTCAAAAAGTTCGCGGGAGTCTTCCCGGTCGATGATCGAAAAGCCCTGCCTGTATCCGGCTAGGAGATAGTGCTGTCTCAGGATGAGGTTGGCGACGTGG
>JAKAIZ010000131.1 GCA_021814065.1 Nitrospirota bacterium | reverse complement strand
GCCCTCTTCGGAGTACTTCACGAAAACCCTGTCCTTCAGTGGCTTGAATTTCATAGACTCTTCTCCTTTCTTCTGTTTGCTAGGTTGGGATTGTTAGCACTCAATGCAAGTGAGTGCTAATATACAAAATAAAGTGAAGGTTACGCAAGGCCTTTTTTTCGGGGAAAAAATCTAAAAGCTGCTTTTTTTTCGCTCTATCTCTTGATTTCTCGAATTTTCTGATAAATTATTGGAGCGTTTTTTTCTTGGCGGAGAGGAAATTTTCTATCGCCTCCCTGTAAAAATCATCGATATTGCGGATTTCCTGGGGAATCCTGAGGTCGTATAATTTTTTGCCTTCTTTTAGTTCAGCAGCGAACACCTTATAAAAGCTGTCGCTACGGAGCGAATCGTCAAACTTGGCAGAGTTGTAAAGATAGATGTCATTGATGATTGTCCGCGCAAGTCTTTTTGCCTTTTCGATCCTCTCGTCGGTATCTCCCTTCGGCGCAGGTGGTGCGGTGATCTTCACTATAGGTTGGGGAGTCGGCTCCGGCTGTGGCGCCGCAGGCTGTTTTGTTTCGGTCTCAACAGGCTCTCCTGGTTTTTCTGCCTCCCCGGCCCCGCGTAGTTTATCGATCTTGTCGAGGAGTTGCGTGGAAATATCGTGGTCTTCGATATATTCGTCAGCGCCATACAGCGAGACGGGGTCCCTCCTGTATTTGGTCTTGTCATAGATCGAGGGGACCAGCAAGAATTTCATTTCTTTTGTTTCTGCCCGCATCTTCAGCCTCTTGCACACCTCGAAGCCGTAAATTTTGGGAAGGGCCACCTCGACGATAGAGAGAAACGGAAGCTCTTTCAGCGCCTTGACCATGACGTCGATTCCGTCGGCAGCGGTAACTACTTTGTACCCCTGATCAGTCAACATTCCGACGATCTTCCTGAGAGTGTCCGGGTTGGAATGGGCCGCGAGTATTTTGTTCTTCTCAAGGACCTTCTTCTCTGCTGCGGCAGGCTTTCTTACGAGGAGAACGGTGGCGCATCTGGGACATTTGAACCGCGAACCCGAGGGCGGCAGCTTCGTCTCATCGACCTTCAGACGCACTTTGCACTTCGGACAGCCGACTACCACGTATAGTTCCTCCTTGGCAACCACAATTTGATCGTAATCAGACCTGCAATAAAACCGCCCACATGGGCGAACCAGGCAGTGCCCCCCTGGTGCAACATTCCCTGGCCGATCAAGCCGCTCACGAATTGTATCATAGCCCAAAACCCGATAACTATCAAGGCCGGAATCCGTATGACCTGGACGAAAAATCCGAAGAAGACGATCGTATGGACCCTCGCCGACGGAAACAGGAGTAGGTATGCGCCGAGCACCCCGGCAATGGCGCCGCTTGCCCCGATCATCGGGATCGCGGACCCCGGGGATGAAAGCGCATGGGCAAAGGCCGCTACCACGCCGCAGAAGAGATAGAAAAAAACAAACCGTAGGTGACCGAGCCGGTCTTCGATATTGTTGCCGAAGATCCAGAAGTAGAGCATGTTCCCGCCGATGTGCATCAGCCCTCCGTGCATGAACATTGAGGTGAATATGGTGAGGGGTGCGGGTATGGGCTGGTCCGAGTGAAAGTGAAGGATGTATTGCGGTATTGCCCCGTAATCATACGCGATCTGCTGGCTACCCCTCGTGGAAAGCAACTGAAGCACAAAGACCGAGATGTTCAGCGCAATAATGATAAGGGTGACGAAAGGAGTCGTTTTTGTAGGGTTGTCGTCTTTATAAGGGATCAACGCTCTTCCTCTCTGCTGCCGTGCATATGATATATTTTACACATGTTTTCCCCCCGACGCATTTTATGGTTGGTTCGCGCTAAGGATTAAACCTATTTATTCCGGGACGGGAATGATCCGGCCAAGCGATTTCCGCAACTCATCTTTCAGCAATAACAGGACATCAGGGGAGGTGATAGGCACCTCTTCGAGTTGCGCCTTTATCTCCTGTGTATCAAGCACGTATCTTTTCGAAGGCTTTTCGTAGGAGAAGAAGAAATCGATCATGGGATTGGCGGCGATCAGCACCAGCAGCGTATCGGCGATATTGCCGAGCGGCTTCATATCGATATGGGAGGGCCTGAATCTGGCCCTGACCCTGGTACCCGCGCCCTCCTCGGATTCTACCGAAACGTCGCCGCCGGTGTCCCTTGCGGACTGGGCGAGCAGCGAAAGGCCGAGTCCCACATTGCGTGTCGTGCGCGACGTGAAAAAGGGGTCGAGGACCTTTTCCAGAAGGTCCCGCGGAATTCCACTGCCGTTATCTTCTATCTCCAGAACAAAACTGTCTTCAGAGGCGTTGTCGGTAATGCGTATTGCGATGCGCGTTGCGCCGGCGGCAACCGAATTCTGCGCTATGTCAAGAATATGAAGAGAGATATCTTTCATCGGTTCTTCTCAGAATATCACCTTCCGGCCGTCTACCCCCTTCAGTGCCAAACAGAGTTCATCGAATGTCGAGTGGCGCAGAAAGAGACTTGTCGTCCTCTTCCCGATGTCCTCCAGCCGGTGGGCGTCCGAAGACGAAATCCAGGGGAAATGCCGATAGGCCGCAAATCGTTCTCTCGCGCGTTCAGGTTCTGTCCCGCGCGAAATTTCGAGCGCATCGAACTGTAGTTCAGCCGGTATGAACCCGAGCTGGCCGACGATGCCGAAGCCTTCGCGGTCGATGTGGCTGGCTACGGCGAGGCCGCCGAAGCTGTGGATGAAATCGACCACCGCATTGACGGAAAGGTCCGTCGCCCCTATCAGAAGTCTTTTGTTGAACCCCAGGACCTCGTTGACGCCGTTGACGACCACCTGCATCCCGAAGGTCTCCTCGTCGTTTTCTCCGCGCTGTAGATGTTCGTACACGGTCTCCTGCATTTTGAAGGCGTCTTCGAGCCGTCCGAAGAGCCCGAGTATGTGTACTTCCTCGGAGGAACAGATCTCCATGCCCGGAATGACCGTAATACCCTTTGCCCCGGCAAGGCCGTGAGTGACGGCAACGTTCTCGGCGGAATTGTGGTCACATACGGCGATGATGTTGATCCCCATCGATGCGGCCTTTTCGACGATGTCCCGCGGCGTCATCGAGAGCTCGGCGCAGGGTGAAAGGCAGGTATGGATATGGAGGTCGGCGATGAATTCTACCGGCATCTCAGGCCGAGGGCATAGAGCCTGCCGACGAGTTCGAAGGCGGGAAGCCCGCTCGTCATGACCGGGACATTCACTTCCGAAGCCTTCCTCAGCGTGCCTTCTTCAGGTGACCTGTTGTTCGCCAGTATGATTCCCGCGAGCCCCTTGAGCGAAGCGACCGCGACGATATTGACATGGGCCTGAAGGGTTACCCAGACTGCGCCCTCAGGCGCATGACCGATGACGTCGGAAAGCAGGTCGCTCACGTAGCCTCCGGTCACTTCCCGCGTCAGGTCGGCACCGGGAGTTTTGACGTCAAGGGACAGACTCTCTACCAGTTCGAATAGTTTCATCGCCCGCTCCTCTCCAGAGATATCACGAATTCGACCGTCGTGCCTTCGCCCACAACCGAATTGATCGTGAGTTTGTCGGCATTCCTTTTGATGTTCGGGAGGCCCATGCCTGAGCCGAACCCCATCTCCCGTATGTAATCCGGTGCGGTCGAGTAGCCCTCCTGCATCGCGAGGCCGATATCGGGGATCCCGGGTCCCATATCCTGAAGCACGACCTTTATCCTCTCCGGCGTGATTGTGTAATGCATCATCCCGGCAACGGCATAGATGATCACATTCATCTCGGCCTCGAAGGCCGCGATTGAGGCCCTCCTGATTATCTCTGCAGGGATCCCTCTTTTTTCGAGGATGCCCTTTAAATTGCTCGATGCGGAACCTGCATTGGCGAAGTCCTTACCGGTCAGAAAGAAGACCCCGTCCTCATCCCCGGTCATACCGTCTGCCCCATCTGGCTCCTCAGCCCCCTTTCGTAGAGTCTGCCGCAGGTGTCGAACATGGAAAGTTCGGTGACGAAGAGGGGGATGTTCTTGGCCTCCGCCATGGCGATTGTCTGAATGTCCGGCCTTTTGTTTTGGACAAAGACGATCGCTTTTATGTCCGCCACTTCAGCTGTCCTGACCACCTGGGCGTTGGTGAGACCGGTGATCAACAAAGAGTTGGTTATGGAGAAGGCGAGCACATCGCTCATAAGGTCTGCGCAATATGCCCGCCCGATATCTATCTTCATATCGCCCCTTCCGGTCAGGGCGAGGGCCCCGAGAATGCCCTTTATGTCGTCTAATGTCATGCCCGTCGATGACCCGGGAGGGTCAGCCTTTTACCGCTTCCACTTTCACTGCGTCCTTGAAGGCCGATCCGTTCTCCGACGGATAAGTGAGGGCGTTTACCCGGCCGTGAGGAAAGTGGATCGACGTATGAATGGCCCCTTCAGAAACGGCATCGGTGATCTTTGACTTCAGGTAGACTGTGCCGCGGCGGGATGAGACCTTCACATGGCTGTTGTCTGTAATGCCGTACTTCTTCGCGTCCTCCTCGCTGATCTCGAGGAACGCCTCGGAGACGACAAGATCGAGAGCCTTCGACCTTGTCGACATCGTTCCGGAGTGCTGCAATACGTCCCTCGTAACGAGGCTCAGCGGATACTCCGCGTCGGTCTCCTCTCCTGGGGCATGGTTGACGGGATGGAATATCCTCCTGTCGGAAATGCCCTGCTCCTGCCGGACCGTGTTTTTTATCTCGGAAGAGACGTCTTCCAGGTTCCTCACCGCAATCTCTTTCCCCAATGACAGGGAGAGGTTCCTCAGTATCTGCCAGTCCGGCATCGACTGCCCGGTCGGTTCGACGATCCGCTGAAGATTCTGGGTGACCCCTTCGGCGTTGATGAAAGTCCCTCCCTTTTCGGCCCAGCTCGATGCCGGTAATACGACATGGGCGAACTTCGCCGTCTCGGTCATTGCGATGTCCTGGACGATCAGCAGTTCGAGAGACTTGAGCGCCCCTATGATCTTCGAATTATAGGGGAAGGCGCTGACAGGATCTTCACCCATGATATAGAGCGCATGGAGTGAGCCGGGCTCATATAGCATCGTAAATAGGTCTTTCCCCTGCGGTCCCCCCGCATCCGGCCGTATGCCCATCGTGTATAGTCCGTAAGTATTCGCGTATTCAGCGGGTATCTGCAGGGCGTCCGCCTCCTCCCCCAGAAGAATGATCAGGTTCGAGGCGGCAAGAACTGTATCGTTCCCCTTGGTGTTTTCGGAAAGCCCCACCGTCAGCGAAACCATCCTGGACTTAGCCTTTGCGAGGGTCTCTGCCGCCGAGATCAGTTCTTCCGCCGGGATGCCGGTGATCTTGGAAACCTTGTCGGGAGTATAATCGGCAAGCCCCTTTTCGAACCCGGCGAAGCCCTCGATCTTCGAGACGATCTCGCGGTTGAAGAGGCCTTTGTCCACGATAATCTTCATTATCCCGTTGAGGAATGCCACCGAGGTCCCCTGCCGCATCTTTATGCTGTCCGAACTGTGTTTCGACAACTTTGTCTCGCGAGAGTCCGCAACGATCAGTCTCGAGCCGTCCCTCTTGGCCTGAAGTATGTTCAGTGCATATATGGGGTGAGTGATGCTGAGGTCTGATTCTACTATGAGAATTACTTCCTTGCCGAGCGGCGACTTCAGGTTTATCGGGTGGGATTTGAGGCCGAACGCCTTGGCAAGGGCGGCCTGTACCTTGGAATAGCCGAAGGCCGCAGAAGAGTCCAGATGGGGAGATCCGACGACGGTGGTCATGAATTTCCTCAACATGAAGTTGTCTTCATTGGTGCACCGGTGCGAACCTATCGCACCGACGGATTCTTTTCCGTAGGTGCCGATTACATATTTCAGGCTTTCGCTGATATAGTTCAGGGCCTCGTCCCATGTCGCGGGCACGAGCACCCCTTCTTTTCTTATAAGGGGCGTCTTCAGGCGGTTTTCGCTGTATATATAGTCAAAGCCGAACCTGCCCCTGCCGCAGAGATTGCCTTCGCTTCTGCCGTTGTCCTCTTTCGCCCTCGACCGCATCACCTTCCCCTCCCTTGTGCCGAGGGTCAGGGTGCACCCGCATCCGCAGAACGGACATATCGTGTCCTTTTCTTCAAGGAACCACGCACGGGCCTGGTACTTGAAAGGTTTTGGAAGAAGCGCGCCGGTGGGGCAGATGTCGATGCACTGTCCGCAGTAATCGCATTCGAGGATCTCGCCGAATGCAGGCTGAACGACAGTAGAAAAACCCCGGCCGATCAGTCCGAGCGCTCCCCTGCCCTGATGCTCAGCGCATACCCTCACACATTTCCCGCAAAGAATGCACCTGTTGGCCGTGAGTTCCACGAGCGGGCCCCTCACGTCCGGCGGGGCAGACTTCCTGTGTCTGATAAAACGGCCTTCGGGCTTGCCGTATTCATAGGCGATGTCCTGCAGGTCGCATTCTCCTGCCTTGTCGCAGATCGGGCAGTCGAGCGGATGGTGGATGAGCAGGAGTTCGAGGACGGTCTGCCGCGCCTTTCTCAGCTTCGGCGTATCGGTCTTTATGACCATTCCGGCTGCCGCCGGGGTCGAGCAGGCGGCGAAAAGTCTCGGTTGCCCTTCCGCTTCGACCACACACAGTCTGCAGCCTCCGTAAGGCCTGAGCCTCCTGTCGTAACACATGTTCGGGATCCTTATGCCGTTTTGCTGTGCGGCCTTCAGGATCGTGGTGCCGTCCTCTACGGATATCTTTTTATCGTTTATCGTAAGCTCTATCATTTTGAGTCTCCCTTCTTCCCTTCGCCGGCTGCCGCAGCAGCCTCAAGGAGTTCCGACGGGTCCCCCTCGAAGCCGGCAGGAAGGATCTTGATCGACTTGAATTTGCATGCCTCATAGCAGGTCCTGCAATGGACACAGACCTCCTGGATGATCTTGTGCGGCTGCTTCTTTTCCCCTATGATCGCCTTCGAAGGGCATGCCCTCAGGCATGCGCCGCACCCTTTGCAGAGTTTTTCGTCGATCCAGAAGGTGGTGAGGTTGCGGCAGACCCCTGCCTTGCACCATTTGTCCCTGATATGTGATTCGTATTCGTCCCTGAAGTATTTTATCGTTGTGAGGACAGGGTTCGGCGCGGTCTGGCCGAGCCCGCAGAGGGAGGTGGAGATGATGTCCCTGCCGAGGTCGAGAAGCGTTTCTATATCGGACTCTTTGCCTTTGCCCTCTGTGATATCGGTGAGCATGTCGAGAAGTATCTTTGTGCCGACCCTGCAGGGAGTGCACTTTCCGCAGGATTCATCCGCAGTAAATTCCAGGAAGAATTTGGCGGTGCCGACCATACAGGTGTTGTCGTCCATGACGACCATACCGCCGGAGCCGACAATCGCGCCAGTGGCGACGATGTCCTCGTACGTGACGGGCGTATTGAGGTGGCTTTCGGGGATGCAACCGCCCGAAGGGCCGCCCAGCTGGACTGCCTTGAATTTCCTTCCTTTTCTTATCCCGCCTCCTATGTCGTAGATGATCGTCCTGAGCGGGATGCCCATCGGCACCTCGACGAGTCCTACGTTGTTGACCGCACCGGTCAGAGCGAAGACTTTTGTGCCTGCGCTTTTTTCCGTGCCGAGGCTCCTGTACCACTCCGATCCGTTCATGATGATAGGGGCTATCTGGGCCAGCGTTTCGACGTTGTTCAGGACTGAAGGCTTGTCCCAGAGTCCCTTGTGGGCCGGGAAGGGCGGCCTCGGACGCGGCATGCCGCGCTTGCCTTCGAGGGAACGCATAAGAGCCGTCTCTTCGCCGCAGACAAAGGCGCCTGCCCCGAGATATATCTCGAGGTGAAAATCGAAGCCGGTCCCGAGGATATTCCCGCCGAGGAGCCCGGACTCGGTCGCCTGGTCTATCGCCAGCTGCAGGCGTTTTACCGCAAGGGGATATTCCGCCCTCACATAAATATATCCATGATGCGCGCCGATCGCCTTGGCCCCTATGACCATGCCCTCGATTACGGAGTGGGGGTCTGCCTCCATGACCGACCTGTCCATAAACGCGCCGGGGTCTCCCTCATCGCCGTTACAGAGCATGTATTTAATGTCGGACTTGACCTTCGAGGCAAAATCCCACTTCAGGCCTGTCGGGAACCCCGCGCCCCCTCTTCCCCTCAGGCCCGAGTCCTTAACCACCTTCACGATATCTTCGGACGTCATCTCGGTCAGCGCCTTAGCCATCGCCTGATATCCGTCCCTGGAGATGTATTCCTCGATCTTTTCAGGGTCGATAAGCCCCTTGTTCCGCAGCACCCTGAGTACCTGGTGCTTGAAGAAGGGGATGTCGCCCATGCGCGGGATCGCGGTCTTCTTCTCCGGCTCCTTGAACATCAGCTTCTGGTAAGGCCTTCCCTTCAGGAAATGCTCCTCGACCAGGATTGGAATGTCCTCGACCGTCACCTTCTGATAGAAGACCTGGTCCGGGTACACCGCCATGACGGGGCCTTCTGCGCAATACCCGTTGCAGCCGGTGAGGACGAGCTTGATCTCCTCATCGAGGCCCCTCTTCTTCAACTCTTCCAGGAGCGCCTCCTTTACCTTTGGCGTCCCGCTGGCCACGCAGCCCGTGCCTGCGCATAACATCAGATTTGCACGTACCTTGTCCATCTATATCCTCCTCGAATTCTTGAATGAACAGGCAGAGGTAAAGATAAGGTATTCTCTGCCTCTCTTTTTCCCTTTGCCCGGCATCAGTAGGTCGATTCGCATCCGGCCACCAGCGCGTATTTTTCGACCGGGTTACCGGCCATGATATGCTCCCTGAATATCTCACGCATCTTCTCGTCGTTCAGGTCGCAGTACTTCACCGGCGGATGGTTCATGATCTCGACGGTAGCCAGCGGCTCTTTCGCGCAGAGGCCTGCGCAGCCGGAGGTTGTTACGATCACGTCGGTTATGTTTGCTTTTGTGATCTCGTCCATGAGCGCGGTCATCACCGCCCTGGCGCCCGCGGCGATTCCGCAGGTGCCCATATGGACGGTCACCTTAGCCCGGTAGCCGCCTTCGCGAAGGGTGAAGTCGGAGCGGTGTTTTTCCTTGATTTTCTTTAAGTCATCTATCGTTAATCTCGGCATATTAAGCCTCCTTCTCGGCCATTTCTTCCGCCTGTTCGGCGGGAGCCGACTCTAAAATAGTCGGATCGAATTGACTGATTTTCTCGAGTGCCTTTTTTGGCGACATGGCGCCGTACGTCTCCTGGTCTATGACCATGACCGGGGCGAGACCGCACGCGCCGAGGCACCTGACGGCCTCGATAGAGAACTTCCTGTCCTGGGTGGTCTCTCCCACATTTATCTTCAGCGTATCCTGGATCTTCTTTAGGACCCCCTCGATGCCTTTTACATAGCAGGCGGTGCCGAGACAGACCCTGATATTGTGGTCTCCCCTCGGCTTCATCGTAAAGAACGAGTAAAAGGACACTACGCTGTGAACCTCCGCCTCGGGTATGTTCATCCCCTTGGCTATCCTTTTCTGCACTACCGGCGGCAGATACCCGACTATCTCCTGAGCG
>JAKAIZ010000130.1 GCA_021814065.1 Nitrospirota bacterium | reverse complement strand
GAGGGTGCTGTTATGGCATGGTTTAAGAAAAGCAAAGAAATAAAAACAGACAAGAAAGTGAAGATCCCCGAGGGGCTATGGGTGAAGTGCGAGAGCTGCCGCGAGATCATTTACAAGCGGGAGATAGAGAAAAATCTTCAGATATGTCCCAAATGCAACTACCACTTCCGGATCAGCGCCAGGGAGAGGCTCGGTCTTCTCGTGGACGAAGGCAGCTTCATCGAGATGGACGCCGGGCTTACGTCCAACGACCCTCTCGCCTTCCGGGACAAGGTACCCTATCGCGAGAAACTCGAGGAGAACAGGAAGAAGACCGGCCTCGAGGACGCAGCTATTTCAGGGGAGGCGACGGTTGAAGGACATCCCGTGATCCTGGTGATCATGGACTTTTCCTTTGTCGGCGGCAGCATGGGCTCGGTTGTGGGGGAGAAGATCGTGCGGGCCGCTGAGGCGGCGCTCGAAAGCGGGAGGCCCCTTGTCACGGTCGCCTCCTCGGGGGGCGCCAGGATGCAGGAAGGCATCTTTTCCCTGATGCAGATGGCAAGGGTCTCTGCTGCGGTGGGGAGGTTAAAGGACAACGGGGCGCTGTACATCTCGATTCTCGCCGATCCGACGTTCGGAGGGGTCACGGCGAGTTTTGCCATGCTGGGCGACATCATCCTTGCCGAACCCAAGAGCCTCGTAGGATTCGCCGGGCGGGGAGTGATCGAGCAGACGATCAAACAGCAACTCCCCGAGGATTTCCAGCGGGCAGAGTTTCTGCTCGAACACGGGTTCATCGACAAGATAGTCGACAGGAAAGATATCAAGAAAATCGTCGCAAAGATCATAGAACTGCTCACATGAGTTATCAGCAGGCGATCGGATACCTCTATGGCCTTCAGCAGCACGGGATGAAATTCGGGCTGGATAATATCCGGACGCTTATGTCGATATTCGGCAATCCCCATCATGCCTTCCGCTCTGTCCATGTGGCGGGAACGAACGGGAAGGGCTCGACCTCTGCGATGATCGAATCGATCCTGCGGACCTCGGGCGTCAGGACCGGGCTTTTCACCTCCCCCCATCTTCTCAGCTTTACAGAACGGATCAGAATCAACGGAGAAGAGACCGGCGAAGATGAAGTAATAGCCCTTGCAGAAGAGGTGAAGAGCGCAGCCGGGAAGATCGAAGATTTTTCCCCGACCTTTTTCGAGGTCGTGACCGCGATGGCTTTTCTCCATTTCAGAAACAAGGGGGTCGAGTGGGCGGTGGTCGAAACAGGACTGGGAGGACGGCTCGATGCAACGAACGTGATCGTGCCCGAGGTCTCAGTCATCACCAGGATCGGCCTTGACCATTGTGATTTTCTCGGCAGCACGTTGGCCGAGATCGCAAAGGAAAAAGCGGGAATCATAAAAGAGGGCGTTTCTGTCGTGAGCGCAGACCATGAAGCGGAAGCGCTGGATGTAATTGTTGCGAAGTCTGCCGGGAAGCACTCCGCGCTCCATACGTTCGGAAAGGAGTTTACTGCCGGTCTGGTCGCTGAGTCGTTCGGCGGGATTACGTTGCATTATTCCGGCAACGGGGATTATCGGGACCTTCGTGTTCCGCTCCCGGGCAGCTATCAGATGGTCAACGCCTCTCTGGCCTTGAAGACGATCGAGGTGATATCCTCGAAATTTCCCGGCCTCCGGTTCGATATCCGGAAAGGACTCACAGACGTACGCTGGCCGGGAAGACTCGAACTCGTGAAGGACGACCCGCCGGTTCTCATCGACGCTGCTCACAATCCCCAGGCCTCCCTGGCCCTCTCCGACCACCTGAAAAAGATCGTACTTGCCCGGTACAGGAGAATTATCCTGGTCATCGGTGCCATGGGGGACAAGGACATCGATGGCATACTGGGCCCCCTCCTGCCGCTTGCTGCAGAAATACTTTTTGCGGCGCCGGCATACGGCAGGGCTGCCTCTCCCGAAAGACTGGCCGCGGCGGCCGCAAAAATGGGATATCCGTCGATCGTCGCTCAGAGTGTTGCAGGGGCGATTGTCAAGGCAGAAGAGTTGCAGCGGCCCGGAGACCTGATCCTGATTACCGGTTCGTTCTATACCATCGGGGAGGCGAAGGAGTTTCTGGGAGGCAAAGGTGTGCTCACGCGACTGAGGGAATGAAATACAGTGAAAAGTAAAAGGGTAAAGGTAAAGGAAAAGTGTGAAAACACGGGGAAGAACCTAAATAAGCCGTTCATTTTTCTGTTTCTTATTTCACTTTTCACTCTTCACCTTTCACTTTTCACGCTGAGCTGCTTTGCCGAGGAAGCCCAGACTGTCATTACTGCGGACAAGCTGGAATATTTCGGGGAAATGAAGAAATATGTTGCCACCGGATCGGTTACGATCGACAGGGAAGGGGCTGTTCTGCGGTCCGCAGAGATCACGTATTATGAAGACAGTTCCGAAGCGGTGATCCCTGGGCACCTGACTTACAATGACCCTGAGACTTCGATCACTGCGGAAAAGGCAGAGATGAACCTCGACGCCAGGACAGGCAGGCTTGTCGGCGCAGAGGTCTTTTACAAGAAGTACAATTACCACATCTCAGGGAGAGAGATAGATAAGCGCGGCGAAGACTACTATTTCAGCCCCGATGCGACCTTTACCACCTGCGACGCGCCGGTGCCTGCGTGGTGTTTTAAAGGAAGAGATGTCAACGCAGTCGTAGACAAGCGCCTTACTTCGCGTGACACCACCTTTCGCATCAAGGACCTCCCTGTGTTTTATACTCCCTATTTATGGGCCTCGCTGATAAAAGAGAGGCAGACGGGACTCTTGATGCCGCTTGTTGCCAACAGCAGTACCCGCGGTTTCTCGCTCAGCCTGCCTTTTTACTGGGCGATCTCCGAAAACCGCGACGCAACGTTAGTGCTCGATAGCTTCAGCAAGCGTGGAATAGGAACGGGACTTGAGTACCGGTTTATCGAGCCGGGGGAAATCAGCGCGAACTGGTGGGCATATCACATAAGGGATACCGAGCTGGACAAAGACTTTTGGGAGGTGAGGGGCTCTTACGAGAACCGTCATTCCACTGGGCTGGGCGGGTACCTCGATGTCAATTACATCAACTATAAGGATTTTTACCAGGTGTACAGTTCGCGCTGGAATGTGAAGATCATGCGTTATCTCGAATCAGTCGGAGAGCTCAATCTCCCCCTGCCGGACTCGAGGCTCTATCTTCTTTCCCAATACAGCCAGGACCTGAAAAACGACACTTCTGTCGTACCCCAAAGACTCCCCGAGGTCGGATACGTCCGGAATTATACCCCGCTCGGTGATTTCATGCTGTCGGCATCGTTGAACGCGGCGAACTTCTGGAGCGAGAAGGGCGTATCTGCGGGGAGAGTGGACATTTATCCGAAACTCCTCCATTCCATGGGGAAGGATTTTGTCGTGACCCAGTCGGTTGCGCTGAGGGATACGGCGTATTCCTATTATGGGGAGCAGGACCCGGGGAAGGTGACACAGAGGGCGGCGTTCGAATACGACGTCACGGGACATACCAGGTTGTATAAGAAATACTCTTCCTTCACGCACATCATCGAACCGTCCGTCAGATATCACTTCATCTACAGTTCCGACAACTCACTTCTGGTCCTCGATTCTGCCGAACTCTACGGGAAGACGTCGAATGTCGAACTTAGCGTCCTGAACCGGGGGCTGATCGGAGGCAGGCAACTTTTTGCGATACGGCTTACTCAGCCTTTGGACACCTACAACGGGAACCGGCCTTTTCTGCCTTTGAGGCTTGATATGAATTTTAATACTCCTCTCCCACTCATTCTGGAGGCGACATACGACGTCAACACCGGAAAGATCGAAACGCTTACCTCGGACGTGGGCTTCAAGGTGTTTGATGCCAACTTTGCGGTCGGAGAAAGGTATAACAGGCAAGAGGACGTTTTTATGTACACCACCTACGTCGCTTTCAGTCCTCACAAGCTGGTAGATGTGGCCGGGCAGCTCTGGTATGACGCAAAGGGCGGAGGATTGAGGAACCTGACGATTAACATGAGATACAAGAAACAATGCTGGGGCTTCCGTGTCGAGGCGGTTAAAACCCCCGGGGATTTTACAATGAAAGTGCTTTTCGACCTTAACGGGCTATCTTCGAGATCTCCCCGGGGTCTGCCGGGCTATTCCCCGACGCTTTGAAAAAGGCGCAGGGCGGTGGGGCAGAGTCGTTCCCATGCCGGTGGCGGATAGAAAAGTCTCATGGAGGCAGCCCTCGCTGAAGTTCTGCTTGCTCTCCGGGTTTTTTTGTGATAAAAAATATGTATGAAAATTACCTGGCTCGGTCATTCGGCGTTTCTTTTTCAGAATGAGGGAAGGAGGGTTGTTGTCGATCCCTTCATGACGGGGAACCCCGCTTTCCCAAAAGGGTTAGCGGGATTATTGTCCGAAGGATTAGACTACCTGCTTCTCACGCACCTTCATTCCGACCATGTAGGTGATGCTTTGACTCTTTCTAAGAGGGCATCGAAGGTCGTCGCTATCTTCGAGATATGCAAATGGCTCGAATTGAAGGGTGTCACCAATTTTGACCCGATGAATATCGGCGGCACGATCGAACTTGATGGCATGATAGTCCATATGGTCCCCGCATATCACAGCAGCGGATTCATCGAAAACGGATCGATAGTATACGGTGGAAACCCCTGCGGATATGTGGTCGAATTCGGGGGACACCGGATCTACCACGCCGGCGACACAGGCTTGTTCCTCGATATGCAGCTTATCCACAGGCTCTATGGCCCCGATATCTGCCTGCTTCCCATAGGAGACCGGTTTACGATGGGCCCCCGCTCCGCATCCATCGCCTGCAACGAATTTCTTGAGGCGCAGACGATCATCCCCATGCATTTCGACACATTCCCGGCCCTGACGGGTAAGGCGGAGGAATTTAAAAAACTCGTGAAACGGGGAAACGTCGTAGTACTGAAGCCAGGGGGGGCCGTTGAATTGTAGATACGCCCTCAAGTTTCACCGGCTGATGGAATGAAGCCATCGGTGCTGTCCGGATCCCCTTGAACGGCTATTCTTTCTCGTAATCTCCGGTACAAAAGCAAGGCGTCCGTTGCTGTTTCCCCGCGTGCCTTTTTCACGCAGACGCGACGGCCTGCAGCTTTCGCATAGAATTCTCCCTCCCAGGGCAAGACATACAAAATTGTACTTTACTACATTTTTGTCTTAGATCCGGTTTTGCAATGTTCAAATAAATCAAGAACATACGCCCTGGCATATTTTTCGCAATCTATGGATCTTGAGTGAGGTGGGATAATGGAAACACTGAAGGACAAGATACAGGAACTCGAAAAAGAAGAGATCATCAAGGCCCTAAGGGAATGCGGCTGGGTAATGGCCAGGGCCGCGAGAAGACTCGGAATTACCGAGAGGATGATTGCCTACAAGATCGACAAATACGGGATCCGGACGAAGGAGGTGCGATGGGCCGGTCACGACGCAGACCGGCAGATCTATAAGCGGTGAACGGGCCGGACGACGGAAGCTGGGTTTTCCAGTATGAACAGTTGGCGGAATGATATTGTGCGTGATAAGGATAATCAAGTCGAAGGAGGAGAAGAAGTGAGAAGATTTATAGGTGTCTTAATGATGCTGTGGTTTATCGTCCCGGCCGGCCTGGTTTTCGCCGGGGAAAAGGTGCAGCCAGTTCCGGCTGCAGAGATGGTCGGACAGAGTGTCGCTGCCCCTGCCGCGGCAACGGCGGACGCGCCGAAGATCGACACGGGCGACACTGCGTGGATGATCGTGGCTACGGCGCTGGTCATGCTGATGACTCTGCCGGGGCTTGCACTGTTTTACGGCGGCCTCGCAAAGCGCAAGGATATGCTGAACACCATGGCGATGTCGTTTGCGGCCTTCTGTATCGTGAGTGTGCTCTGGATCCTGTACGGGTATTCCCTGTCTTTCAGCGGGGACATAGGAGGGGTAATCGGCAACGGTGCGAAGCTGCTCCTTTCGGGTGTCGGCGTGGGCAGCATCAGCGACCTCGCAAAGACGATACCCGAATTCATCTTTATTATGTACCAACTTACCTTTGCAGCGATTACCGTGGCCCTTGCAAGTGGTGCATACATAGAGCGTATGAAATTTTCGGCATGGGTCCTATTTTCGGTCTTGTGGATGACGTTTGCCTATCTTCCGGTCGCCCATTGGGTCTGGGGCGGAGGGTTTCTTGCGAAACTCGGCGCGCTGGATTTTGCGGGAGGAACGGTCGTTCATGTCAACGCCGGTATCGCTGCCCTCGTGGGCGCCCTTGTCCTCGGCAAAAGGCGTCAGGCAACTCTTCTGCCGAACAACCTGACATCTGTGGTCACCGGCGCCGGTCTCCTCTGGTTCGGTTGGTTCGGCTTCAACGCAGGCTCCGCGCTCGCCGCAAACGGGCTCGCAGGCGCGGCGTTTCTTAATACAAATACGGCGACCGCAATTGCGGCTGTTGCATGGATGGCGGTCGAATGGATCCACTCGAAGAAGCCGACTGTGCTCGGTCTCGCCTCAGGCGCGGTCGCGGGTTTGGTAGCGATAACGCCCGCCGCAGGATTCGTGAATGTTTCAGGGGCGCTCTTCATCGGCGCCGCGGCAGGCATTGTGGCCTTCTTCTCTGTGGCGGCAATGAAGCCGAGGTTTGGATATGACGATACACTCGATGCCTTCGGCATACATGGTGTGGCCGGCACTCTCGGCGCAATCCTAACAGGTGTTTTTGCCGACCCCTCGATAAACGCGGCCGGAAGGGGTCTCCTCTACGGCAATCCCGGCCAGCTTCTTACACAGTTTATCGCCGTGGGTGTGACAGTCGTCTATACCGGAACTGTGACCTTCATAGTTTTTATGATCGTCAAGGCAGTTGTTGGTCTTCGGGTGGATGAAGAGGCCGAGGTGACCGGCCTCGATGAGAGCATACATGGCGAACGTGCTTACAACCTGCAGATATTTCCCGGCGGATCAGCCGTCCATGCGCATGAAGAAGAAGTTGTGGATGGTGTAGCCGCACTCTCTCAAAAACAGACCGCCTGAGGTCCGGAGATTCCGATCCGGCTAATTCATAGGCAAAGGGGGGAAGGCCGCCTCATAATGGCCTTCCCCCCTTTGCCCTTCCCAACTGCACCCTGTATTATCGGCAGGGCTGCCCCTGACCTGTTTCGGATTCCTCCCTATGGTGAAATAAACGCTCTAGTTTCAGCATAAAATTGCTTGTCTTGGCGGTTTCCGCGGCCGCCTTCTTCCCATCGCGGCCATTGCTATGAAGGTATGTTTCATATTCTCTCAAGGCCTCGGGGAAGGGGATGCTGAGACATTTTGCATATTCCTTAATGTAGCCTCTCACGTAGATGTCACCCGGAACGGCCGCAAAATCCCCTTTTTCAATCGCATTCAGGTATCTGGGGGCTATCCCGGTTTTTCTCGAAATATCGCCTATTTCCAAGCCGACCGAAATTCTGTGTTCTCTAAGCCCCTTTTCCACAGACTCAAACTTAACAAAAAATTATAAAAAAATAAAGGTAAAATTCAAAAATAAAACAAATCTAAACTTACAAGTTTAGATTATATCCCGCTGGCGGTAGGGACGACGACTTGTCATAACGTGGAATGTCGGAAGATCTGAGTTTTTTGTCCCCCCTGAATGAATATTCGGGGCAACCGTCTGTTGGCAAACCGCAAAGGGGTATGGTACTATATTTTTGAAGGTAAGACCCTCCAATGATCCCCATTATTGAACTTACCTTCGATCCCCATGGGCAGGCCTATCCCCGATCCCCAGGCCTGCCCTTAATTTTTTCCCGCGGAATGCGCGACGGCCGGAATTGGAAAAAGTTCCCTATGAACGATCTGACCGAAGAGGTCTTATCAGACCTGCCCCCGGCCACGAAGAACGCTTTGCCCTCGCATATTGGAGGGGATAGTGCGCGGAAGCCCCGAGCAGTTCAGCGGCGTGCCAGACCCACCGCGGATTATCCAGGAAGGCGCGGGCCATACAGACCAGGTCTGCCTTGCCGGTGGCGACGACCTCTTCGGCCTGTTCCGGTGTGACGATCATGCCGACAGCACGGACGGGGACGCCCGCTTCGCCTTTTACTTTTGCAGCAATTGGCACATTATATCCCGCAGTTGAAGGGACCCGGATCGAGGGCAGTATCCCGCCAGAAGAGACGCAGACATACCCGGCTCCCAATGACTTCAGTTCGCGTGCGAACAGGATCGCGTCTTCCGGCCCGAGCCCTTTTTCGTCCCAGTCGCTTCCAGTTATCCGGGCCCCCACTACTACCTCGCGCGGCACCGCCGCACGTACCGCCCTCACGATATTCAGGGGAAACCTCATCCTGTTTTCGAGGCTGCCGCCGTAAGAGTCCTGACGAAAATTGGACAGAGGAGAAAGGAATTCATGGAGGAGATATCCGTGTGCGGCATGCACCTCCACCACGTCGAATCCGATTCTTGAGGCCCTTAGGGCAGCGTCGACAAACGCAGCAGTGGTCCTTTCGATGCCCTTTTCATCCAAGGCCTCGGGAATGTGCCAGCCCTCCCCGAAGGGAACGGCCGACGGCCCGACCGTCTTCCAGGGATCTTCGCCTTCCCCGAGAGGTGCCCCTGCGTTCACCCACGGGACATTGGCGGACGCCTTCCGTCCGGCATGGGCAAGCTGGATGCCGAAGCGCGTAGATCCGGATACACGTCGCACCGAATTGATGATCCGGGAGAGGGCAGCTTCGCAGTCATCGGAATACAGTCCAAGACACCCGTGCGTGATCCTGCCGCGGCGCTCGACCCCGGTGGCTTCAACCATTACGAGCCCTGCTCCCGAATAGCCGAACTGCATAAGATGGTGGAGATGCCAGTCTCCGGGGACGCCGTCATTTGCACTGTACTGACACATGGGAGAGACGACTACACGGTTCGGCAACTCTACCGGTCCCAAAGAAAAAGGCGTAAATAAACTGCTCATTGCACCTCCTGTTCGGGCAGACAGCTCTTTTTTCTTACATTATACCAGCAGCGGCGGAAAGCAGACCTCCGGGAATACTAAAAGGCAAAATTGCCTATGAACACCGCATAAAGGCCGAAGGCGAAAAGGACGCCGCCAGCGAGATAACGGAGGAGTTTCTCATGTCCCGTCACCTTCCTGAGTCTGCGCTGGATCGTATGGGAAGAGTATGCTACGGCAAGCATTGGGGCGGCAAAACCGACGGAATAAAAACCCAGCAGGACGATGCCGCGCGCAAGGCGGCCGCTAGTGCCGACCATGGCAAGGATGCCGGACAGTACCGGCCCCACGCATGGGACCCATACCAGCCCCAGGGCCATGCCGAGAACGAGGCCTCCGAAACGTCCCTCCGAGTTTACCTGTATGTTCGAGAGCCGGTAGAGACGTTTGAAGATGTTTATGTCCAAAACGAGCATTAGCCCCATGACGAGGATGATCAGGCCGCCGGCCTGTTCGATGTACCGCGTGCGGCCTGCAAGAAGCGCTCCGAAGAGCGATGAGACGGCGCCCATGGCCATGAACGTGATAGAAAGCCCAAGGACGACGAGCAACGGCCGGAGACGGTCGCGGGCCTCCGCGCCGGCAACAATGACGGGGACGACCGGGAGCACGCAGGGAGAAAGCACGCTTGCGAGGCCGCCGCCCACCGCCAGAAAGATATTCGCGGCGCCGAGGTCCACTATCGCATGCTGTCCAGTGCTTGCGCGAGCGTGTCGTAGGACTGTATCC